>PWEO01000127.1 GCA_003553525.1 Clostridiaceae bacterium
AAGAATTTATGGAAGCCCTTAAAGTAGATTTGTTTACCAATGAGGTATATACTTTTACTCCGAAGGGAAGAGTAATAAATTTACCCATAGGATCTACACCCATTGATTTTGCTTATAAGATCCATTCGGATATTGGCAATAAATGTGTAGGTGCAAAAGTTGATAATAGAATTGTGCCCATAGATTACAAACTAAAAAACGGTAATATTGTTGAGATTTTGACTTCATCCAACAGCAATGGTCCAAGCAGGGACTGGTTAAACATAGTCAAAAGCTCTCAGGCGAAATCTAAGATTAAACAATGGTTTAAAAAAGAACGGAAAGAAGAAAATATTGAAAAAGGGAAAGCAAGTTTGGAAAAAGCCCTAAAGCGCGAAACCATAAGTGCGGATAAAGTGTTGAAAAACAAAATTCTGGAACCGATCATTGAAAAACTGGGTTATAAGTACACGGAAGATCTATACGCAGCCATTGGTTATGGTGGGGTGACGATCAATCAAGTACTATCAAGAATTAAAGAACAAATCGAAAACGATAAGGAGGATTACACACTTAAAAACTCCGAAGTGGACGTGATTCCGGAGAATTACGTGAAACCGAAAAAACCTCATGGGAAAAGCAAAGTTTCTCAAGGGGTAATGGTAAAGGGTGTAGACAACATATTAATTCGATTTGCAAAGTGCTGTAACCCTGTGCCGGGAGATGAAATTATAGGTTATATTACAAGGGGTCGAGGAGTCTCTATTCACCGCGCAGACTGCTCCACCATTTCGGACACTCAAGAGACGAAGGAACGGTTTATTGAAGTACAATGGGATGCAAATAAGACCCAGGATTTTCAAGTGGAGGTTGAAGTGGAGGCAACGGACCGAAAGGGTCTTCTAACCGAGATTACGTTGTTATTATCGGAATCGAAAATTACTGTGAATTCATTAAATGCCCGGACAAATAAAGAAAAAATCGCTTTTATTAATTTAACCCTAGAAGTTGGAAGTACGGAACATCTCACAAAACTCATTGAGAAACTTAAACATATTCAAGGGGTTTTTGATGCGTACCGAGTGAAAAATTAGAGAAGGAGGATTTATGTGAGAGCAGTTGTACAAAGAGTAGTGTCGGCCTCTGTAAGTGTAGAAGAAAAGATCGAAGGACAGATCGGAAAAGGTCTTCTGGTTTATCTCGGCGTTGAAGAGGGCGATGAACTTAAGGATGTTATCTATTTAGCTGAAAAAATATGTAATTTGCGGATTTTTGAAGATGAGAATGAGAAGATGAATCGATCCCTTCTCGATGAGCAAGGTTCCATTTTGGCTATTTCTCAGTTCACATTACTTGGAGATTGTCGAAAGGGAAGACGCCCCAGTTTTTCCAGAGCTGGAAAACCGGAAGAGGCCAATGAATTATATGCGAAATTTGTTGAGATTTGCGGCGAGCTTGGTGCATCCGTTGAAACCGGTGTTTTCCAAGCTCATATGTTGGTTTCATCGGTTAATGATGGGCCGGTAACTATTATGATTGATAGCAATAAAGCTTTTTAAATCTTATTGATAAGGAGTTGATTACATGATTTTTCACAAGTTGGAAGTTGGAGTATATGGTGTGAATGCTTATATTCTGGGTGATGAAGAAACCAAAGAAGCAGTAGTAATAGATCCTGGTGGAAACAGTGATGACATAAGCTCATTGCTCAGAAAAGAAAAATTGACCCTACAAGCAATTTTACTAACCCATGCTCATGGAGACCATATTGGAGGTATTGTGGGTCTTGTAAAGGACTGGAAAGCGCCTGTATTCGTGCATGAAAAGGATCTTTATATACTTCAGGATGCAGAGTTGAATTATACTTCAAGAATGCCCATGAACGCTGTGAATTTCAGTGATGCTAAAATTTTAAAACATGAAGACTTATTAATATACGGAAATCTTGAAATTAAAGTAATTCACACTCCGGGACATAGTCCGGGAGGAATTACCTTTCAGGTTGAAGATCATTTATTCACAGGAGATGCCCTGTTCAAGGGTTCTATCGGAAGAACAGATCTTGAAGGTGGAAATCACAAGCAGTTAGTTAATGCTATTAAAGAAAAATTAATGGTGTTAAAAAATGACTACAAAGTACATCCAGGCCATGGGCCGGATACCACATTAGAAGAAGAACGGATAAATAACCCTTATTTATAAATAAATGATTTACCAATCTCAAAACAAGAGAACGGTAATAATGTTATGTAAATACAATATTGAAAAGTGAAAAAGGAGTGATAAATATATGGAAAAACTGAAACGGAGTCATATGGCAGGAATTCTAAGAAGAGAACATATCGGACAAGAAGTAATTCTTGCCGGATGGGTTCAAAAACGGAGAGATCTTGGGGGATTAATATTTGTGGATTTACGGGATAAAACCGGAATCACTCAGGTAGTATTTGATCAGGATGTTTCAAAAGAAGCTTTTACTACAGGCGAGACTTTAGGTTCGGAATACGTTATAATTATCAAAGGAAAAGTCATTGAGAGACATTCTAAAAACTTGGATATGCCCACAGGAGAAGTGGAAGTATTTGTTGAAGAGGTAGAAGTTTTAAATGAAGCCAAAACTCCACCGATCTACATAAAGGATGATGACCAGGTTTCTGAAAATCTTCGACTGAAATATCGATACTTGGATCTTCGAAAAAAGAATATGCAACAAAACCTTAAACTGCGGCATGATGTTACCAAACTGGTTCGCGAGTTTTTAGACAATGAAACTTTCGTAGAGGTGGAGACACCGATTTTAACGAAACCGACACCGGAAGGAGCCCGGGATTATATTGTTCCCAGTCGGGTAAATCAAGGGAAATTTTACGCACTGCCTCAGTCTCCTCAACTGTTCAAACAGTTGTTAATGGTATCGGGAACCGATCGGTACTTTCAAATCGTGAAGTGTTTTAGAGATGAGGACTTAAGAGCCGACCGTCAACCGGAATTCACACAAATTGATTGTGAAATGTCTTTTGTAGATGAAGAGGACATTATGGAAATAAATGAAAGAATGATGGCTTATGTACTTAAAAATATCAAAGGGGTAGATATCACTTTACCAGTCCCTCGGATAACTTATGAAGAAGCCATGGATCGATATGGTAATGATAAACCCGATACCCGATTCGGTCTAGAGCTCATTGATGTTACGGAAAGCCTGAAAAATTCGGAGTTCAAGGTTTTTTCCAGCACCATTGAAAAAGGCGGAATTATTAAAGCGATCAATGTTACCGGTCAAGCAGAGAACTTCAGCCGTAAGGATATTACAAATCTTGAGAAATACACGAAGGATTACGGTGCGAAGGGTCTTGCTTGGTTAAAAATTATGGAAGATGGAGTAAACTCTCCTATAGCCAAATTTCTTAGGGGAGCAGAGATTCAAAGTATTTTAGATAAAACTGGAGGAAAAGCCGGAGACTTGCTGTTATTTGTTGCAGACGATACTCATGTGGTTCATAGTGCCCTCGGTAATCTTCGAAATAATTTAGGGAAGGAATTAAATCTTTACAAGAAGGATCAGTATAACTTCCTTTGGGTAACAGAATTTCCATTGTTTGAAAGAGATAAAGAGACGAATAGTTTAACCGCTAGTCATCATCCATTTACTGCACCGATTGATGAGGATCTATTATTATTGGATAAGAAACCGGAAGATGCCCGAGCAAGAGCGTATGACTTAGTATTAAACGGTTATGAAATTGGAGGCGGAAGTATTCGAATTCATACTTCGGACATTCAGGAGAAAATGTTTAAAGCCCTTGGGTTCACAAAAGAGGAAGCCTATAAAAAATTTGGATTTTTGCTAGAGGCTTTTCAATATGGAACACCACCCCACGGTGGGATTGCTTATGGTTTGGATCGCTTGGTAATGATATTAGCTCATGAAGAAAACATTCGTCAGGTAATTGCTTTTCCTAAAACGCAAAACGCTACCTGCCTCTTGACCGATGCCCCTACAACCATTGATGATGAACAGTTAGCAGAACTGCACATCAATGTAAATTCCACAGATAAAACTTCTTAAGGGGGCCTTTTATAGCCTTCTTAAGGATTGAACATCTGAGCATTTTATGGTATCATTAGATATAGCAAAAGAGCCTGCTGTGTGCGTCAAATCGAATATGTTTTGAGCCAACACTATTACATTGGGAACCCGGAGTTTACCCGCAGAGCACATGCCAGCTACTGGACTTGCAAAACGGGTAGCAGGGTACCCACCTGCGAGCGCAGGTTTCAAAACACTCGATAAAGACGGCACGGCGGGTTTTTTTATGCAAAATATTTGCAAAAATACGAACCATATTTTATAATCAAAGGGTGAAGATATGAAAAATCAGTTTGAACGAACGGAGCTTCTGGCTAATGGTACTTCTTTAAAAAGCTTTTCCGATAAACACATTGCAATTTTTGGTGTGGGAGGTGTGGGATCCTATGCGGCTGAGGCATTGGTAAGAGCAGGTATTGGAGAAATCACCATTCTGGACTCCGATGTGGTTTGTGTAACGAATATTAATCGTCAAATTCAAGCCAGTCATAGAACCATCGGGCAGGATAAAGTAATGGTAATGAGAGAGCGTTTATTAGATATCAATCCTAACTTAAAAATTCATAGCTTCAAAGATCACTTATCTAATGAAAACATTAAAGAATTGGTGAGAAAAGATTTTGATTATATCATTGATGCAATCGATACCATCTCAGCAAAACTACTATTAATTGAACAGGCTAAGAAACTAGACATTCCTGTGATCAGCAGTATGGGAGCCGGTAATAAAATAGACCCGACTAAATTTTTAGTAGCTGATATCCATGAAACAAACACTTGTCCCCTTGCTAGGGTTATGCGAAAAGAATTACGCAAAAGAAAACTCACAGACATTAAGGTGGTGTTCTCTGTGGAGAAGCCTCTGGAGGTCGAAAGAATTTCTTCGGATCCAAAGTATGAACGTAAAAAAACGCCGGGAAGCATTTCTTTTGTTCCATCCGCAGCAGGTCTTGTTATTGCGTCGGAAGTTTTTAAAGATTTATGGAAAGGAGCTTGATGATGAAACAATATGGAAAAGTAGTGGAAGTTTCAGAGGATAAAGCTTTTGTCATTATGGAAAAAAATTCGAGTTGCAGTGGTTGCAACGCTTGTAAATTGGGGAGCGACAGCCATGAGCTTCGAATTGAAGCCCTAAATACTGCCGGTGCAAAAAGTGATCAGATCGTGGAAGTTGATATGGAGGGACAACATGTCCTAACTGCAGCTTTTATTCTTTATATGATTCCTTTGTTTGCTTTATTAATGGGGGTAGTAATCGGGAACATAGTATTCCCTGCCCAGGAAATCTTTGCAGCTTTGATAGGCTTTGGATTAATGGCCTTATCCTTTTTAGGAATCAAATTGAAAAACGAATCCTTTAAGAATGATAAAAAATACATTCCAGTAATAACTAAAATCGCAGATAAAAAGCCTGTATAAGGCTTTTTTTGCTATTTATTATTTATGGCCTTGTCAAAAATCTTTAGAAAACTTATAATATATTTGTAAGTACAATAAATGAGAGGAGCAATTCTATGAACTTTAAAAATTTAGAAATTCAAGATCCTGAAATCTACGAGGTAATTAAAAAAGAAAAAAGGCGACAAGAGGGAAATATTGAATTGATTGCTTCAGAAAACTTTGTAACGGAATCCGTAATGGAAACTATGGGCAGTTATTTAACAAATAAATATGCGGAAGGTTATCCCGGAAAACGTTACTATGGGGGCTGCGAAGAGGTTGATGTGGCAGAAAATCTTGCCATTGATCGATTGAAAACCCTATTTAATGCGGAACACGCTAATGTACAGCCTCATTCCGGCTCCAATGCAAACCTTGGTGTTTATTTTGCCGTGTTAAAACCGGGGGATACGGTTCTTGGAATGAATTTATCCCATGGAGGGCACTTAACCCACGGAAGTCCGGTAAACTTCTCGGGATCCTATTACAATTTTGTGGACTACGGAGTAGACCCGGAAACCCAGCAGATTGATTATGAGGTTGTTCGAAAAAAAGCCTTAGAAACCAAGCCGAAGCTGATTGTCGCTGGGGGTAGTGCTTATCCAAGAGAAATTGATTTTAGAAAATTCAGAGAAATTGCAGATGAAGTAGACGCTTATTTAATGGTGGATATGGCTCATATTGCAGGACTTATTGCAGCGGGTCTTCATATGAACCCGTGCGAGCACGCAGATTTCGTAACTACCACCACCCATAAAACCTTAAGAGGTCCAAGAGGAGGGGCTATCCTTTGCAAAGCGGAACATAAAAAAGCTATTGATAAAGCCATTTTTCCCGGTATGCAAGGTGGTCCATTAATGCACGTTATTGCAGCAAAGGCTGTAGCGTTTAAAGAAGCTTTAAGTGAAGAATTTAATCAGTATCAGCAACAGGTTATTAAAAATGCTAAAGCTTTAGGTGAAGAGTTGAAAAAACGAGATTTCACCTTGGTTTCTGATGGTACAGATACCCATTTACTATTGGTGGATCTCAGAAATAAAAATATTACCGGCAAAAAAGCAGAAAATTTATTGGATGAAGTAAAGGTTACTGTTAACAAAAATACTATTCCCTTTGATCCTGAGAGTCCTTTTGTGACGAGTGGAATTAGAATAGGAACCCCTGCAGTAACTACAAGAGGAATGAAAGAAGAAGATATGACAGTAATTGCGGAGATTATGGATCTGATAATTTCAAATCCTGATAAAAAATCGGAAGCCATAAAAATGGTAGATAAACTTTGTGGTAAATATGAACTGTATGAATCAGCGAAGTAGGCAATAGCATTATTAGCGTTTGTAGCTAGATATAGATTATAAGAAAGCATAAAAAAGGTAGAGGCTATAAAGTTCTCTACCTTTTTCATCCTAAAGGGGAGAATTTTATGATTTCAAAAAGTGAATTAAATGTAATCCTGGAAAAGATTCTTTATTCTATTGAAGAAGGGGTTCATGTTATTGATAATCAAGGGAAAACTCTTTTATATAATGATGAAATGGCAACATTGGAAGAAATGAACACAAAAGATGTTATTGGAACCAGTCTTTTAAAGCTATTTCCCAGTTTGACTGAAGAAAGCAGCACCTTGCTCAGAGTATTAAAAACAGAAAAACCTATTATCAATAAAAGTCAGACCTACTTAAATCATGAAGGAAAGGAAATAACAACCATTAACTCCACTTTTCCTCTTTACTATAAAAATGAGAAAATCGGTGCTTTAGAAATTGCTAAAAACATTACCAAAATTAAAAAACTGTCAGATCAGATTCAACAGCTGCAGGACCAGTTAATTGAACCCATAGAAAATACTCAAAAAAGAAGAAATCAATACAATTTTGATTATTTAATTGGGAAAAGTTCTGAGTTTTTTAAAGCAATTAATGTTGCCAGAAAAGCAAGTAAAACTTCTTCAAGTGTTTTAATTTATGGGGAAACCGGAACGGGAAAAGAAATATTTGCTCAAAGCATCCATAATGAAAGTATAAGAAAAAACAAACCTTTCATCGGACAAAACTGTGCGGCATTTCCGGAGAATCTATTGGAAGGCATTCTGTTCGGAACAAAAAAAGGTAGCTTTACAGGGGCTGTAGACCGTCCCGGGATTTTTGAACAGGCCAACGGGGGCACGATTCTTTTAGATGAAATTGACTCAATGGATCAAAACTTACAGGCAAAACTTTTAAGAGTATTGCAGGAAAATTATATTCGGAGAATCGGCGGAACAAAGGATATTTCTATAGATGTACGAATTCTTGCCACTACGAATCAAGATCCCAAAGTTTTGTTAGAGAAGAACTTAATACGTAAAGATCTTTATTATCGACTAAGCGTTTTAAATATAATTATTCCTCCTCTTAGGGAAAGAGAACAGGATCTGGAGTTACTCAGTGACTACTTTATCGATAAATATAATCGTAAATTTAGTAAAGAAGTTTGGATGCTTTCTGATGGAGTTAAAGATATATTTCAAAGTTATCATTGGCCGGGAAATGTACGGGAGTTGGAAAATGTTATTGAAGGAGCTATGAATTTAATTAATCAGGAGCATGTTATTAAAGAAGAGCATTTGTCGAATTATATTGTGGATTATTATCATAATATGCATTCACAAACTAATGAAGGGAATGGGAGGGAATTTACAGAAAAAAGTGAAGTGAGTGATTCCATGAGAAAGCAGTTGGATTTAAACAAGTCCTTGGAAGATTATGAAAAGCACTTAATTACAAATGCTTTAGGTGTCAATCAACAAAATATCAGTCAGGCAGCCAGGATGCTAAGTATAAAAAGACAAACTCTTCAATACAAAGTTAAGAAATATAAATTGGAAAAATAACGCAAAATATTTTGCATTTAATGCAAAATATTTTGCGTTATTTTTAGCTTGCTAATAAATCACCGAATATAATGATTAAAAAATGAATACATATAGTACAAGGGTTTATAGTTATACGTTTTGATTGCAAGTGAAATAAATATATCCGAATTTATAGCATCAATCAGCTTTATTATTAAATTTATAAGAACGGTTTAATAAGATTTGTTAAGTTTCTTTTACTTTATTACTGTATATATTATATTATGGCATACTAATTGCTATGTAATATAGTAGAAAGATAATATTCATTTAGAAGTTTGTGAAACAATTAAAAATTAGAAGGAGGGTTTATTATGAAGGAAAATGTTAAAGTAGTTATTTGGGGATTTGGTGCTATGGGTAGTGGGATGGCAGAGATGCTCTTGAAAAAACAAGGCGTTGAAATTGTTGGCGTTTGTGATCGAAACGAAGAGCGGGTTGGGAAAGACATGTTTGAAGTACTGGAAATGGTTCGTGGAGATCGTGATCCTGTAATGATTACCAGTGATATCAATGACTTGGCCAAGAAAAAATTTGCTGATGTTGCCCTGCTTGCAACAGACTCTTTTACTAAAGGAGCTTTTGATAAGATTAAGCTTATGTTAGAAAATCAAATGAATGTGATTTCCACAGCGGAAGAAATGGCCTATCCACAAGCACAAGAGCCTGAACTTGCAGACCAGTTAAATAAAATAGCAAAAGAAAACAATGTTACTGTCTTAGGAACGGGAATAAACCCTGGCTTTGTATTGGATTATTTAGTATTGGCATTGACGGGAACTTGTGAGACCGTGGACCATATCAGTGCTTCCCGAGTTAATGACTTGTCTCCTTTCGGACATGCGGTAATGGAAGAGCAAGGGGTAGGACTGACAAGGAAAGATTTTGAAGATGGAGTAAAAAACGGGAAAGTAGCCGGACATGTAGGTTTTCCCGAGTCCATTCATATGGTAGCTGACGGGATCGGTTGGAAGGTAGAAAAAATTGATGAAACCAGAGAACCCATCATGAGCAATACCGATCGAAAAACCAAATATACCGAAGTAAAAGCCGGAAACGTGGCAGGTTGTAAACAATGTGGTTACGGTTATGTAGACGGATCTCTTAAAATTGATATGGAGCATCCGCAACAAATTTTACCGGAAACCGAAGGTATTGATACGGGAGATTATATTAATATCAAAGGAGTTCCTAACATTAACATGTCCATTAAGCCTGAAATTCCAGGTGGCATAGGTACCATAGCAATGTGCATAAACATGATTCCCCATGTATTAAATGCCGGCGCAGGTCTTAAAACGATGTTGGATCTTCCTGTACCAAGAGCAATTATGGGTGATATGAGAGATATGTTGGATTAATTAGGAGGTGTACAGGTTGGAAATCATAAAAAAAGGAAGTTGGGTTCGAATATATGATGTGGTACTGGAGTCCACGGAACGGTCTCCGAATTTACCAGAGGATACGAAAAAAGTGCCCTTGGAAATGTGGAATAAAGGATTTTTACTAAAAGATGCTGAAATTGGAGAGCAAGTGTCAGTGAAAACTCTGACTAGCCGTATTGTAAAAGGGAAGCTTCTTGAAGAAAATCCTACCTATACTCACAGTTTCGGAAAATTTGTTCCGGAAATATTGCCAATCGGCAGACAGTTACGGGAAATCCTTCAAGGTGGTGATGAAGATGCATAAAGATACGAGCTATGAAGCGGTAATGAATCGACGTGGAGAAATTATGAAAAAAGCCGTAGGTATCGACTATGAGAGTTTTGAATTAGATGGTATAGCGTTTGATTATGAACAGATGATGCGTAAAACCGGGTACTCTTTAGAACAAGTGCAAAAAATTCAGCACTCAACAGGAGTAGGAAATACTCCTTTGCTGGAGTTGAGAAATCTGACAGCATTAGCCAGAAAGTTTGCTAAGAAGGGTAAAGGAGCACGGATCTTTATTAAAGATGAAGCGTCCAATCCATCGGGCAGTTACAAAGCAAGAAGAGCTTCCACATCCGTTTATCATGCAAAGAAAAACGGTTATAAAGGTGTTATAGCCGCTACTAGCGGGAATTACGGGGCTGCGGTGGCCTCCCAAGCCGCTATGCATGGTCTGGAGACTATCGTTATTCAGGAATGTTATGATTCCAGAGGGATAGGGCAACCGGAGATTATTGAAAAGGCCAGAAAGTGTGAAGCCTATGGAGCTGAAGTTGTTCAATTAACCGTAGGACCCGAGTTGTTTTATACATTTTTGACCACATTGGAAGACACCGGATATTTCAATGCATCTTTATATACACCCTTTGGTATTGCAGGCGTCGAAACCTTAGGATATGAAATTGCTATGGATTTTCGAGAAAGGGAAGGAAAAGATCCCGATGCTGTAATTTGTACGAATGCAGGGGGCGGAAACTTAACCGGCACGGCTCGTGGACTACTGAAAGCTGGAGCGGAGAATACCCGAATCATAGGTGCCAGTGTAGATCTTTCAGGACTTCACATGGCCAGTGATAAGGAATTCAATCGAAAATCCTTTACCACAGGACATACAGGCTTTGGAATGCCCTACGCTACTTGGCCGGATCGCACCGACGTTCCCAGATCTGCGGCGAGGCCTCTTCGATACATGGATGAATACTATCTTGTCAGTCAAGGAGAAGTGTTTTTCATGACTGAAGCCTTGGCCCAAATTGAAGGACTGGAGCGAGGTCCTGCAGGGAATACATCCTTAGCGGTAGCCTTTAGTCTGGCTCAGGAAATGAATGAAGACCAAACCATTGTAGTTCAGGAAACCGAATATACAGGGGCAGGAAAACACCTTCAGCCGCAGTTGTCCTTTGCCCGTGAAAATGGAATTGAGATTTTTCAAGGAAACCCTGAAGAAGAGGTTCCGGGAAAGAATATCATTCTGCCATCGCATCCTGAACTAATTAAAGCTCGAACGGTAGACCTAGATAAAATGAGGATTTCCTACGTTAAAAACACAATAAAGAAAAATGCCGTAGAAAAAGTCTCGGATAATGAAATGAAATTTTTGCAAGAAGAAGTAAAATTGGACAAATTAAAATTAGAAGAGATTCTTCGGGATCTTAGTATTAAGTACTAGTAAATAATTTGGAGGTGCTATAATTGAAAAGAGAAGATAATTTTCAAGAAAGAAGAGAACACTTAAAGAATCTTAGCGAGGAAGAGTTGAAAGAAAAATTTTGGGAACTGGCGGAACAAATTGTGGACCCTATGATCGATTTAGCAAAAAAGAATACGACTCCATCCATTGAGCGCTCAGTATTGCTTCGCATGGGCTTCTCAAGCATTGAAGCCAAGGCTATTGTAGAAGGAGTTATGGACCGGGGATTAATGGGTAAAGGCGCAGGTCATGTGGTATATAAGTTAGCAAAAGATAAAAACCTGAGCATTAGAGATGCGGGAATGAAGCTAATGGACAATGAATTATGGGATGATGCAGTAAAAATGTTTCGAGGAGGTCAGCAATAATGGAATTAAAACCAAATGAGAAATTAAAAGTTGAAAATATTTTAAAAGACTTAGAAGACTATCGTCCTAAAAGAAAAGGCTGGGAATGGAGAAAACGAATTGAAAATCAGCAGATTGGACCTTTTATTTTCAATGACTGTTCTGCTCCCATGAAAAACAGTGTACCTTTGCCTTCCGCTAAGTATTTTGGAGATATTGACCCGCAACCGGATAATGTTATCACTACAGAAGTAGCTTCAGGACGATTTGAGGACGATATAAGACGAATGCGTATGGCTGCTTGGCATGGTGCGGACCATATTATGGTAATTCGTACTGCAGGGCAAAGCCATTTTGATGGCTTGATTGAAGGAACTCCCCAAGGAATCGGTGGAATCCCGATTACTCGTAAACAAGTTCGTGCTCAACGAAAAGCTTTAGATATTATTGAAGAAGAAGTGGGAAGACCGTTGAACTACCATTCCTATATCAGTGGTGTAGCCGGACCGGAGATTGCGGTTATGTTTACGGAAGAAGGAGTAAATGGTGCTCACCAGGATCCCCAATATAATATTCTTTATCGGAATATTAATATGATACGATCCATTGTAGATGCTGCAGAAGCCAAAAAATCCATGGTGCATGGAGGAATTGTACAAATTGATGGTGCCCATAATGCCAATGCCACTGCAAGAGAGGCCTGGAAGGTAATGCCGGAGCTAATGGTGCAGCATGCTATCAACTCCATGTTCTCTGTAAAAGTGGGAATGGACAAAAAAGATATTGCATTGTCTACAGTGCCACCTACAGCACCGCCAGCACCCTCTATGAAATTGGATTTACCTTATGCTCTTGCCCTTAGAGAACTTTTCTCTGAGTATAAAATGCGAGCTCAAATGAATACTAAATACATTGAGTCCTCCACTAGGGAAGCAACCGTGACTCATGTGTTGAACTTGTTGATTTCCAAGTTAACCAGAGCAGAAATTCAATCAACGATTACCCCCGATGAAGGGCGTAATGTGCCATGGCATAAATACAACATTGAAGCGGTAGATACGGCAAAACAAGCGCTTGTCGGCATGGACGGTTTAATGGAAATGATCGACTTAAAACAAGATGGTTATCTGGTAGAAAAATCTCGAGAATTAAAAGAACGTGCCGTGCTCTTTATGGAAGAAGTATTGGAAACCGGAGGATATTTTGAAGCGGTTCATAACGGATTTTTTGTAGATTCCGGAGAATATCCTGAACGAAACGGCGACGGAATCGCTCGGGATATCGAAAAAGGCATAGGCCACGGGACGGTCTATGAAAGAGATGAAGACTATTTTGCACCGGTTACTGCCCACTTTGGTGATAATAATGTGGAACAATATGATCCCGACGCAAAGGATTCGCCATCAAAATTGATCGGAGGATGCACCTTTGAAAAACCGGAAAAAATCGTTTACATTGATGAACTAGATCCTAACGATAATGTAAACAACCGGATGGAAGATAATAAAAGTTATAGAGAGACTACCAATGTCAGACCGGAAGTGGAGTGGTCCGGGGACGGAACGGTTATGGTAAACTTATTTTTACCTACTGAAAAGCGTGTTGCAGAATATGCTGCCATTGAAATCGGTAAGAAAATGGGCCTTCGAGATGTGGAAGTCATTCATCGGGAAGTTATGCAACCGGCGGAAGGAACCCGGGTGGAAATAAAAGGAAAAGTGGATTTTGACATTGATACCGCAACGTTGGAAATTCCACCGGAGCCGGAAGTGATGTCCTATGATGAACTTCGGGAAATAATCGATAATAAACCGATGAAAGTTGTTGCAGGAACTGTGGGAGAAGACGAACATTCCGTTGGTCTACGGGAAATTATCGATATAAAACATGGCGGTATTGAAAAATACGGGATCGATGTAAATTATTTAGGAACCTCGGTGCCTATTGAAAAATTAGTAGATGCCGCTATTGAGATGAATGCTGATGCGATCCTGGCCTCAACTATTATCAGTCATGATGAAACCCACTATAAAAACATGAAAAAAATAAACGACTTAGCCATAGAAAAAGGAATTCGAGACAAAATAACGATTATTGCCGGTGGTACCCAGGTTACTCCTGAGATTGCAGTAAAGCAAGGTGTGGATGCAGGATTTGGTCGGGGAACAACGGGTATGCAAGTTGCTACATTCCTCGTGAAGCACCGCGAAGAGCGATCGGAAAGAGAAAATGAAAATTAATGTATTAGTTGCTGAAATAGGTAGTACCACTACAGTAGTAAATGCTTTTCAAGGAGTAGACAGCCCTTGTCCGATTTTTTTAGGACAGGGGCAACATCCCACCACCGTAAATGAAGGAGATGTAAATATAGGATTAGAAGGAGCTATAGAAGCTCTAAAAGAATCATTAAACGTCAATGAGATAGAATACGACGAAATGTTAGCAACGTCCAGTGCTGCAGGAGGACTGAAAATGACTGTCCACGGACTGGTATATGACATGACGGTTCGTGCTGCAAAAGAGGCAGCCTTAGGGGCTGGTGCAAATATTCATATTATCACCGCCGGCAAACTCATGCGAGGGGATTTAAAAAAGATTCAGGAAATTAAGCCTAATATTATCTTGATCGCTGGTGGTGTTGATTATGGGGAAAGAGCCACGGCAATAGAAAATGCTGAAAAACTTGCAGCTCTCAATCTTAATATTCCCATTATATATGCGGGGAATGTTGAGAATCAGGAAGAAATCCTAGAGGTTTTCAATGAAAAGAATTATTCCAATGTATTCTGTGTAGAAAATGTTTATCCAAAAATTGATGAACTCAATGTTGAGCCTACCAGAGCCGTTATACAGGATGTTTTTGAAGAGCATATTATCCATGCTCCAGGAATGGAGAGGATTAAAGAGATGATTAACGGTCCGATTATTCCTACTCCCGGTGCTGTGATGCAAGCTTCTAAGCTTTTAAAAGAAGATCTTGGAGATTTGATTACTTTTGATGTGGGAGGCGCAACAACGGATCTTCATTCCGTTACGGAAGGGAGTGAAGAAATTAATCGGATATTGATTAGTCCAGAACCCTTAGCAAAAAGAACTGTAGAAGGGGATCTTGGCGTTTATGTTAATATGAACAATATTGTTAATCTTATCGGGTCGGAAACTTTGAAGAAAGAATTATCCTTTGATATATCTACGATTATGGAGAACTATAAACCGATTCCGGAGTCAGAGAATGAAAAAACTTTTGTTGAAAGACTAGCCCTGGAAGCAGTAAAGGTTTCTCTTAATCGCCATGCAGGAAAACTTCGAAATCTATATGGAGCCAGTGGTAAAACCACCGTGGCGGAAGGAAAGGATCTTTCCAACATTCAATATATTATCGGAACTGGCGGCGCATTGACCCGGTTACCCAATCGCATAAAACTCATTAAAAAAGCTATTGAGAAGCAAGATTCGAATTTGCTGGGACCAACCAAAGAAGCTAAGATACTAATTGATAATCATTATATTATGGCTTCCTTAGGAGTACTATCAAAAGCCCATCCAAAGGCAGCTTTAGCGTTATTAAAAGAAAGTTTAGGACTTAAGGAGGCTTGTAATGAATCCAAGAATTGAGATAAATTACCCAAAACTGGTGCATAACACTAAAGTTTTACAGAACAAAGCAAAAGAGCATGGAATTGAACTTGCTGCAGTTACCAAGAGCTTTTGTGGAATTCCTGAAATCGCCCAGGGCTATATTGATGGCGGGGTGAAGTATTTAGCAGACTCCCGAGTCTCAAATTTGAAAAAACTTCAAAGACTACCGATTCCCAAAGTTCTTCTTCGGATCCCCATGCTCACGGAAGTTCAGGAAGTTGTTGCATATGCTGACATCAGTCTAAACTCCGAAATGGTAACCATCCGTAATTTAAATAAAAAAGCCATGGAGTTAGGGGTTAATCATAAAATTATCCTGATGGTGGATCTGGGAGATCTTCGTGAAGGGATCTTTGAAGAAGAGGAAGTTATTCAAGGAGCCAAGGATGTAGAGGGACTTTCCAATATCCTTCTTCATGGAATCGGTGTAAATTTAACCTGTTATGGTGGGGTAATACCCAGCGCAAAAAACTTATCCAAGTTGGAAGCTCTGGGAGGTATTATTGAAAAAGAAATCGGCAGAACATTGGAACTTTACAGCGGTGGGAACTCCAGCAGTATATACCTATTGGATAAAAAAGGCATGCCGGAGAGAATCAACCACCTTAGGCTGGGAGAAGCGATCGTTTTGGGTACAGAAAGTGCATATGGAAAAAACATCGAAAATACCCATCAGGATATTTTTCAACTGGTAGCGGAAATTATTGAATTGAAAGAAAAGCCCTCTCTACCAATTGGAGACATTGGAATGGATGCCTTCGGTAACACTCCTTCTTTTGAGGATGAAGGAGTTCGTAAAAGAGCTATATTAGCAGTGGGACGTCAAGATATTGGAAGCTATGATGTTTACCCTGTGGAGGAGGGAATGAAAATACTTGGAGCAAGTAGTGACCACTTAATTCTGGATCTAACCGATGCTCATGGAGATTATGAAGTCGGTGACGAGATCCGTTTCAACCTTCGCTATGGTGCGCTTCTGTCTTTAATGACCAGTGAATATGTCACTAAAAAAATAATATATTAAATAGTAAAAAGCACTATGATATATAATGCTCCTTTTAGTAGTTGATAGTATGACAAATCTAACTTCTACAATTAGGAGCATTTTTCCTATTTTATGAGCTAATCGCACCAGGATAAACTTTGATTAATTCCGGCGGATAACTTATAATGAGAGATAGGGAATATCATAATTACATATTCTTAAAATCCATTATGAAAGGATGATTATAATGAACGTAATCGATTTAAGAAGCGATACGGTAACAACTCCTACTAATAATATGTATCGGAAAATGCAAGTAGCCCCCTTAGGTGATGATGTTTATGGTGATGATCCATCTGTAAATAAATTAGAAGCCTTGGCTGCTGAAAAACTAGGTAAAGAAAAAGCATTATTTGTACCGACAGGCACCATGGGGAACCTTATTGCAGTAATGGCTCATACCCGACCGGGAGATGAAATAATTTTGGAAAGAAATAGCCACATATTTCTATACGAAGCTGCAGGAGCTTCTAGACTCGCTGGAGTTCAGCCCTTGACGATCAAAGGGATCGATGGAGTAATGGATCCAAAGGAAGTGGAAGAGAGCATTCGGGAAGAAAATATTCATTTTCCCGCCACTGGTTTGATCTGTGTAGAAAACACTCATAATATGGCCGGTGGTATGGTACAACCGGTGGAAAACCTTTATGAGCTCCGATCCATTGCAGACCGCCATAAGATTCCTATGCATCTGGATGGGGCAAGAGTATTTAATGCAGCAGCTGCCTTAGATTGTGATGTGAAAGAAATCGCAACACATTTTGATTCAACCATGTTCTGTTTATCAAAGGGACTAAGTTCCCCTGTGGGAAGCATGTTGGTAGGAGCAAAAGATTTCATCGATCGTGCTCGAAAGCTTAGGAAAATCCTAGGTGGTGGGATGCGACAAGCAGGAATTTTAGCCTCCTCTGGAATTTTATCTATTGAAAAGATGCCCCTCCAGCTTAAGATAGATCATGAAAATGCTCGAATCCTTTCAGAAGGACTAAATAAAATTTCTGGCTTTTCTGTGGATATTGACAAAGTGCATACCAATATCATCAACTTATCCATAAAGGATAGAAATATTACTTCAGAAGGTTTGGTAAAGGAAATGAAAGCGAAAGGAATTCTAGCAAATCCAAGGGGGAAGGATTATATTCGTCTGGTGACACATAAAGACGTAAACTTTGAGAATATTTGCTATGCATTAAAAATATTCGAAACAATCTAAGAAGGAGAACAAATTAATTAATGGAAACAAGAAAATATTATTTAATTTATTTCTTCATTTATTTATCCTCTGCCAGTATTGTTTCATTAATGCCTGTATACTTAAATGAAAGTGTTAAAATGGAAGTATCGAAGGTCGCTTTTTTCATGTCCTTAATTCCTATCTTAAACATCTTATTTCAACCTGTTTGGGGTAGCATTGCGGATCGACTAGGGAATAGAATCCTTGTGCTTAAATTTTTATTAATCATGACGGCTATACTGGCTT
This sequence comes from Clostridiaceae bacterium, assembly GCA_003553525.1. Taxonomy (GTDB): domain Bacteria; phylum Bacillota; class Clostridia; order Peptostreptococcales; family T1SED10-28; genus Isachenkonia. The sequence continues at coordinate 18,035 of PWEO01000127.1, forward strand.
TTTTTATCGGAGTATCTGAAAACAAGATGTTAATCCTATTACTTTTCTCACTTTACACTATTTTTATGTGTGGACAGGCACCAATAAAAGATTCTATAACCATGGGATATATTGCTACTGTTGAAGGGGCTTCTTTTGGGATAATAAGGACCTGGGGTGCTATTGGCTTTGCTATGGGAGCCTTTGGAGCCGGTTTTTTAGCTGATGTACTCGTTATAAATTGGATCTTCTACTTAGGATCCTTTGGTTTTTTTCTATCTTTGTTTTTTACTAATAATATTAAGAACATAAACGGGGATCTATCTAGAGATAAATATGGAGATGCAATAAAGGAATTAATTAGAAATAAAGTGTATATTTCCACATTGATGTACGGCTTTTTCTTTGTAGGAGCTTTTTTCAGCGCAGATCAATTTCATAGCCTGTTTGTCAGACATAATGGCTTTAATATGACTATTGTGGGATTGTTATTATTTATTGCTGTATGTGTTGAAATTCCCTTTATGTTCTTTTCAAGAAAAATAATGATAAAATTTGGATTATTAAATTTAGTGTTTGCCATGGCAACAATAAGTGTAATAAGATTATTCTATTTGGGGATGAGCACCAGTTTAATAGATTTTTTAATAACAGGAATATTAAGAGGAATTTCCGTAGGTATATTGATACCTTTATCTATACAATTGATATCCACTATTACTAAACCGAAAGTGTTAAGTTCTGCTCTATCCATTTACTCTTCAGCAACAGGAGGTATAGGAGTTGTTGTATTTACCTTGCTCGGCGGGATAATTATTGATCAATTTGACTATAGAGTTTTATTCTGGTTTTATGGAGTGACTCAAAGTGTGTTATTTATACCCTTATTGTTAAATATTAAAAAGCTTAAAAATTTGATTTAAAGGAATGATATTATGGATTTATTCGATATGGCTCAAGAAGAAAACTTAAAATCCTTAGCACCCTTAGCAGACCGGATTCGTCCTAAAACTCTGGAGCAAGTAGTAGGGCAGGAGCACTTATTAAAACCTGGGAAATTTATTTACCGTTGCATTGCAGCAAAAAGAATTCCTTCGATGATTTTTTATGGACCTTCCGGTACGGGGAAAACCACATTAGCAAAAGTCATAGCCAATGAAGTGGAGATGAATTTCTATCAACTGAATGCGGTAACCTCGGGAGTAAAGGATATTCGTGAAGTTGTCGAAGTCGCTAAAAAAGCAATGACCTATGATAATAAACCGAATTTACTTTTCATAGATGAGATTCATCGCTTCTCAAAGAATCAGCAGGACGCACTACTACCCTATGTGGAGGAAGGGGTTTTAACTCTAATTGGCGCAACAACTGAAAATCCTTATTTTGAGGTGAATAAAGCACTCTTATCTCGTAGCTCGGTTCTAAAGCTGGAGTCCCTTACCCATGAAAATACTAGATTATTATTGGAAAGAACCTTAATGGATAAAAAAGACGGGCTTGGAAGGTACAATGTAAAAATTACCAAAGAGGCAATGGAACATTTAATTACCGCCTCGATGGGGGACGGAAGAAGAGCATTAAATGCATTGGAGATCGCAGTCCTCAGTACCAAAGCCAATAGCGAAGGGATTATTGAAATAACTTTACCTATCGTAGAAGAGTCAACCCAGCAAAATGTGATTCAATACGATAAAGGAGGAGATCAGCACTATGATGTAATCTCCGCTTTCATCAAAAGTATACGGGGAAGCGATGCCGATGCCGCGCTGCACTATTTAGCAAAGATGCTGATAGCCGGAGAGGCGATCGAGTTCATCGGCAGGCGACTGATCATTTTGGCGTCAGAAGATATCGGTAATGCGGATCCAAGTGCTTTAAGCATGGCCGTGAATACCTATAAAGGTATTACCATCACCGGTATGCCCGAAGCAAAACTGATTCTTGCCCAATGTGTGACTTATCTTGCAACCGCTCCCAAAAGTAATGCTTCTTACACCGCTATAAATCAAGCCTTTGATGATATTAAAACCATTCATACGGAAGTACCTTTACATCTTCGCGACAGTCATTATGAATCAGCAAGCTCGCTGGGTCATGGAAATGACTATAAATATCCTCACAACTACAAGAACAATTACGTAGCACAACAATATTTGCCGGAAAGCATAAAAAACAAGTCCTATTACCATCCTACAAAAAATGGTCATGAGGCCGAAATACGAAAATATTTATCCGGCATTCATAAAGATTCCGACGAGAGGAAATAATCATGAAATTAATCGATATGCATGTTCATACCAATGCTTCTGACGGGGTATTATCTCCTGAAAAAGTGATTCGAAGAGCTATGCGAAATGGCCTCTCTGGGATTGCAATTACTGACCATGATACGGTCACAGGAGCACTTTCTGTTGACCTGTTAAATATTCCTAATAATTTTACCGTTATTAAAGGAATCGAATTCAGCACGATACAAAATAACAAAGAGATCCATATACTGGGTTATTATCTTGATATAGAGGACCCGAAGTTAAAAAATCTCTTGACCAATATCCAGAAATTTCGCAGCGATCGCATTTACAAAATTCTAGAGAAGTTGAAACGATTTAATATTGTATTGGAGTATCAGGAAGTGCAGGGAGAAGAACCTCCGGAGTCCATTGGACGGCCTCATGTTGCCAAGGCTTTAATCAAAAGAGGATTTGCACGGGATATTTCTGAAGCTTTTGATCGCTATTTAGCCAAGGGACGCCTGGCTTATGTAGAGCATTACAAACTTGAAACAAAAGAAGCTATTGACTTGATTAAAGATCTTGGAGGGTTTTCTGTGTTGGCCCATCCCGGACTTCTAAGTGACCGGGATATTTTTTCGGTTTTAGAAAAAGGAATTGAAGGAATAGAAGTTTACCATCCAAAACATAGTCGTTTTGCCACAACTAAACTATATGAACTGGCAAAGTATCGGAAATTGATTATTACTGGGGGGTCGGATTTTCATGATTTCTCTTCAAGCAAGGGAAATGATATCGGTTCCCACACCATATCCATAGACCGTATATGTATTGATGAATTTTTGCAATCGCCTTTGTCTTGCAGTATTTAAAGATTTATATAGATAATCAAATGGAAATTTGTTAAAATGAATACTGTGAGGTAAGTACAGAACAAAACAACTTATAGGAGGGGTTTTAATGAGCATAGAATTATCCAAAAAACATCTTAATTTATCACCTTCAATGACGTTATCCATTGCGGCAAAAGCTTCAGAATTGAAAGCCCAAGGAAAAGACGTAATCGGTTTTGGTGTTGGGGAGCCGGATTTTAATACCCCGAAACATATTATTGATAAAGCAATTGAAGCCATGAATAAAGGGATAACCGGATATACCGCTGCTTCCGGAACACCGGAACTTAAAAAAGCAATTTGTAATAAGCTTAAAAAAGATAATGGATTAGAATACAGCCCCAATCAAATTATTGTATCAAACGGTGCTAAGCACTCGATCTATAATGCCTTACAAGCGATTTGCAATCCCGGAGACGAGGTTCTTGTTGGAATTCCTTACTGGGTAAGCTATCCGGAACTTGTGAAAATGGCGGATGCAGAACCGGTTTTTATTGAGGGGAAAGAAGAAAATGAGTTTAAAATGACTCCTGAAGGTATTAAAGAAAAAATCACACCGAAAACCAAAGCTATTTTACTTAACAGCCCGGGAAATCCTACGGGTACGGTATATACCAAAGCGGAATTACGGGCCATTGCAGAACTTATGGCTGAACATAATATCGTTATTATTTCCGATGAGATTTATGAGAAGTTAATCTATGGGAACGAAGAACATGTAAGCGTTGCGAGCTTTAACGAGAAGATCAAAGATCTAACCATTGTAGTAAACGGTCTTTCGAAGGGCTACGCCATGACAGGATGGAGAATCGGCTATACGGCTTCAAACAAAGAAATTGCTAAAGTTATGGGCAACATTCAAAGTCATGCCACATCCAACCCTAACACTATGGCTCAATATGCCAGTGTTGAAGCCTTAGAAGGGGATCAAAGCTCAATTGAAGAGATGAAAGTAGAGTTCAATAAGCGAAGAAGGTTTATGGTTAAACGAATCAATGATATTAAAGGAGTCTCCTGCATAGAGCCTCAAGGAGCTTTTTATGTTATGATGAATATTAAAGAATTGAAAGGTAAAACAATAGCTGGCAAAGTTGTAAAGGACTCCATTGAAATTGCAGAAGTCATTTTAGAAAAAGCCCAAGTTGCCCTTGTGCCTGGAATAGCTTTTGGATCCGATGATTATTTGAGGCTGTCCTATGCCAACTCCTTAGAAAACATTGAAAGCGGTCTCAACCGGATTGATGACTTCTTATCAAAGGAGTTAAAGTAGGGGAAGCAAACCATGAAACTTAAAAAAGCAAAGATCAAGAAAATTCAATATAAGTAACAGGAAATCAAAGATGAAGGATGTGTCGATTTGGAGTATAGTATTTATCAAAACCCTCTTATTGAAAGGTATACCAGTGAAGAGATGCTTTATACCTTCTCACCGGATAATAAGTTTAAAAATTGGCGGAAATTATGGGTAGCTTTGGCGGAAACGGAAAAAGAGCTGGGTCTGAATATTACTGATGAACAAATTAATGAATTAAAAACTTACCAGGAAGATATTAATTATGATGTTGCAAAAGAACGGGAAAAAGAAACGAGACACGATGTAATGAGTCATGTCTATGCTTACGGAGTACAATGCCCTGCTGCAAAACCCATTATTCATCTAGGGGCTACCAGTGCCTTTGTAGGCGATAATACGGATATTATTGTCTACCGTGAAGCTCTTAACTTGATTTTAAAGAAACTGGTTAACTTAATGGAAAAACTTGGTGTTTTTGCAAAAGAATATAAAGAGATGCCGACATTAGGATATACTCACTATCAGCCGGCACAAATCACCACTGTAGGGAAAAGGGCCAGTTTATGGATTTATGAATTGTATATGGACTACGAAAAACTTATTTTCATATTGAATCAAATGAAATTTCGTGGTGTAAAGGGTACTACGGGTACCCAGGCGAGTTTTTTGTCATTATTTGACAATGATGGAGAAAAAGTAAAAGCCCTTGATGAAAGGCTTTCCAAAAAGTTAGGCTTTGAAGAAAATTTTCCTGTGACCGGACAGACATACTCTAGAAAACAAGACTTTGATCTTATGTATGTGTTAAGTTCTATTGCTCAGAGTATGCATAAAATGACCAACGATATTCGTCTACTTCAACATCTAAAAGAAATTGAAGAACCATTTGAAAAAAATCAAATTGGCTCTTCCGCCATGGCCTATAAAAGAAACCCTATGCGCAGTGAGAGAATTTCATCCTTATCCAAGTTTGTAATAAGTGCCTTGCAAAACTTATCATTTGTTAGTGCCACTCAGTGGTTTGAACGAACTCTGGATGACTCAGCGAACCGGCGGATTACCATTCCGGAAACTTTTATGGCCACCGATGCCATACTGGATATTGGGATTAATATTGCTTCGGGATTGGTGGTTAATGAAAAAGTAATTGAAGAGAACTTAAAAAAGGAACTTCCCTTTATGGCCACAGAAAATATTATGATGGAAGCTGTAAAAAAAGGAAAGGATCGACAGGAACTTCATGAAAGAATTCGAAAGCATTCCTTAACTGCAGGACAAAACATAAAAAAACTGGGGCTTGAAAACAATTTACTGGAATTGATTGCAAATGACTCCTATTTTGGTCTTAGTAAGGAAGAACTGCTTCGAATTGTGGATCCGCATAAATATATAGGACGATCTTCTGATCAGGTAGAGGATTTACTAAAGGATTACTTGGGACCGATTTTGAAACAGCACCAAGATTTGCTGGGTGCAAAAGTGCATCTAAAGGTTTAAATTAACGTTATAATGTGGAGGTACAAATTATGTATAAAGATATGACAATTGCTAAAGTACAAGAATTTAATGGTGAACAAGTGCGGATAAAAGGCTGGCTCTACAACAAGCGATCCAGCGGTAAAATTCAATTTTTACAAATCCGTGACGGTTCCGGTTTTATACAAGGGATAATGATGAAAAAGCATGTGTCCGAAGAAGTCTTCGAATTATGTAAAACCTTAACCCAGGAATCTTCCATAGAAGTTTTGGGGACCCTACAAAAAGATGACCGTTCAACCCTTGGTTTTGAAATCTTTGTGGATGAGGTAAAACTTATTCATCTTGCAGATGAAGACTATCCTATTTCACTTAAAGAACATGGGACAGATTTTTTAATGGAAAACCGACATCTATGGATGCGGACGCCAAAACAAAATGCCATTCTTCGAATTCGAGACGAAATCAATTTTACGATTCGGGAATTTTTTAGGAAAGAAGGATTTATCTTAACCGAGCCTCCGATTATTACACCGGCTTCCTGTGAAGGAACCACAGATTTATTTGAAATCGACTATTTCGGAGAAAAGGTTTATCTCTCGCAAACAGGGCAGCTGTATGCAGAAGCAACCGCTATGGCTTTTAATAAAGTGTATACCTTTGGTCCTACTTTTCGGGCGGAAAAGTCCAAAACCCGTAAACATATGAATGAGTTTTGGATGGTGGAGCCGGAAATGGCCTTTGTAGACTTTGAAGAAAATATGAAGGTACAGGAAAACTTTGTAGAATACGTGGTACAAAAAGTTATTAAAACCATGAAGCGGGAGCTAGAGGTATTAGAAAGGGACACTAGCGCACTTGAGCGGGCTAAAGCTCCATTCCCGAGGATTACTTATACCGATGCCATAAAAATGCTTCAGGAAGCGGATTATGAGATTCAGTGGGGGGATGATTTCGGTGCTCCTCATGAAACTTATATTGCTGAGCAATATAATAAGCCCGTATTCATCACTCATTTCCCAGCAGAAATGAAAGCTTTCTATATGCAACCGGATCCAAAGAATCCCAAAGTTATTCTTGGTTCAGATCTTATTGCACCGGAAGGTTATGGAGAGATTATAGGAGGTTCTGAACGAATACATGATAAGGATCTGTTATTGGAAAAAATGGACCAGGAAGAACTTCCCAGGGAAGTATATCAATGGTATATTGATCTTCGTAAATACGGATCCGTTCCTCATTCCGGATTCGGTCTTGGACTTGAACGAACCGTAAGTTGGGTTTGCGGTATTGACCATATCCGACAATCCATTCCTTTTGCAAGAACCCTAAATCGAGTTTATCCCTAAAGATAATCTCACTACATTGGTTATAAAGCACTGCCGCTGGTGGTGCTTTTTTCTAAATGGGAATGACTGAATTTTTAGTATATAATTTAAAGGGGAGGGGTTTTATATGTTCGGCGATTATCTCTTTAGTGATTCGATTAAACCACTGGTGGATCCTAAGATATTGCTGCTTCAAAAAGAGGAGGTTGTAATTAATGTGTTATACCAAATGCTTCAAAAAAACTTTCAGGAAGGTTTGGTTCCATTAAACACTGAGAATAATAAACGAAAACAGTACCAAGTTTTAACTTTAAGTGATCTATCCATTAGTAAAAATGATTTATTCGACTTCGATCAGAAGATTGAGGATAAACTTAAGCGACCTGTAGAAGCATTGTCGGAATCTGCAACTGTTAAACAGACACTAAAAGCTTTTGAAGAATTAGAAATTGAAACTTTTCCCATTGAAAATAACGGGGAGCTTATTGGTGTGGTTCGAAAGAAAGATATTTTATATCGATTTTTCCCCCAACTCTATGATATGAATCATAAGTATAAAGATATCATAAACCATATGCATGAAGCGGTTTCGGTGATTGACCAAAATGGATTCGTTAGGTTGTGGAATAAACAGGCAGAAGAGTTATACCAAATTCCTCAAGGGGAAATCATCAATAAAAAGCTGGCAGATTATTTCCCTAAAGCTTTAGGGCTGAAAATTCTCGAAACCCGGAAACCCATACAAAATGTATATTATTCTCCTAAAGAAAACTACTATGTTTCCATCAGCTCTCTGCCGATCTTTATTAAAAATAAGTTCATCGGAGTGGTTTCTACAGAGAAAGATTTAACCCAACAAAAAAAATTAACCACTAAATTGGAAAATGCAAACTCACAAATTTCTTCTTTACAACAAAAGGTAGCAGAAATCAATAGCTATTCAACATCTTATTTTGATGATATAAAAGGCCACAATCCGGTGTTACAGGAAAAAATAGAACTGGCCAAGTATGTCAGTAAAACAAATACAAATGTTCTGATTACAGGTGAGAGCGGTACAGGAAAAGAACTTTTTGCTAAAGGGATCCATCAGCAAAGTGGTAGGGAAGGGGCTTTTATCAGTGTGAATTGCAGTGCAATTCCTCATGGATTATTTGAAAGTGAGTTCTTTGGTTATGAAGATGGCGCCTTTACCGGAGCAATCAAAGGAGGTAAGGCAGGGTACTTTAAGCTCACGGACAAAGGAACTTTATTCCTAGATGAAGTGGGAGAACTACCCTTAGATCTTCAGGCGAAACTTCTTCGAGTATTGGACGAACAAAAAATTAATCCCTTAGGGTCGGAAAAAATGGTTCCGGTAGATGTACGCATTATTGCGGCTACCAATCGAAATATGAAAGAATTGGTTGAGAAAAATGAGTTTCGGCATGATTTATATTATCGCCTTAATGTGGTTGAAATCGATTTGCCACCTTTGCGGGAAAGAAAAGAAGATATTGTTATTTTATTTCACCATTTTTTAGAAGAGTATAGTAACAAAAATAATATTGATATTAAAAAAATCCACCAGAAAATTTATCCGTATCTCAAAAGTGCTCTTTGGAAGGGAAATATACGGGAACTTAGGAACACTGTGGAGTATTTAGTGGTGCTTTCAAAAGATGGAATTATTAAGCCGGAAGCCTTGCCGGATTACTTACGGGAAAACAGCGGGGTTGAACTAGTGGATGAAACACGAAATCACAAAAATTTAGAGGGTCAAATGGATCTTTATGAGAAGTCTTTGATTGAAAGAGCTTTAGAAATCAACAGTCATAACAAAAGTAAAACAGCGAAATATTTAGAAATTCCTCGAAGTACATTATATTATAAATTAGAAAAACACCAGCTGGATTAATATTTGCTTTTAAAATAGCCATCATCGAGATAAATTGAATGAAAGTGTACAACCGATCGACGATTTTGAAATTAACCGTCGGTTATTTGTACACTTAATCGTGTTGAAAAGCAGAGATAGATTAATATATATCAAAGTGTGTGTCGGTTAATGCGACAATACGTATTGGAATTTTTTTAAGGAAATTCCTTTTATACTATCGTAAATCATTATTCTCAACGTTATCAGAAAATTCAAAGATTTGGCACGGTTTTTGCTAATAAAGCAATAGGAGGTGTAAAGATATGAATCAACGAATTAATAAACATCCAATTATTGATATACCCTTAAGACAAAAAATAAAATTCTTTTATAACGGTAAAGAATTTTTTGGATTCGAAGGAGAAACAATCGCTTCCGCATTACATGCCGCAGGGATTACGAAACTAAGTGAAAGCATTAAACATCATCGACCTCGCGGTTTTTATTGCGCCATAGGAAATTGTTCATCCTGTTTTATGCGGGTTGACGGGAAACCAAACGTTAAAACTTGCGTAGAACCTCTACGTGAAAATATGGTAGTAGAAAATCAGGAAGGGAGAGGATCCATAATATGATTCATACGGATATATTAATAATCGGAGGAGGCCCGTCGGGACTTTGTGCTGCTATTGCTGCGGCTAAATCCGGAGCTGAAGTAATGCTTGTGGAACGAAGTCAATACTTTGGAGGACAATTAGTTAAACAAACGCATATGTTTTTTGGATCGGAAAAACAATACGCTGCTACCAGAGGCTTTGATATTGGGAAAAAATTAGTGGAAGAGGTCAAAAATTCTGATAACATAAAAATTTTTCATAGCACCACGGCTTTAGGAATTTATGAAGATGGGGTAGTCACTCTGGAACAAAAATTCGAATCAGAAGAAATTTATCTAAAAGTGCAAGCAAAATCTTTAATCGTTACAACCGGTGCCTTGGAAAAATCCTTACCTTTCCCGAATAATGATTTGCCCGGCATTTATGGTGCCGGAGCGGTACAAACCTTGATGAATGAATATTTGGTTAAACCGGGTAAACGTGTGTTGATGGTAGGTGCCGGAAACATCGGACTGATTATCAGTTACCAATTACTGCAAGCCGGTGTTGAAGTGGCAGGGATAATCGATGCTTCGCCTAGAATCGGAGGATATTTAGTCCATGCTTCTAAAATTCGTCGTTCCGGAGTCCCTATTTTCACCGGTTATACGATTGTAAAAGCAGAGGGAACTGATCATCTTGAAAAAGCCACCATTGCAAAAGTGGATCAGCATTGGAAACCGATTCCCGGCACGGAAAAAGAAATGAACGTGGATGTGATGTGCATCTCGGTTGGACTTACACCTTCTTCTGCTTTCTTTTGGCAAGGAGGTTGTGAAATGGAATATGTTCGAGAATTAGGAGGCTATGTTCCAAAACGCAATAGATACCTACGAACCACTGTTGGAAATATTTATGTTGCAGGGGATTCTGCAGGAATCGAAGAAGCAAGCAGTGCCATGGTAGAGGGATCAATCGCTGGACTTGCAGCAAGTCATGATTTAGGTTTTGTTTATGAGGGATATAACCGAGAAATTGAAGAACTGTTACAAGAACTGGAGGGACTGCGGGGCGGAGAAAAAGGCATCCATATACGACGTGGTTATAATAAAGTCGGTTTTTAATTTACAGGAGGTGTATATAATTGTTAAAAATATCAGGTGTTCCCAGCAATAAAGATATAGATCAGGTGTTTCCCTCTCAAGAACGACTGGAAAAAGGTCCGGTGGTTATTGTAGAATGCTTTGAAACAATACCATGCAATCCGTGCTATACAGCTTGTCATGTCGGGGGTATTCAGGCCTTTAAAGATATTACAGACCTTCCGACCATTGATTTTGAAAAATGTAATGGTTGTACAATGTGTATTAGTAGCTGTCCAGGTCTTGCCATTATGGTGATTGATTATTCGTATCATAAGGACTATGTGAAAATGATGATTCCCTATGAGTTTTACCCGCTTCCGAAGGAAGGAGAATGGATAAAGGGATTGGATCGTAGGGGAGCAGAGGTTGTAAAAGTCAAGGTTTTATCGGTCAAAAATACTAAATATCAAGATAAAACTCAGGTTATTACCATTGCTGTTCCAAAAGCTCACTATAAAAAGATACGAAATATTGAGGCGGGTGATTCAAATGCCAAATCATGATGTGATACTTTGCCGTTGCGAGGATGTTACTGTGCGGGATATTCACGATGCGATTGATGAAGGGTATTATACATTGGAAGAGATTAAAAGAGTCACAAGGGTAGGTATGGGCCCCTGCCAAGGAAGAACTTGTCTGATGCTGATCCTTAGAGAATTATCGGTTCTTACCGATCAACCCATTGAAAGTCTACTGCCGGACACATACAGACCCCCAACCAAATCCGTAAGTTTTGATTTGTTTGGAGGACATCCTAAACAAGGGGGGGGAGCGCATGGTTTCTAATGCAGAAATTGTGATCATAGGCGGAGGTATCTCCGGTTGTGCCATTGCTTACAATTTAGCAAAAAAAGGAATGAAAAATATTGTTTTGCTTGAAAAGGATTATATTGCCAGTGGTGCTACGGGTCGCTGTGGAGCCGGTATTCGTCAACAATGGGCTGCGGAAATGAACTGCCAGGTAGCCAAACTTTCCCGTGAATTTTTTGAAACCGCTGAAGAAACCTTGGGATACGATCATGATATTGAATTTAAACAAAAAGGATATCTCATTTTAGCCGCAACAGAAGAAGAGGATAAACAATCAAAAGAGAATGTTGCCCTACAAAATTCCCTGGGAATCGACTCAAGATACATTTCCCTGGAGGAAGCAAAAAAAATCGTTCCGATACTTAATACTACGGATTTTATAAGTGCAACCTATTGTAAAGACGATGGACATCTAAATCCGTGGCATACAACGTTGGCGTTTGCTAAAGCGGCGGAAAGATTAGGTGTAAAGATCTATACCCATACAGAAGTTACGGGGATTGACCATCAAAATGAAAAAATAATCGGTGTACAAAGCAATAAAGGATACATTCAAACCGATAAGGTTGTCAATGCTGCCGGCGGCCACGCCCAAGTAATCGGGGAGATGGCAGGGATTGAACTTCCGGTATACTCTGAACGGCGACAAATTCTCGTAACGGAGCCTGTCGCTCCGATCCTGGACCCAATGGTGATATCCTTCTCAAAGGACATTTATTGCCAGCAGGTACCCCATGGAGCATTTATTATGGGCAGGGGAGGAGAGAATGAACCTCGAGATCTGAAACACAGCACTAGTTGGGACTTCTTAGAGAAAATGACCGAAACCGCGTTAAGTATTTTACCGGACCTTAAAAATACCAGGGTTCTCCGACAGTGGTCCGGAATGTATAACTTTAGCCCTGATAAGCAGCCTATTTACGGCGATGTTCCGGAACTAAAAGGTTTATATCTTGCCATTGGATTTAGCGGTCATGGATTTATGTTCGGACCAGCCACAGGGCTATTAATGGCGGAGTTCATTCTGGGAGAAAAAACTACAATACCGATTGATAAGCTTCATATTAGCAGATTTGAAAAAGGAGAATTAATTGAGGAAGCTTCTGTGGTATAGAAGGTTTTAAATCCTTCCTGATTAAATAACATATATTTAGCAGTGATCCGTTATTAAAAGTACTGTAGATTATTCTATATAAACTAAGGCTCCAGCATTAAAAAGTTTTTGATGTTGAAGTCTTAGCTTTTTTTGGGATTTATTCTTGTTTTGAGACAGAAATACTGTGATTTAGAAAGACTAGAATTTAGAAATCAACTTATAATACGGATATTTTACAAATCAGGTTTTATAAATTACATAAATACTAGTTTAAAACATTAAGTAAAACTCATCGGTTATAGTATCGATATGAGTAATTGTGATTCGGATTATAGTTAATGACTTAATTAATTTAATATAAATATTTGCTTATGAATTAATTTATAATTTTCAGTTCTATGAATTATTAATAAGGAATGGCTAATGCAAGTAAAATGTTTTAATCATAAACTCTAATACCTTGATAAAATCTGATGAACAGTTGCTTGAGATCGAAAACATTAATAGAAAGGGGTAGACAAATATGTAAGAGTAGGATATAATTCAAGTTATAACTATTCCTTAAATGTATATTTTGGGAATAGATTGACTGTAATCAAAAGGAGAGAAAATTTATGGTTTTTACTAAAGATCAAAACTTTACTTACGGTAAATCTAACAAACCACAAAATCTGTTATTACAAGAACATAATATCATTCAACATTGTAAATCTATAGAAGAACAACTCCCTGAATATTTAGAGGATTTTTTTCTTTATTTAAAAAGTTCCGTAGCTTTAACCACTCGACAAGCTTATCTGGAAGATGTTCTGTTTTTCTTTCGTTATCTTGTGGATCATACAAAGCTTGTTCAAGCTTCCAGGGCATCTGATATCCCCCTTTCGGATCTCCAGGCCATTACCGCAAAAGATATTAATCGATATCTTGGGGATTACTGCACCCACTATGTTGTTGAAGAGGAATCTTCAAAAAAAATTGTAGAGAACCAGAATCGATCCTTATCTCGGAAAAAGTCCTCGCTTTCCGTGCTTTTTAAGTTTTTATATCGGGAAGATTTAGTAGAAAAAAACATTACCGACGGCTTTAATCCCATTAAACTTCCAAAATCTCAGCCGGATGCCATCAAACGATTGGAAATTCAAGAAGTTGAAGAACTATTGCAGTTGGTGGATACAGGACATTTATTTACAAAAAAAGAAAAGGCCTATTGGGAGAAAACCAAGTTCCGAGATAAAGCCATCATTATGCTTTTTATAACCTACGGTCTTCGGATCAGTGAGTTGCAGCAGTTAAATCTATCCTCATTTAGTTTTAGTAGAATGGATTTTAAAATCTATCGAAAACGGGGAAAAGAAGTGGAAATGCCGTTAAATTATTCTACCAAAACCGTTATTGATGATTATATTCAATTAGAACGGCCAAAAAGTATGGAACTAGAGCCGGAACATAGTGATGCTCTTTTTCTATCTCTTCAAAAAAAGCGCATGACCGTACGAAGTATTCGGAATTTAATAAAAAAGTATACTGCATTAGTATTGAAAACCGATGCAAAGAAAGGTTATAGTCCCCATAAGCTTAGGGCTACTGCGGCCACATCATTAATTGCAAAGGGCTTTTCAGTATATGATGTACAAAATTTATTAGACCACGATAATATTACGACTACACAGTTGTATGCTGCCCATCGAAAAAATGTTAAAAAGGAAATTATTTCGAACTTTGAGTGGTCAGATGAACCGGAGGAAGATTCCGATGAAAATAAAAACAAATAATTTTCAATAAACAGAACTAATGTTTGAACGGTGTTTCTATTTATGGTATAATATTGTAAAATACAATATATATAAAGGAGCGAATTATTATGTATGAAGATTTGAGTTCAAGTCAGATCAAAATATTGGATTATCTTAAATATCAACTTCAAAACAAAGGATATCCCCCTTCGGTTAGAGAAATCTGTCATGCTGTCGAATTAAAATCCACATCCACGGTCCATGGACATTTAGCCAAGCTTGAGGAAAAAGGATATATACGTAAAGATCCAACTAAACCACGAGCCATAGAAATACTTCACTCGGATTCCAATCAGGATTTTAAGCTACAAAAAGAAATCATTAATGTACCTATTATTGGAAAAGTTACTGCAGGTGAACCAATTTTAGCAGTGGAAAATATAGAAGATACATTCCCTCTTCCGGTAGATTTTGTAGATTCGAAAAACCATGAAATCTTTATATTGAAAATCAAAGGAGACAGTATGATCGATGCCGGAATTTTTGACGGAGACTTCATTGTAGTCAGCCAGCAAAGCACGGCAAATAATGGAGATATTGTAGTAGCTTTAATGGACGAAGAAGCTACGGTAAAGCGGTTTTATAAGGAAAAAACACAAATTCGTCTGCAACCGGAGAACAAGTCCATGGAGCCAATCTACACTTCCACTGCTTCTATTTTAGGTCGTGTAGTGGGCGTATATCGAAAAACAGTTTAACGGTATATTTTTTTATCTTTAGTTAAATTAATAAATATTTTTTAAGCAATGATCGTAAATCAGGAATAAAAAAATACAAACGGCCCATATCATTTCTTTCATAGTGATCAAAAGAATAATATGGGCCGTTTGTTTTGAATTCATATCTTATATATTTTATTCGCTATGATACGATATTAAATTATTAAGTTTCTAACGTTTTCCAGGGCCTTTAAAGCGCCGATCTTTCCGTGGGCATAGTCTAGCCCCCCTTGGAAATAAACAATGTAAGGTTCTTTCATTGGCGCGTCAGCACTAAGTTCAATAGAAGAGCCTTGAATAAAAGTTCCTGCCGCCATAATGACTTTATGACTGTACCCTGGCATATCCCAGGGCTCCGGTTTTACATAGGCATCAACAGGAGCCACTGCCTGAATTGCTTCACAAAAAGACAGAACTTTCTCTTTAGAACCTAAGCGAATGGATTGAATGATATCACTGCGCCTTTCTAAGGGTTCGGGTTTGACTTCATAGCCTGCTTTTTGAAATAATGCTCCGCAAAACATTGCAGACTTAATCGCTTGAGATACGATGTTAGGAGCTAAAAATAAACCTTGAAACAGGGAGCGGGATTGTCCAAAGGTTAGGCCACATTCACGTTCGATTCCCGGCAAAGTATGTTCTTGAGCAATTTGTTTAATTAACCATTCTTTACCTGCGATATAGCCACCGGATAAAGCAATGCCTCCCCCGGGATTCTTAATTAAAGACCCTGCCAATACATCCACACCCACTTCGCTGGGTTCCTTCGTTTCTAAAAACTCTCCGTAACAATTATCCACCATGCAGATAATATCAGGCTTAATGGATTTAACAAGCGAGACAACAGCTCGTATATTTTCGATCGTCAAAGCTTTCCGATATGTGTAACCGGTGGAACGCTGAACATAGATCATTTTTGTTTGAGGGTTTCTGTGTAACGCTTTTTTTATTTCTTCAAAATTTAGGGTACCGTCCTTGGTAAATTGAATTTCCTTGTAATCGATTCCCCGATTTATTAAACTGCCTTGATAATTTCCTTTTAATCCAATGAGTTCATCCAGGGTATCATAAGGCTTTCCTGTTACGGATAGAAAGCCGTCTCCTTGGTTTAATAAGCTCTTTAGACAAAGGCCTAGTACATGGGTGCCATTTGCAAAACTTGAGCGTACAATCGCATCTTCTGTCTGAAAAACCGTTGCATATAATGCATCAATTTTTTCACGTCCGAGATCACTATAACCATACCCGGTGGTCCAGTTAAAATGGTGATCACTAAGACCGATTTTTTTCATAGCCAACAACACTTTATAAAAATTGAACTCCTTAATTTTCTCAATCTGCTCAAAGGCATCTTTCAAATTCTGTTCTACTTCTTCTCCCAAGCGAAAGGTTTCATGAGAAATTTTATATTCGGTTAATAAAAATTCTTTAATGTTCAACATAAAGTTCCCTCCTACTTTTTACTGTTAATATAGTTAAGAACCTCTCTTAGAAGGGTCTCCTCATTTTCATAGCGGTCCACTAAGAACCATTTAATAAAATCATATCTTTTAAACCATGTAATTTGTCGCTTCGCATACCTTCTAGTATTCTTTTTTAGAATCCGGATCGCATCATGCAGGGTGTTTTCTTCATTTAAATACCGCATAATCTCTTTATATCCTAAGCCTTTAAATGCTTTTAAGTTCGGGGAATATCCTTTTTTCAAAAGATCATTCACCTCTTGAACCAAACCCTGTTCAATCATTAAATCCACACGGTAATTGATCCGCTCATATAAATCTTTCCGTTTACGATTAAGGCCGATTAAAATCGGTTGAAATTCTCTAGTCCTCCGTAGGTCCTCTTTAAAATCCCCGACATTTTCACTGGTTTCATGATTGATTTCTAAAGCCCGTATTACTTTTACTAAGTTATTCGGATGAATTTTTTCCGCTGCATTTGGGTCGATTGTTTGCAATTTACGGTAAACATATTCTTTACCATAAGTTTTACTTTCTTCTTCGAGGTTTTTTCGAAGTTCTTCATTGGATATTGCATTTCCAAAGTCCATATCATAAAGAAGCGCATTAACATAAAGGCCCGTACCGCCACTTACAATGGGAACTTTTCCACGATCTAAAATATCTTGAATAGACTTTTTTGCCCGGTATTCGAATTCCGCCACAGAAAAGTCCTCATCGGGAGAAACCTCATCAATTAAATAATGAGGGATTCCCTCCTGCTCTTGTTTGCTTGGTTTTGCCGTACCAATATTCATTTCTTTATATAATTGCATGGAGTCTGCATATACTACTTCTCCATTCAAGACTTTGGCTAGTTCCACGGTTAATTTTGTTTTTCCAACGGCTGTAGGACCAACAATGAAAATCACGTGATTTCCCAAAACATTCACTCCTGACTAAGTTATTCTTTTAAAATATTTCGCTAAGTCCTTCTCCTCCACCTTTAGTATGATTGGCCTCCCATGAGGACAATGAAGAGGTGGAGTAATTTTTTGTAGTTTGTGTAGCAGTTCTTTAATTTCCATTTGAGAAAAAGTTTTGTTTGCTTTAATTGCATTTTTACAAGCTTTTTGAATAACTAAAGCTTGTTCATCTTCTAATGAATCTTGTCCTCGAATTCCATCAAGAATATCCATAATAAAGGAACTGTTCTTTGGCCTTCCTAAAGCGAGGGGTACTTCTCGGATAATTAAAGTATCTTTACCAAAAGACTCAATCGTAAAACCGGCTTCATCAAAAATCTTATGATACTCTTGAAAAAGAGAGTAATCCTCGGGACTTAAGCGAATAGATTCCGGTTTTAATAAGCGTTGACGAATAATACGGTTTTCCTTTGCATCCTCGTATAGTTGGTCAAATAAAACCCGTTCATGGGCTGCGTGCTGGTCCACTAAGAACAGACTGTTTTGGGATTCGAATAAAATATAGGACTGAAAAGCCTGACCAAGGATATGAAAGCCTTGTGTGGGATCTATACTAAAGGGCAGATGGTCTTCTTTTGTTGAAAGCATAGACTCTTGAATCTCTTCGATATCTGTTTTCATTTGTTTTTGATCCTGCTGAAGTTTTTCATAAAGTCTTTCCTCTAAACTATTGTTCGATAAAGTGTCATTCTTATAGTTCATTGTTTGATGTGAATCCTGGCTTTTTTTAGCCGTAGAGCTGGTAGAGAAAGCTTCTCTTTGAGAACTCAATATATTAGATTTTGAAGCATAATAATAGTCACAAGGCTCTTTAGTATCGATTTCTGTATTTTTTGATGGGTGTCGAACTTCTTTCGAACTCTTTATAACTGAATCCTCTAGAGCACTTTCTTCTTTAGTTAAGTCGGGTTTGACTATTTTAGTTCCAACGCTCAAAGCTTTGCTTACTTCTTCTATGATGAAATTTCCGACACTCTTCTCTTCATAAAATTTAATTTCTGTTTTGGACGGATGAATATTTACATCAATTTCCCCCGGTGGAACCTCAATATTTAATATACAGATAGGAAAACGATGGATCATCAGTTTGTTTTCATATGCTTTTTCAAGGGCCTTTGAAAGGTTTATGCTTTTTACCAATCTATTGTTGACAAAAAAGATTTCAAGATTACGGTTTCCACGCCCATACATGGGTTGACTGATAAAACCGGTTACTTTATAGGGGGTTACTTTGTTCGAATTCAACCGGATCATGTTTTGGTATAAATCCTTTGGGAAAATCGATAATAAAACCTTTGAAAGTTCATTGTCTCCAGGAGTGGTAAACATAATATTATTATTGTTAACATACTTAAATGAAATATTTGACTTGCTAATAGCCAGTCTTGTAATGACTTCATTGATTCTTGTAGTTTCCGCTTTGACGCTCTTCATAAATTTTCGTCGAGCCGGTGTGTTGAAAAAAAGGTTTTTAATAATTACTGTTGTACCCTGGGTAGCGCTAACTTCTTTTTTTGACAGGATTTCTCCTCCTGATAGTTCCATGGATACTCCGGTATCCTTCCCTTTAGTTTTAGAGGTCACTTCAATTTGTGATACGGAGGCAATACTGGCCAGAGCCTCTCCTCGAAACCCTAAGGTCATCAGAGAGTCCAAGTCCTCTATTTCATTGATCTTAGAAGTGCTGTGACGTTCAAATACCATTTCGATATCTTCCACATCAATGCCTACACCATTGTCAGTAATACGGATATATGATTTGCCGCCATTTTTAATTTCTACAAAGATTTTCGTAGCATTGGCATCAATGGCATTTTCCACTAGTTCTTTAATAACAGAATAAGGACCTTGAATAACCTCCCCTGCAGCTATTTGATTTATGGTTGTTTCATCGAGCATTTTTACTTTTCTTGCCATGTTGATTCTCCTCAGCCATTTTATTTAATTGACTTTGCAAGTTGTATAGATAGTTTAGCGCATCTAACGGTGTAGTTTCCACTAGATTTACGGATTTAACATCATCCAGCAGTTGTCTTTCATAATACGCTTGAAAATCCAATTGTCTTTGTTCTTTCCCACTGTCATTTTTCTGAACTTTGGTAATTCCTGGTTTTTCTTCTGATTTTTCATTAATTTGCAATGCTTTTTTTTCTTCGTTATAGTGCTTTTGATCTTCATTTTTTGAAATCTGTGGCGTTTTTTTATTATTCTCCAAGGAATGTAAAATACCATTAGCATTATTAATAACCTTTACCGGCAGGCCGGCGAGTTTAGCTACTTGTATTCCGTAGCTCTTATCTGCATTTCCCTTTAAGACTTTACGAAGAAATATGATATCATCTCCTTCTTCCTTAACGGTAAATTGGTAGTTTTGGACATTATCCAAGTCGTTTCCTAAGTCTGTAAGCTCATGGTAATGGGTTGAAAACAAGGTTTTAGCTTTTAGGTTATTGCTTATTTCCTCTACAATTGCCCAGGCGATACTGAGTCCATCAAAAGTACTAGTGCCTCTTCCGATCTCATCAAGAATTAATAAGCTCTTTTCTGTTGCATTATTTAAAATATGGGCCATTTCAGTCATTTCCACCATAAAAGTACTTTTCCCTTGAGAGAGATCGTCACTTGCTCCCACCCGGGTGAAAATTCGGTCAACTATCCCGAGGCTTGCATTTTTCGCCGGAACGAAGCTTCCAATTTGAGCCATTAAGGAAATCAGAGCCACTTGACGCATATAAGTGGATTTCCCCGCCATATTCGGACCGGTAATGATGGATATAGCCTCCAGGTCATTATTTAGAAAAGTATCATTTGGGATAAAGCTCTCTTCAACTAACATTCTTTCTACCACCGGATGACGGCCTTCTTCAATCCTGATTAATTCTTCCTGAGTCACTGCAGGTTTATTGTAATCATTCTCATAAGCCACCCGGGCAAAGGAGTTCAATGCATCGATTCCTGCGATTACTTTTGCGGTCTTTTGGATCCGAAGAGCGTGTTCTTTGATTCTATCACGAATTTGTAAGAAAAGTTGATGTTCCAGTGCAACAATTTTTTCTTCCGCTCCAAGAATTTTGGATTCCATTTCCTTTAACTCCGGCGTAATGTATCGCTCACTATTTGCTAGTGTTTGTTTTCGGATGTAATCCTCCGGGACTAAAGACAAGTTTGAGCGGGTTACATCAATAAAATAGCCGAAAATCCGATTATATTTAACCTTTAAAGATTTGATTCCGGTTCGTTTCTTTTCCTGCTCCTCAAGTTTGGTCATCCAATGATGCCCTTCGGTGGAGAGCTCACGAAGTTCTTTGACTTTGGTATCAAAGGTTGGTTTAATGATGTTTCCGTCTTTAAGTCCGATCGAAGGGTCCTCCAAAATACTATTATCAATCAGTTCATGGATATCCGTCAAAAGATCCAAGTCTTCTAATAGTTCTAACAGTAAAGGATCGTTACTGTTTATTAGAATTTCTTTGATTACAGGCAGATAAGTAATAGAATTTTTAAGAGCAATTAAATCCCTGGGATTTGCACTGTCATAACCAATTTTAGAAGTCAGACGTTCTAAATCATAAATATGCTTTAGGGCTTCTATGAGTTCTTCTCGAGACAGCAAAGCTTCCTTGAAAAACCCTACGGTATTAAGCCGTTTGTTAATCCCTTCCTGGTCGAGCAACGGTTCTTCAATCCACTTTCGGAGCATTCGCCCTCCCATGGCTGTTATTGTTTTGTCCAAGACCCAAAGGAGGCTACCTTTTTTCCCTTTATGCTGCATGGATTGGGTCAATTCTAGATTTCTACGGGTATTGGAATCTAAAAGCATGGTATCTTGATGTCCATAAAAGTCGATATGATTAATATGTTCTAAACTTCTTTTTTGTGTCCGTTGCAGATAATCAATTAAAATCCCCGATGCCATGGTTTCTAATCGGTTATCAATTAGTCCTAGGCTTTCAATGTTTTCCACTTGAAAGTGAGTTTTCAATTGTTTTTCTATCCCTTGGAGATCCAGATTCCATTCATCGATGGCCTCTGCATGAATATTTAAACCTTTAATAAATGCTAGAAGATTCTTTCCATAGGTTTCTTTTCCATAAAAAGAGTAAATAATCTCCTTCGGAGCAATTTTACCGATCTCATCTTTAATGGATTGCAAAGTTTTATTATCCTTTGTGGGATAGTGGGTAGAATAGAACTCACCGGTAGAAATATCTGTATAAGACAGTCCAAATCCATTTTTATTGCTGTATATTGAGAGTAAATAGTTGTTTTCTTTTTCTTCTAATAAGTTGGTATCGATTAAGGTTCCAGGGGTAATCACCCGAACCACATCCCGCTTTACTATACCTTTCGCCTCGGAGGGATCTTCCATTTGTTCGCAAATAGCGATCTTGTACCCTTTTTCCACAAGCCGGTCTAAGTAATTGCTTACGGAATGATGAGGAACCCCGCACATAGCGGCCTTTTCTTCTTGTCCGCAGTCCCTTGCGGTTAAGGTGATTTCTAATTCCCTGGCAGCGGTTTTTGCGTCTTCAAAAAAAAGTTCGTAAAAATCTCCTAATCTAAAAAAGAGAAGAGAATCAGGATACTGTTTTTTTAAATCAAGGTACTGTTTCATCATTGGTGTAAGTTTCTTCATAACCTGGAGCCTCCTTACTGTTACTTTTTACTAAACTCTTAAATAGGATATGACAATGTTATAAGCAGGGCTAAACGATTATGCCGTCGAAGGAATAAGTCTTGGCTGCAGTAATTTTCACCGTCACGATTTCTCCAATAATCTTTTCATCTCCAGGAAAATTCACAGTTTTACTGGTTTCTGTACGTCCGGTTAAAATTTTATCGTTTTTCTTACTAGTCCCTTCTACTAGGACAGAGATTTCCTGGTCTAAATATTTTTGATTGTTTTCATAAGCGATTTGATCAATCAATTTTTTCAATGTCTGGAAACGAGTTTTTTTATCTTCTTCCGGTACCTGACCGATTTTTGTTGCCGCAGGAGTACCTTCCCGAATAGAATAAAGAAACGTAAAGGCGGAATCAAATTCTGCCAATCTCGCAATTGTTAAGGTCTCTTCAAAGTCTTCCTGGGTCTCATTAGGGAAACCAATTATAATATCCGTCGTTATAGCAACACCCGGAATTTTCTCCCGGATTTTTCGAACAATAGTTAAATAGTCTTCCTGAGTATATTTGCGATTCATCTCTTTTAATACTTTATTACTACCCGCCTGTAAAGGTAAGTGTATATGATTGCAAATTTTTTTGTGTGTTGCCATGGTATCAATTAACTTATCGGATAAATCTTTAGGATGGGAAGTCATAAATCGAATGCGTTCTATCCCCGGGATCTTTACAACCTGCTCTAGCAAATCAGAAAAGTCCACGTCATTTACTAAGGTATTACCATAAGAATTAACATTTTGGCCAAGAAGCATCACTTCTTTGCTCCCATTGGATACCAGGTCTTCGATCTCTTCTAGGACATCCTTTACTTCCCGACTTCTTTCGCGTCCTCTTGTATATGGAACAATACAATAAGAGCAAAAATTATTACAACCATACATGATATTGACGAAGGACTTGATACCATACCTACGATTAACGGGAAGTCCTTCTATTATTTCCCCTTCCTGGCTCCACACATCTACAATTGCTTCTTTATGATTCAATGTTTTCTCCAGTAGATAAGGGAAGTTATGAAGATTATGTGTGCCGAAAATCAGATCCACATGGGGATAGGTTTTTTGAATGTATTTCACCACATGATCCTGCTGCATCATACAACCGCATACTGCGATGATTAAATCCTCATGTTTCTTCTTTAAATGCTTAAGGGCACCGAGTTTACCATAAACTTTCAGTTCCGCATTTTCTCTAACGCAACAGGTATTAAAAATGATTAAATCCGAACTTTCTCGGGAATCAGTTTTGTTATAACCCATTTGTGTTAAAAATCCTTCCAGTTTTTCAGAGTCGTGTTCATTCATTTGGCAACCGTAGGTTTCAATTATATATTTTCGTTCAACACCGGTCTCAATCTCATGAAAACGATTACTTTCTTTTAAGGTATTGATAATTTCATTTATATTTGAAATGGTTGGTTCTTTTGTTGTCGGTCTTTTCAATTAAAATCCTCCTTAGAATCTCTTTTTCTTGTTAATTTCATCTAACAATTATAACATAAATACCTTGGAAAATCATGAAAGGTTTTATAGTTTTCCAAGGGCTGAGCATTTATGCTCTTCTGTGCTATCAAAGATTTTAATTATCAGAAATGAGGTTTTTAAATTAAAATTCTTGTATTAAATCAAGTACTATTATACTAGGATTTTTATTCTAATCATGTTATGATAGAATTGTTAGGTTTAAGAATTAACAAATTACTGGGAGGGATGAAAATGCAGTTATCATCAAGAATAACGTCTATGCAAGAATCACCGATTCGTAAATTAGTACCCTATGCCACTAAAGCGAAGGCTGCGGGAAAAAATGTTTTTCATTTGAATATTGGGCAGCCGGATATTGAAACACCAAAATCCTTTATGGAATCCATTCGAAATTTTGATCAAAAGGTAATTGCCTATAGTTTTTCTGAGGGCATGCCGGAGTTGATTGAAGCCATGATTGAATACTATAAAAAATATGATATGCACTATGAAAAAGACGAAATCATCATTACAAATGGTGGCTCCGAAGCTCTATTATTTTCAGTAATAGCAACAATGGATCAAGGAGATGAGGTATTAGTTCCTGAACCCTTCTATACCAATTACAATGGTTTCACTTCAGCAGTGGACGTCAAGGTAGCACCCATTACTACAAAGGCAGAAGATGGATTTCACTTGCCAAATCGTGAAGCTGTGGAGGAACTAATTAAACCGAAGACTAAGGCAATTATGCTTTCTAACCCCGGAAACCCTACAGGGGTTGTATATACCAAAGATGAAGTTGAAATGTTAGCCGGACTAGCAAAAGAATATAACCTTTTTATCATTGCTGATGAGGTTTACCGTGAGTTTGTTTACGATGGTTTAGAGTTTACAAGCTTTGGAAATATGAAAGATATTCAAGATCGCGTTATCATAGTAGATAGTGTTTCTAAACGCTATAGTGCTTGTGGCGCAAGAATTGGATCCGTAGCTTCAAAGAACAAAGAGTTAATTGCACAAATTTTAAAATTAGCCCAAGGAAGACTTTGTGTCCCAACCTTAGAACAAGTTGGCGCAACCGCACTTTATAAAACAGAACAGTCTTACTTTAAAAGTGTAAACGAAGAGTACGACCGTAGAAGAAATATCATGATGGATGCACTGGATAATATGCCCGGCGTATTCTGCAAAAAGCCCACCGGTGCTTTTTATATCAATGCAAAACTTCCGGTAGACGATGCAGAGAAATTTGTGGCCTGGTTGTTAACGGACTTTGACCTGGATGGAGATACAGTAATGATGGCACCTGCTGAAGGGTTCTATTCTACCCCCGGCTTAGGTAAAGACGAGGTTAGAATAGCTTATGTGCTAAAGGAAGATGATTTGAAACGAGCAATGAAAGTTTTAAAAACAGCTTTAGAACAGTATCCCGGAAAAACTGTTTAAGTTTTAATGAAAAGTTTAAAAGATTAAGTTGAATATGCAACTTTTATTAATAAAATGATAAAAAACGCTTTTTACCAAAGTACTGTGTGGTAAAAAGCGTTTTTTATATTTATAAGATTTCATAGAAGGTTACAGGACAATGTACTAAAAATCAAACTCTTTAGTTAATAACTTAGTACTGTAATTAATAGCCCCTAGGACATCCTTATTGGAAACCATTTCACAGGTACTATGAATGTACCGTGTGGGGATGGATATCACACTGGAAGGAACCCCTTCCTTTGACAAATGAATCGCACCTGAATCTGTTCCTCCGAATTCAAGCACCTCTATTTGATAGGTTGCATTCTGGTTTTTAGCCTCTTTAACAAGATGATTCTTTAAACCGGGATGGCTAATCATTGAATTATCCTTTGCTTTAATAGCAAAACCCTCACCCATTTTCAGGGACATGGTTCGAGCTTTAGGAGTATCTCCAGTCATTGTTACATCATAAGCAATGCCGATATCCGGTTCTACACGATAGGCAGAAGTTCTCGCTCCTCTTAAACCAAGTTCTTCTTGAACAGTAAATACAAAATACAGATCATTTGGAGATTCCTTCAAGTTCTTAATTGTTTCCATCATGATATAACATCCGATGCGATCATCAAGACTCGGAGAAATTACTTTTAGATCGTCGATAATTGGAGGATTGTGATATCCGCAAACATCTCCTATGCTTATGATTTTCTCTGCTTCTTCCTTGGAACTTGCACCAATATCAATATACATTTTATCGAGTTTAAGATCTTTCACACTTTCTAAATGCTCACTACCAATGACACCGATGGTTCCATTTTCAAAGACTACACGTTGAGAAAGAGAAATTGTCGGTGAAACACCTCCAATATTGGTAAAGCGTAAAAATCCTTCTTTATCAATATAGGTAACCATTAGCCCTATTTGATCCATGTGTCCGGCTAACATTATTTTTTTCCCTATACCTTTTTTACGAGCAATTAAATTTCCTAAAGCGTCAATCTGAACTTCATCTACATGTTCTTCAATCTCTGATTTAATAAACTCCCGCACCGCCCCTTCGTTACCGGAAGGACCAAAAGTAGAGAGTAATGTATTAAGGGTTTTCACATCTAGCTTATTCATTATAATACGCCTCCTTTAGAAAGATCTTCAATAAATAGTGTTAATAATTTTTTCATTCCCTCAAAATCTCTTTCATCCATTACAGAGACAGGTGAGTGAATATAGCGACAAGGTGTAGCTACTGATAAGCAGGGGGTCCCTCCTTTACTATGTTGAAATCTTCCGGCATCATTACCTCCAAAGGAATTTCGTCGATATTGCCAGGGGATTTTATGATAATCAGCAACTGCGGTAAGCTTATCAACCAGAGACCGTTGATATATTGAGGTCCTGTCCATTAAAGATATTGCCGGACCTTTACCAAGTTCTGTGGTTTGAAGATGAGGTTCTACCTCTGTTAAATCACCACAAGTAGTACCTTCCAATACTAATATTAAATCCGCATCCAGGTTATTTGCTGCAACCTGTGATCCCCGAAGCCCTAATTCTTCCTGAACGGTAAAAATTCCTGTTATTTCTATGGGTAAGTTCATTTTAATAAGTTCCATGACCATAAAGCATCCTACTCGATTATCTAATGCTTTGGCTTTTACTTTATGGTTTCCGAAAGGTTCAAAGGGGCTGATAAAGTTAATATAGTCTCCAGGGGATACATACTTTTCTGTTTCTTCTTTTGATTCGGTTCCAATGTCAATATAAAGCTGGTCTATTGTGAAAGCCTTTTTTCTTTCCTCAGATTTTTGCATGTGTATTGGCTTTGCTCCGATCACTCCAGGAATATCTTCATCACCTATCTCTATCACTTTTGATACTAAAACTCTCGGGTCCAGTCCTCCTACATTGGTAAATCTTATTAACCCCGAATCATCAATCCCTTTAACCATTAACCCCACCTCATCCATATGAGCGGTTATACCTATATGAATATCGGAGTTCACACCATTCGTTACAATGAGATTTCCCAAACGGTCAATCGTAGTGTTTTTACCTGCAGTTTCCAGGTCTTTTTTTATAAAATCTCGGACTGCTTTTTCATTTCCCGCGACACCTTTTAACTCACACAAATTTTTTAGTAACATAAGAAGTCCTCCATTTCCTTAGAATTAAAATACATCACGAAATGAGACAAAAGTTGACCAGTTGTTTCGATGTCCCGCCAGTCTAGGGTCTCAACAGAAGTGTGCATGTATCTTAGTGGAATAGAGAGTACTCCGGTTGCCACTCCGGAACCAGTGATTTGCATAGGCCAGGCATCAGTACCGGTTGGTCCCGCTGCGACTTCAATTTGGTAATTGATATGATTTTTTTTTGCAGTTTCCTTTAGAGCCTTGAAAACATTAGGGTGAGCGTTTGCCCCTACCAAAATCCCGGGACCCTTAGATAATATCAAGGTATCATGTGTATTTAACTCCGGTGTTTTTCCAAAACCTACATCCACGGCAAGTCCAACATCCGGATTAACTCCATAAGTTGAAGTGATTGCCCCTCTGGTCCCTACCTCTTCTTGTACGGTTAAAACAAAATATACATCCACATCATGGATTTGACTATGTAGATTTTTAATCCCTTCATATAAAGAGGCCACACCAGCCCGATCGTCTAAAGCCTTTCCTGTGATTCGATTGTTTTTTAAGGACCTCATATTTCGATTAATTGTTACAATATCACCGACGGATACAAGTTCCTCCAACTCTTTTTTTGAATAGCCTACATCGATTAATAGGTTTTCCAATTTGATTGATTCCTCTTGCTTTCCTCCGGTAATATGAGGAGGCAGCATACCGATTACTCCAAAAAGATTTTCACTTCCATGAACGGTTACTTCCTGACAGGGTAAAACTCTTTGATCAAAGCCTCCAATACCTGTCATGTGAAGATATCCGTTTTCATCAATTTTTTTTACCATCAGACCAATTTCATCTAAATGAGCTGCAAGCATAATTTTCCCCGACGATTTTCTCCCCTTTTTCAAAACAATGATGTTTCCTAAGGGATCGATTGTAATTGAATCAGCATAAGGTTCAAAAAATTCTTTCACTATGTTAACTAAATTGTCTTCATGTCCGGAAACTCCGGAAGTCTGTATCAGTTTTTCAAGAAATATTTTACTGTCCATAAGCACCCACCTTTGTTTTATAATAATAAAGTATTTTTTTTAAAAACCTTTTAAATCGCAAGTTTTTTATAAAAAAAAGTTTTTACAGGAGTCAGTTTATAACGATTAGGTAAAATAATCTGTTCGGTTCCACCTACAAAAAGAATACCATGAGGTTTTAACGCATCATGAAATTTGTGATACATTTCACTTTTGGTTTCTTCTGTAAAATAGATCATAACATTTCTACAAATGATTAAATCACAACTGGAAGGATAAGCATCTTCTAACAGATTCATAGGCTTAAAAGTAACTCTGGATTTTATGGACTCTAAAATCTGATAATTTGATCCTTGGGCTTTAAAAAAGTCTTGTACAAATTTCTGTGGTAAATTATTTAGACTTTTTTTTGTATAGAGTCCAGTTTTCGCTCTCTCGATTGCCATTTTATCAATATCTGTAGCAACAATATTAACTTGATTCAAAGGCAAAAATTTACTCATTAACATCACTAGGGAATAAGGTTCTTCCCCAGTGGAGCATGCGGCACTCCAGACTTTTAATGTTTTGTTTTTTTGAAGAAGAGATGGAAAAACTTCTTTTTCTAACACATCCCATTGAGCCGGATTGCGATAAAACTCTGAAACATTAATCGTTAAATAATTGATGAATTCTTCGTAACGTTCCTTATTTTTTTCAAGGCTACGGTAATACTCATCAAAGGAATTAAAGTCGTTTCTTTTCATTAAAGATTCTATACGTCTTTTCATTTGACGTTCTTTATAACTGGACAAATTAATACCAGTCAGTTGATAAATTTTTGATTTGAAACTTTCGTAAGTACTCATTCGCTCTCTCCACTTCTAAAGTTTAATTCTGTAAAAAACAAAGAGTCATTACGACTCTTCGTTTTCCTCTTTACTTTGTTTGAAAATATCTCCCAGGGTAACCTGTTCATCATTTACGCTATATTCTTGAGGATCTTCATCCTGAGATTTTTCTTTTTGATTTTCATCATTTTCTTTTACTTCATTCTTTTTCTCATCTTCCAGTAAAGCTTTCATACTTAAACTGATTCGTTTATTTTCCTTATCTACACTTAAAACCTCTACTGTGATTTCATCACCTACATTAAGGACATCCGATGGTTTTTTTACATGTTGATTACTGATTTCTGATACATGAACTAACCCATCTACCCCAGGTTCCAGCTCTACAAAAACCCCAAAGTCGAGGAGTTTAACAACTTTCCCTTCAACGACATTCCCTTTTCCATACTTATTCTCTATATCTGACCAAGGGTTTTCCATTAAATTCTTTTTGCTTAAAGAAATTCTTTCCCGTTCCTTATCAACAGCAATGACTTGGACCTCGACTTCATCTCCGACAGAATATATTTCTGATGGTTGATCAATTTTTCCCCAGGACATTTCAGAGATATGAAGCAGTCCATCCATTCCACCTAAATCAACAAATACGCCGAAATCTTTAATTTGGGTGACTTTTCCTGTGAAGGTTTTTCCGACTTCTAATTCTTCCAGCAATGCTTCTTTTTGTTTATTTCTTTCAGCTAATAATAAATTCTTTCTTGAAAGTACAGCTTTATTTCGTCTTTTATCAAAATCAATAATTTCAGCGTCATAAGTGTTTCCTACAAACTGAGAGAGATCTTTTGTATAACGATTGGAAATATGACTTGCGGGTATAAAGCATCGTATTCCATGACTATAACCTATCAATCCACCTTTTACTTCGTTCTGGACTTCCACTTCAACACTTTGGTTATTTTCATAAGCCTCTTCTAAGACCTCCCAGCCTTTCTCTGCATCTACTCGTTTTTTAGATACCAAGACATTACCTTCACCATCATCGAGTTTAATGATATACACCTCAACGGTATCTCCGATTTTCATTAAGTCGTTGGGACTTGCTGAAGGCTCTGAAGATAATTCTTCTTTAGGAATAATTCCGTCGGATTTATACCCTAAGTTCAATACAACTTCCTTTTCACTGATATCCATAACAGTTCCGGTGACTATATCTCCGGGATAAAACTTGTTCATTGATTTTTCAATCTCTTCCATAAAGTTTTCCATGTTTTCGTTATTCCCATTGTTTTCCTTTGAGTTGTTCAATGTAAAAAACCTCCTAATTATTTAATTTGTTTAAATATTTGATGACGTCTTGAATTATCCATTCCGGCGTTGAGGCACCAGCAGTAATGCCTACAGAGTCATAATTTTTTAAGTCTATAGGATCCAAAGCTGTGGCAGTTTCAATATGAAATGTGCTGTGAGGACGAATCCCTTTGCAGATATCTACAAGCTTTTGGGTATTAGAGCTATTGTATCCACCAATAACAATCATTGCATCCACTTCAAGCGCCAGTTCTTTTGCTGACTCCTGTCTTTCCTTAGTAGCAAAGCAGGTGGTATCAAACTTTTCCACATGCTTAGCTCGTTGACTAAGCTGTTCACTTAAGGTTTCAAATCGAGATAAAGGCATTGTAGTTTGAACAACAATGCAGAGCTTTTCAAAATGTTCCATATCCTCAGGAATATCGCATTCACTCTGAACAATCAATGCTTGATTTTCGCACCATCCATCTATACCAATTACCTCAGGATGTTTAGGATCACCAATGACAGCTATTTTGTATCCCTTTTGATAGTAGTCTTTTACAATATTTTGGATTCTCCGAACAAAAGGACAGGTAGTATCAATGATCTCAAGATTCTTAGACTCTGCTTGGTTATAAGTATGCTTCCCTACACCGTGGGACCGAATTATAACTGTTCCATAGTGTATATCCTCGATGTTATTAACGACGTCCAGACCTGTTTCCATAAGCTTTCCGATAACCTGTTTGTTGTGTATAATCGGACCTAGGGAATAAATATTTTGTTTGTTTCGCTGCGTTGCATCAAAAGCTTTATTAACAGCTTTTTCTACGCCAAAGCAAAAACCTGAGTTTCTCGCAACTTTAATTAGCATATCTACCTCCTATATACCCAATCAGAATCCATATTATCGATGAATTTTTCTGATCAATGATATAATTCTATCAACCACTTCATTTGTGGTGAGTGTAGTTGTGTCAATTTCAACAGCATCCTCAGCTTTAACTAAGGGGGCCTGTTCTCGATTAGAATCGATGGTATCTCTTTGGATAATATTTTTTTTCACAGCTTCAAAGGTTACGGACCCTGCCTTGTTCTGTCTAGATAGTTCTTCAAATCTTCTTGTTGCCCGTTCTTCTACAGACGCGGTTAAGAAAACTTTAAGATCTGCTTTAGGCAATACATGGGTTCCTATATCCCTTCCATCCATGATCACATCATGGTTATCTGCCAATTTTTGTTGAGCATTTACTAGAACGGTCCGTAGCGCTCCGATTTGTGAAACAAAAGAAACATTCTCACTAACCATTGGAGTTCGTATTTCCTTAGAACGATTCTCTCCATTAACAAAGATTTCACTCCCATCTTTAGAAAAATCAAAAGTAGTGTTTTTTGCAATATTTATGATTTTTTGTTCATCATCGATAGCTATCCCCTCTTGTAAGACAAGAAAAGTAATTGCCCTGTACATTGCTCCTGTATCAATGTAGAGCAAGTCCATCTTTTTAGCAACTTTTTTTGCCACAGTGCTTTTGCCTGCACCTGCCGGACCATCAATTGCTACAGATATATTTTTCATAGATGCCTCCTTGATCCTTATGCTATATAAATCTATTTTCATTCCACTATAAATTATACATTAAATTGTTGATACTAACAAGTTTTTCAGTCTTTTTATAGAAAAAGAACTTAGAAATTAATCATCTCTAAGTTCTTTTTAAAAAGGAGTTTATTCTCCTCTTTTATTATTATAGATGTTATATCTTTCCCATATATTCTCTAGTTTATTAAAATATTTCGTGATCTCATCTTTTTCCCGCATACCGACGGCAACAATTATTGCGTTAATTAGGCTTAACGGAGCAACTAATGAGTCTACAAAGGAAGCCATGTTACTTTTGGCAGTTAAGGTATAATTACATATTTCATTTAAAGGTGAAAACACCGTGTCGGTAATTCCAATGATTTTTACATTTTGTTCTTTAATGTACCGTAGAGCTTCAATTGTTCGATTTGAATACCTTGGAAAACTTATCCCTATGACTAAGTCATTTTCAGTAACGCGCAAGGTCTGCTCGAAAATGTCACTAACGCCATACCCTACAATGCGAACATTATCTAAAATCATGTTCAAGTAAAAACCAAAGTACTCAGCTAAAGCAGTGGAGCTTCTGAGCCCTACAATATAGATCTTATCTGCTAGAAAAATTTCATTAATTACTTTTTGGAAAACATCATAATCGATATTTTCTAAGGTATAGTTAATGTTTTCCATGTCAGAACGCAACACTTTTCGAATAATATCTCCTTCATTTGTGTATTGTGTTCCCATTTCAACCCTTTGTACCGTAGTAAGTTTTGTCTTAATGATTTCTTGTAATCCTCTTTGTAGTTGAGGATAGCCCTCAAAACCTAAGGTGTTGGCAAATCGAACAACCGTTGATTCACTGACACCAACTTTTTGACCGATTTTCGAAGCCGTCATAAAAGCGGCCTTATCATAGTTGTTGATAATGTACTCCGCAATAAGTTTTTGGCCTTTGCTTAGTTTCGAAAACTTGTTTTTGATTTGATTGATTAGATCTCTTTTTTCATCTACCATATCAGCGTCCATCCCACCATTTATATATTTTTATTCTTTATAATTATATCATAAAAATCATTTAACGTGGCCGGAAACTAACTTGTATCCCTCTTGCAAAGCAAGACGATTTAATTCTTGAGTTCCCGGTGGGACTCGCTTTAACACGGCCTGCTCAAGGCTTTCTTTTGAAACAACCTTTGTGGCTTCTTGAATAACTCCAAGGGCAACAATATTGGCAACCATCACTTTGCCAACTTCATGGGTGGCAGTTTCAATTACGGGGATCTGAATGATATTATAGCTGGTTTCAATCTTGTCAAAATTCACATCGGAATCAATAATTAATATACCGTCATCTTTAAGATCCGGAATATATTTACAGTACGATTCTCGGGTTAAACATAAAAGTACATCAGAATTTTGAATTTTAGGGTAAAATATTTCTTCGTCACTGATGATAACCTCCGCTTTGCTTGCTCCTCCCCTGGCTTCAGGACCATAGGATTGAGATTGAATAGCATTTAGATCATCTAATAATGCAGCTTCCGCAAGGATGATACCTGCAAGGATTAACCCCTGGCCACCGGAACCTGTCAGCCTAATTTCTGTACGTTTAGCCATCTTAATCCTCCTTCATAAATTTATCGACAACTTTATGATATTCTTCGCAAAATTCCGGGTATGTTTTGTTAACAAACTCGCCAATAATCAACTTTCCTTCAACTTTTTCAGGAGGTAATTTAGCGGCTACTTTTTTATCTAAAGTAGTGTCCTTTAAATTCATCATCATTTCCGCAGCATCACCTTTACGATTTTTGCGACCGTAATAAGTTGGACAAATACTGATTCCTTCAACAATGGAAAATCCTTTGTTTTCGAGTGCATTTTCTATATTTTTTTCTAACTGTTTAGCATGATATACGGTCCCCCGTGCTACGTAGGTTGCTCCTGCCCCCTCTGCTAATCGACAGATATCAAACACATTATCCACGTTTCCATAGGGAGCTGTAGTTCCTAATTCTCCATGAGGTGTGGTTGGAGAATACTGCCCTCCCGTCATTCCGTAAATATTGTTGTTAAAAATAATTGTAGTAATATCGATGTTTCGTCTCGCGGCGTGAATTAAATGATTTCCTCCAATGGCTGTCGCATCCCCATCCCCGCTAATTACGATGACTTTTAAATCTGGATTGGCAAGCTTTACTCCAGTTGCAAAAGCCAATGCCCTACCGTGAGTGGTGTGTAAAGTATTAAAATCCATATAACCCGGTGCTCTTGATGAACATCCGATACCTGATATAATACAGACCTTTTGTTTATCATAGCCTAGTTTTTCGATGGCTTCTGCGATTCCCCGCATAATAATTCCATGACCGCATCCGGGACACCAAATATGAGGTAATCGATTCATACGAAAATTATTTTCTATTAATTTACTAGCTACTGCCATTTATAGTACCTCCTCAATTTTATTTAAAACCTCGGTAGGCGTGATCGGTTCTCCATTCGCTTTTCCAAGTAAGGATACTTCACAGTTCTTTCCTGCCACACGATCTACTTCATAGAAGTATTGTCCTAGATTCATTTCCGCAACAATTATTTTATTAACGGTTTTGCTTAACTCTTTAACTCTTTTTTCTGGAAATGGCCATAGGGTTTTTGCTTTAAATACCCCAACTTTTTTTCCAGCTCGTTGTGCTTCTCGAACAGCACTCAGAACACTTCGCGCGGTACCGCCATAGGAAAGAATCAATAAATCCATGTCCTCGGTATAATACTCATCATAGAGTATTATATCATCCAAATTATTATCAATCTTACCCATAATACGACTCATCAGAACTTCAGTGACTTTAGTATCATTTTTTGGAAAACCAAACTCATCGTGCATGAGTCCAGTTACATGGAATCGAAAACCTTCACCGAAGGCTGCCATTTTAGGAACTTCTAAGCTATTATCATAGGCTTTGTAGCTTCCTTTTTCATTTTCCTCCGGAGTTACGCGATCGAATATTTCGATATCAGAAGGATCAGGAATCTCAATTTTCTCTCTCATATGTCCGATAATTTCATCCAACATTAAAAAAACAGGGGTTCTATATTTCTCTGCAAAATTAAAGGCTTGAATTGTCAAATCATAGGTTTCACGAATAGAACTAGGTGTTAAGGCTATAACCGGGTGATCCCCATGGGTTCCCCACTTTGCTTGCATAACATCACTTTGGGATGGAGCTGTAGGTAATCCTGTGCTGGGTCCTCCTCGTTGAACATCCACAATAACACAGGGTATCTCTGTCAACATGGCATAACCAATATTTTCTTGTTTTAAAGAAAATCCGGGTCCACTAGTTGCAGTCATAGATTTAAGACCTGCTAATGCCCCCCCGATAGTAGCAGCCATCCCTGCAATTTCATCTTCCATTTGAATGAACTTACCTCCTACACGAGGTAGTTTTTGTGCAGACAGTTCAGCAATCTCGGTAGAGGGGGTAATGGGATAACCGGCGAAAAATTTCATTCCCGCGGCAAGCGCCCCTTCAACACAGGCTTCATTTCCTTGCATTAATTTCACGTTTTTACTGACCATTTTCTTCCTCCTCTAAATATATTGCAAAATCTGGACATCTCAGTTCACAAAGTCCACATTTAATACATTTTTCTTTATCAGTTATATGAATCTTTTCTTTTTTTAATTCAAGAATTTTAACCGGGCAAAAAGCAACACAAATTCCACAACCTTTACACCAAGCTTTGTTTGTTTTCAGTGATATATTTTTCTTATCCGACAAGATATTCCACTCCCTTCCAGTGATTAATCTTTACTCTCAAGTATTAGAATAGCAAAGTTCTGCGCCTTATGCAAGTTGTATTTCAAAATTATTTAAATAATCAAATTTTATGCAAGTTTCATTTCAAATGATGCAATTAACCCCGAGTGCATCGCCTATAGATAAAATTTGCTACAATATGCATTCCAAGGATGAAATGTTAAATTATAAACTTGCAATTTAAAAAGAAGCAAAATCCTAATGCTGGACTTTGCTTCTTAATTGTTACATTGTTTAAACAGGGTGGGTTTTATCTTCTTCGTTAAATAGACTGCTTTCAATCCTATATTTTTCTGCATAACGTTTTTTAAAGAAAGGAAGAGCTACTTGTGGAAATAACGCATAGGATAATACATCTTCTTCCTGTTCTATATATTCTTTCATTTCCTCTCGTATGATTTCAAGTTGCGGCTCAATATTATCAGCAGGGCGACAAGTGATTACTTCTTTATCACCGATTATTTTTTCAATAACCTCAGGGTTCATGGGCTTCGGCGGTTGTCCGTAAAGTCCGCTTACGTAATCGCGAACCTCCTTCGGCACCATTTTGTAACGCTCACCGGTAATTACATTAAATACCGATTGAGTCCCTACAATTTGACTCATGGGAGTAACTAGAGGTGGATAACCTAAGTCTTCCCGAACCTTTGGAACTTCTTTTAATACCGCGTCCAGCTGATCTTCTTTTTTCTGTGCTTTTAATTGCGAGATCAAATTGGATAACATTCCTCCGGGAATTTGGTATATTAAAGTATTGGCATCTACTCCAAGAACTTTAGGATCAATCAGGCCTTCTTTCAAGTACCGATCACGTAGAGGCTTGAAATAATCTGCAACATCGCTAAGTTGTTTTAAATCTAAGCCTGAATCATATTTTGTTCCTTGAAGAGAAGCAACCATAGGTTCTGTAGGAGGTTGAGAGGTACCAAGAGCTAGAGGAGAGATAGCAGTATCAACAACATCGGCACCGGCTTCAATAGCTTTAAGATAGGTCATGGAAGCGATTCCACTGCTGTAGTGGGTATGCATTTGCACCGGAATTTTAATAGTCTCTTTTAAAGCTTTGACTAGATCATAAGCTACGTAAGGAGTCAAAATTCCCGACATATCTTTTATACAAATTGAATCTGAACCCATATCTTCCATTTGTTTAGCTTTTTTCACATAGTATTCGATGTTATGAACCGGACTCAATGTATAGGAAATACAACTTTGTGCATGTCCCCCTTCTTTTTTTGTTGCTTCCAAGGCGGTAATAAGATTTCTTGTATCATTTAGGGCGTCAAAATTCCGAATGATATCAATACCGTTATAGATTGCTCTCTTTACAAACTCCTCCACAACATCATCGGCATAATGTTTATAGCCTAAAATATTTTGTCCCCGAAGCAACATTTGCAGCTTGGTATTCTTTACTTCTTTTCTGATTTTTCGTAGTCGGTCCCAAGGGTCTTCATCAAGATATCGTAAACTGGAATCAAAAGTTGCACCACCCCACATCTCTAAGGAATGGTATCCTACCTTATCCAGGGCTGCTAAAATAGGAATCATATCTTCAGTTCTCATTCTTGTTGCTAACAGGGATTGATGAGCGTCCCGCAATACAGTCTCTGTAAATTTAACTTGTTTTGACATCAAAATCCTCCTTTGAATGATTTATTTCTTTAAATTTTTCTATTAAATAAATTATGGGTGGACAATGGTCATTATATGGCATGGACCCTTGAAAGATTTTAAAGTTCTTATTTGACAAGGTATCCAAAAACACTTCAATGGCTTGTTTTTCTATATTTCCTACGGGATGGCCATAGTAGATAACGATCGATATGATCCCGCCAACCTTTAACAGTGATATAGCAGATTTCAAGGAATTAATAGTGGATTCGGGACGTGTAGTTATTGATTTATTACTTCCTGGAAGATACCCTAGATTGTACATAAAAGCGTCCACAGATTCAGATATATACTGTTCAAAATTTTCATGGGAATCATTAATACAATGGATGTTTGGGTTGATTTCTTGGTTATACTGATGATTCTTTAATAGTGCTCGTGTTTGTTTTAATGCGGCTTTCTGTATATCAAAAGCATATACTTTTCCCTTCGGCAGTGCCCGTTGGCAGAGAAACAATGTATCGTTACCATTTCCCATGGTTGCATCCACAACCACGCTTCCATTTTTTATTTTATGCTCTAATAGTATTTTTATGATACTTGTGTTGTGTATTAGAGAATTCGTTAGCACAGGGATCTTCCTTTACAAGGTTTATTAAAGAATGTTTGTAGATTTATTTCATAGAATAAAACATTGTTATAGGTTTTCTTTTCTATATTATCGATAGCTTCTTTTAAGTAATGGTTTATCCATTCAATATCACGTACTGCTACACTTTCATAATTTCTAGTTGAACAGTAATGTAGTGTCCCCCGTATTAATCCTTCAATGAGAGATGGCTCAAGATGATCAATTGTTCGAAAATCATCAATTAACGGAATTTTTATTACTTGAAAATCGATTACTGTATAACCTTGTAGCTCTGTATTATTAAAAATTCCCCAAAATGTTCTAGAATCTTCTAATAATTCTTTCGTACCAATTCGGGAGCAAAAATCTTGGAAGGAAGAATAATCATCCTGTGTGATTTTTCTAATCATTAACATTATAACCCCTCGTTTCTTAATTGTCTAGGTTTCGGTGATGAACAATGGTTTATGTGACATTTATTTAAAGATTGATTGTTCTTTTAGTTTCCACACTTCTTCTTCTGTAAGATAGCGCCATTCACCTTCTTGTAAAGTTCCTAGTAGAATATTACCAACTGCAACTCTCTTAAGTTGACACACGGGATATCCAATGGCATCACACATCTTACGCACTTGACGATTTCTGCCTTCAGAAATGATAATTTCCAGAAGACAAAAATCATCTTCTTTTAAAATTTTCATAGTTGCAGGGTAGGTATATGAACCGTCAATTAAAAGGCCTCTTTCAAAGGCTTCAATATCCTCGCTATTAGGTTTTCCTTTTACCAAAGCATGATAAGTTTTGGGAATCTTATGTTTGGGATGCATCATTTGATTGGCAAAGGATCCGTCATTAGTAAGAAAAATCAAACCGGAGGTATCATAATCCAGTCTTCCTACAGGATATATGCGGTAGGAAGTAGCAACATAATCAATAACGGTTTTACGATTAAACTGATCATCGGAAGAGGTTATAACGCCTTCCGGTTTATTAAGCATGATGTAGACATGCTGATCTTCTGGCATAACAATGCTTCCCATAAAAGTTACCTCATCTCTTCCGAGAGTAACCTTGTAGCCCATCTCGGTGATCACTTTTCCGTTAACCGCAACAAGGCCTTTTTGGATCAATTCTTCACTTCTTCTTCTGGATGCCACACCACAGTGTGCTAGATATTTTTGTAAACGCACCAAAATCCTCCTAATGTTATTTAAGTTTCATCCGGACTTTTTTTTTCAAAGGCTTTCAAATCATCTTCAAAACTTTTAAGATCCGGAAGATCTTTAAGATTTTCAAATCCAAATTTTTTTAAAAAAAATTCAGTCGTAGCATAAATAATAGGTCTTCCAATCGAGTTTAGCCGATCTTTTTCATAGATCAGATTCGCTTCCAGCAAGTTTGCAAGAGGCTTATCAGATTTTACACCTCGAATTTTTTCTATTTGATTTTTGGTAATTGGTTGTTTATAGACAATAATAGATAAGGTTTCAATCGTAGCTCTTGATAAGGATCGTCTCTGATCCTTAGGAAGCAATTTTTTGATGTAGGGATACACTGATTTTTTTGATGTCAACTGGATTTTATTTCCGATTTTAACAAGTTCAATACCTCTTTTTTCTAATTGGTAGTCTTCCATTAATTCTTCTATGCTACGGCGAATAGTTTTTTCATTCAATTCCAGCACTCTAGCGATTTCTTTAATTTCCAGAGGATCTCCCCAGGCGAATAAAATCGCTTCAATGATTGCACCATAATATTGTGTCTCCAATTTTTCACCTCTTTATATCCTAACTATTTTTTCGCGCAGACGTAAAACAATCGAATAGGTTTTTTTATTTTGCTTAATTAAAATAAAACGGTTTTTTGCCAATTCAAGTATTGCTAAAAATGTAGTAATAAGATGAATCTTATCTACAGAAGTTTCGAATATTTTTTCAAATAGGATGTGAGACTCTTTATCTAAACGGCTTTTTAGTTCTTGAACTTTTTCTTCTACGGTAACGGGATCTTTTTGAATGGAATTAAAGAGATCTGCTTCATTATTATCTATATTACGTTTTGCTTTAAGATTTTCCCAGGCCTTCATTAAATCAGTTATTGAAATTTGGTGGAAATCTTCGTCCTTTTCTATCGGTTCATCTAAAAAACTTAAATCATCCCGAGTTTTAAAAAAACGGGTTTCCAAAGTGTTTTCTCTTTCCTTTAACGCCTGAGCCGCCCCTTTAAATTTTTTATATTCCATTAATCGCTCGACCAAATCTATTCGTGGATCTTCTTCTTCCTCTTTTTCGGTATGAGTTATAGGCAAGAGCATTCTCGATTTGATATCGATTAGTGTAGCAGCCATTATTAAAAATTCTCCAGTGATTTCTAGATCGCATTCTTCCATTTGTGATAAATAGTTAAGATACTGTTCTGTAATTTTCACAATAGGAATATCATAAATCTCCACTTTTTGACTTTCGATTAAATGCATTAGAACGTCCATTGGACCTTCAAAAGCATCCAATTTTATTTCATAGGAAGACTTTACTGTATAGCTTTCCAATCTAATCAACTCATTTCCAAATAATTTCGATATAATTTCTTAGCATACATCAGTTCATCTTCTTTTGTATAGATATACCCTTGGATTTTTGCTTTTAAGACTTCTTTTAGAATTCTCTTAAACAAAGGACCAGGCTTTATTTCTAGCGCTAGTAGATCTTGTCCGGTTATAGTAGTATTCACAGATTGTAACTTTAATTTATAATATAATAAATAGTGTTTCACATTATTGTTTTCACTATCATTGTAATAAAAAACCAGCATTTCGTCGGTGGTAAATTCTAACAGGGAGTAAATTTCATATGGGTCCACATCCTGATTTTTAAGGACTGAGTACACTTTATTTTTTTTTCGCAACCCTTCAAGAATACCATGATAAGACTGTCGATAACTGACATAAGTATTAATAATTTTAGGAATCAACCCGTGGGGAAGTCCACATAAAAGTTGTTGAACAATAATATCCGCGTAACGAATTTCTTCCCGTTTAATTGTGATAAAACTCTCTAAGGATTTTGGAATATTGTTGACTTTATTTATTTCCTTCCATGATATATCACGGCCTTTGTTTAGACTTTTAAAAATGTTTAATTCTTTCATTAGTTTTAAACTGTTGGTTAGATTTTCATCTTTAAAAATACCATGAATTTCTTCCCTAATTCGATCATTACTTAGTTTATTTATCATATGTTCGTTTACAGCCTGAATGATAAACTTTTTAGTTTCATCTTCAATTGTAAATTGAAGTCTTGATGCAAATCGTATTGCCCTAAAAATCCTTGTGGGGTCTTCGATAAAACTTAAGTTATATAGGGCTCTGATTTGTTTCTCGGACAAGTCGTCTAAACCACTAAAATAGTCGATTAACTGATACTGCTTTTCTCCAGTCAACTTAATTGCCATACAATTAATAGTGAAATCTCTTCGGAATAAATCGTTCCAAATTGTTGACTTTTCAACTTTCGGAAGAGCAGCAGGGTATTCATAGTATTCTCTTCTTGCTGATACAAAATCAATATGGGTTTGATTTGGCAGCTTTATTACAGCTGTTTGAAACTTATCATGACTTATGAGTCGGCCACTCAATCGTCGATTTACTTTATCTGCGATTTCAATAGCATCCCCTTCTACGACAAAGTCCAGGTCGAAATTTTTACGATCCAGTAAAAGATCTCTAACAAATCCACCAACAATAAAGACATTTTCTTTCTCTTCTTTGGCGACCTCACGAACCACTTCAATAAGAGAAAGCAGATCATTAGGCAATCGATGGATTTTTTCTCGAACATCTAAATAATCATGGGATTGGTCATAGTTGGGCTTATACCAGCGGGGTATGGAATCTCCGTGGATTTGTTGTAATAGATTGGTTCTGGTTACTATACCAACAATTTTATCATCCTGCATTACCGGTAAGCGTCCGATATTATGTTTTGATAGAAGTTCGTTTATTTCATTTATACTCGTATTGGGATTTATGGTGATAACCTTTTGTTTCATAAATCCTTTGATCGGAGCGTGGGATAAATCATGAATCATGGCTTTATCCAGATCAGTTCTTGAAATAATGCCAATTAGGCGGTCATTTTTTACCACCGGCATACCGGTATGACCATATCTAAGCATGATACGGTTCGCATTCTCCACCGTCATGTCCTCAAATAAAGTTTTTACCGGGTAGCTCATGATATCTTTGGCTTTCACTTGAGGAGAGACTTTCTCTTTTAATAAATCAAGAATTTTATCTTTGATTTCAACGGATTGCATGTTTTTTACGGAAGCAGAACCGGCTCTTCGATGTCCGCCACCGTCGAAAGCTTCTAAAATTTCCGCTACGTTTATGTCATCTTCTAAGCTACGGCCAATAATATAGGTTTTATCTTCCATTTTAGAAATAATAAACAGGGCATCAGTATTTTTAATGTGAGTGATTTTACTGGCAATATTACTCAACCCGTTTATGTATTCCTCGTGTTCTGAAATTGAAAAATATACTTGATAGTTCTTTACTTCCACCCGTTCTAAATTTGTAAGGAGGGTCATTAAAAGTTTGTCTTGAACATCATTGGTAAATTCGTACAAATATTCGTTAACAATATCTAAGTTTGCTTGTTTTTTAAAGAGAAACGCTACTACTTCAGCATCATGGAAAGTCGTGTTTTTAAAAGTCAGACAATTGGTATCCGCATAAATACCTAACAAAAAAAGTGTGGCTTGGAAAGGTGTGATTTCAATGTTTTGCTTGATGATTTTTTTTAGCAAGATGGTTGTGCATGAACCATAGTACTTGATAACCATTTTAGATGCATCAAGACTCTCTTGACTTGGTTTGTGATGATCATAGACGGTAACTTGCAGATCTTTAGTTAACAAATTTTTCAAAGGACCCAATCGATTTATGGAGTTAGTATCCACTACAATCAAGGAATCAACCTTGTCAAGATTGACTTCGCTGTAATTATAAATTTGTAAGGAATATTTATATAGATTAATAAAACTTTTAATCTCTTTATCTAATTTACCGGAATACATCAACACTGCATCTGGGTACAGAACTTTGCAGGCAACCATACTGGAAAGTCCATCAAAATCTAAATTTTCATGACTGGTTATCAGCTTAATTGTCACCACATCCTTTAATTCTATCTACTAGAAATTATAACATATTTCCCGATTTTAACAACAAAAGCCTTTAATGCAAATGAAAAAAAGAGACTAGGATAGCCTCTTTTCTCCTTCTTTTGTTACAACACCATGAATAATTTTTCGAGCTGCTTTAAACTCATCTGATAATACCAAAGATTTTTCAAACAGTTTTAAAGCTTCATCAAGTTTTCTCTTTTCGTTATAATATATTTTTACTATTATATCTCCTTTTTTTACATAATTTCCGATTTTTTTTTGAAGCTCAAGACCAACTTTATGATCAATTTCCGTTGATTTTTCCAAGCGACCAGCTCCAAGGGTTAATGCACATTTCCCTATAAGCTCTGCATCTAATTGATGAATATATCCGTCTTTTATTGCTGTGTACTCATAAACATATTTTGTTTTATAGAGCAGTTCCGGT
This sequence comes from Clostridiaceae bacterium, assembly GCA_003553525.1. Classification (GTDB taxonomy): domain Bacteria; phylum Bacillota; class Clostridia; order Peptostreptococcales; family T1SED10-28; genus Isachenkonia. The sequence goes on from PWEO01000127.1 coordinate 61,851, forward strand.
TTATCAATGTAATGAATTTCACCACCCTGACATTTTATAAAGGTCTTAAAAACCTCTAAAGCTTTTCCATTGTCAATCACTTCCTGGATTTCTTTCATCCCCTCTTCTAGGGTGGAAACCTTTTCAGCAAGGAGTAACATATAACTTCCCAGATACCGGCAAAGTTCTAATAAATCCTCGGGAGCTTTTCCCTTTAACAGTTGGATAGCTTCCCAAACTTCAATGCCATTTCCTATAGTATTTCCTAAAGGTTGTTCCATATCTGTAATAATTGCTACGGTATCTTTACCAACACCATTACCGATATCTACCATAGCTTTTCCAAGCGCAAAGGCCTCATCAATATCTTTCATAAAGGCTCCACTTCCGGTTTTGACATCCAAGACGATGCGGTCTGCTCCCGAAGCGAGTTTTTTACTCATTACACTACTAGCGATTAATGAAATATTATCTATGGTTGCAGTTACATCTCGAAGAGCATAGAGTTTTTTATCTGCAGGCGCTAAGTCTTTGGTTTGACCACCTAGGGATATATTTATTTTATTAACCTGATCTGCAAATTTTTCAATGCTTAAGTCAGCAGAAAATCCAGGTATGGCTTCTAGTTTATCAATAGTTCCTCCCGTATGTCCTAGTCCTCTTCCGGAAAGTTTAGCAACGGGAACGTTATTTGCAGCTACTAGAGCACCGAGAGCGATTGTTGTCTTATCACCGACTCCACCGGTACTATGTTTGTCGACTTTTAGCCCATTAATAAGGGAAAGATCAATAATATCCCCTGAATCAATAATGGCATTGGTTAAGTTTACTGTTTCTGTTTTGTTCATGCCCTTATAGTAAATGGCCATTAAGAGAGCACTCATTTGATAGTCGGGGACTCGTTCCTCATTATATCCATGGATGAAATAATTTATTTCTTCCTTTGTCAATATTTCTCCGTTTCTTTTTTTATAAATAATATCAATCATTTTCATGAGTATTATATCACCTCTTATTATGATCTATTTTAGGATTAATTCAGCAAAACTACTTCCATTTCGAGGTCTTTCAACTTGTAACAGCTCTGAAATGGTAGCGGCGATATCGGCGAAGGACCTTCTAGTACCAATATCCGCACCTTTTTTTACAGAATTCCCCACAATTAACAAAGGTACATATTCACGGGTATGATCGGTTCCGGGATAGGTAGGATCGTTACCATGATCCGCTGTTATAATGAGTAAATCTGTTTCTTTTAAAGAATTTAAAAGCATGGGTAAATGATGATTAACTTCTTCCAATGCTTCTTTATAACCCTTAGGATCTCTTCGATGTCCAAATTTCGAGTCGAAATCTACCAGATTTGTAAAAATTATCCCTTTGGAATTTTCTTTTATAGCTTCAATAGTTTTTTCAATTCCCTGTTGGTTACTTTTAGATGCTATTTTTCTGCTGATTCCCTGACCATTAAAAATATCATCAATTTTCCCAATACCTATAACTTCATAACCGGCAGCAATAGTAAAGTCTAATACGGTGTTCTCTTGTGGGGACAAGGAATAATCTTTTCTGTTAGCGGTTCGTTCGAAGGAACCGAGTTCCCCTACAAAGGGCCGAGCAATTATCCTAGCTACAGCGTTTTCACCTGTCATAATTTCCCTTGCAGTTTCACACATTTCATAAAGTTCCTCAAGCGGAGTTATCTCTTCATGGGCTGCAATCTGTAAAACACTGTCTGCTGAGGTGTATATTATGGGATTTTTCGTTTCTAGATGTTCTCTTCCTAATTCTTCAATAATTTCAGTTCCTGAAGCTGGTTTATTACCGATTCCTTTTTTTCCGGTAAGCTCTTCAAACTTATCCATAATTTCTTTTGGAAAGCCATTAGGATAAGTTTTAAAGGGTTTATCTAAATGAATTCCAGCTATTTCCCAATGTCCTGTAGTGGTGTCTTTTCCATTAGAATACTCCATGGATCTTCCAAATGCTGCCTTTGGTTCTTTTTCCGAAGGAAGATAATCCACGCCTTCGATATTACCAAGGCCTAATTTAATCAATTGATATAAATCGATATCCCGGTGTTTCTTTACAATATTCCCTAGAGTATTTGCACCTTCACTGTTAAATTTTTTTGCATCAGGAAGGGCTCCAATGCCAACACTGTCTAAGATTAATAAAACAATACGATTTACCAATGTAATCCCTCCTTATATTATGCCCGTGGATGACTTTTTAAATACACATCTTTGATTTTATTCTTTTTAAAATCGATATACATTTGTGTTGTTGCTAAAGCCGAATGCCCCAACATTTCCTGCACTGATTTCAAATCGGCTCCATTATCGATTAAATGAATCGCAAAAGAGTGTCTTAATGTATGGGGTGTAATCGACTTGTTTATGTTCATAGTCTTTGTATACCCCTTTATAATCTTCCAAAAACCTTGGCGTGATAATCTCTTACCTGAATAATTAAGGAAAAGAGAATTTTCCTGTTCATGTTTTAAAAAAGCATCCCTTTCATTAACTATGTAGGACTTTAAAGCTTCAAGCGCATGCTTGCCTATGGGAATTGTACGATCCTTATTTCCTTTGCAACAACGGATATACTCCATCTCTAGGTCTACATCGTCTACGTCTAAAGAAATCAATTCAGAAACCCTAATACCGGTGGCATAAAGAATTTCAAACATGGCTTTATCCCGAACTCCTTTTTTTGTATCGATCTTTGGTTGCATCATTAATTGATTAACCTCTTCTAAGGATAAAACTTCTGGGATCTTTTTAAAAGCTTTTGGACCATTAATTTCATCCATAGGATTATTAAGAATAATTTGTTTTCTGCATAGATAATCATAAAACTTTCTAAGGGATACAATATACCTTGAGATGGATGAACTAGATTTGCTGTTTTTTTGTAAATGCATTAAATATGAAAGAATTGTAGTATGATTTGTACCATTAAGTTTTTCGATTTTTTGTTCTTTTAAAAAGAAATAGTATTTTCTTAAATCCCGTTCATAAGACTTTATAGTATTTTTAGCAAGATTTTTGCTTTGTAAATGTATGATGTAATCCTCTAATAAATGCTCCATGTTTTAATTCCTTTCTATCGGGTTTCTTTAGCCATTAAAATAGCCATAATGGTTTTACAATCTTGAATTTCACCCTTTGCGATTTTCGCAAGAGCCTTTGTAAATCCAATTTTAACGATCTCAATATATTCATCTTCGTCAGGTTCAGCTATACCTTTAAATAAATTCTCAGCTTTATATAAAAATATTTTCTCATTAGAAAAGCCGGGACTTGTATAGCACTGGGATAAAAAATGGAAATTTGATGCACTGTACCCTGTTTCTTCTTTGAATTCTCTTCTAGCACATTCTAGGGGATCTTCTTTCGGTTCCATTTTACCTGCAGGAATTTCTAATAGAAAATCATCCACTGCTTTTCGGTATTGTCTTACCAAAATGACTTGTCCCTCATTACTGATGCCAATAATACCTACGGCCCCTGGATGTTCAACAATTTCCCGTTTGGAATATTTTTTGTCGGGAAGTTCGACAGTATCCACTCTTAAATTGATAACTTTACCTTCGTAAATTCTTTCGGTTTTTAAAGTTTTTTCTGCTATGGACATAGTATCCTCCAAATATTTAATTTATCAAAGCTTCTCACTTTAACGATTTGAGCGAATTTTATCCGCTAGTACTGCAATAAATTCCGAGTTTGTTGGTTTTTTATTACCCTTTTTAAATTTAGGTAAATGTTCAAACATTTTCTTGATCTTCTCTGATTCTCCTTGGTTCCAAGTTACCTCAATGGAATGACGAATTGCCCGTTCAACACGACTGGGGGTAGTATCGAATTGTCTTGCCAGGCCGGGATAGAGTTCTTTTGTTACAGCATTTAGGTACTCCGGAGTTTTAGCAACCATAACAAGAGCTTCTTTTAAATAAGCATACCCTTTTATGTGTGCTGGAACACCAAGCGAATAAATCATTTCCGCGGATAGTTTCTCAAAATTTTTAATTTCTTCTTTACTAAAATTTGTTGATCGGTTAGTTTTTTCTGTTATAGAGAGTTCTTCTTTAGATTCTCTAATTCTTTTTAAAAAGAATTCAAAATCAAAAGGTTTGATAATATAATAATCCGCGCCTAACTGAATGGCTTTTTGGGTTACTTTATCTTGACCCACAGCAGAAAGCATAATAGTATAAGGCTTTTGATCCTTCTGATTGATTTCTTCTAAAACACCTAAACCATCCAAGTGAGGCATTATGATATCGAGTATCAAAACATTTGGATTTTTAACTTCTAATAACTTTAATGCTTCTAATCCATCGTTAGCAATACCTACTACTTCGATGTCTTCCTGCTTACTTAAATATTCATCTAAAATACTACAAAATTCTTCATTATCATCAACGATAGCCACGGTTATTGTCTCACTTTGCACATAATCTCCCCCTTGAATATTCAATCTGTAAATACTATTATACACACCGTTATTAATTGCTTAAATTTTAAAATAAAGATGCCTGCGAGTATTGATGTTTTTTTTAGCTACTACTCCTAAGCAATTCTTCTGCATGTTTTAACGTAATAGCTGTAGAAGTGCCTCCTAAGAGTCTTCCGATTTCTTTAATACGACTGGATTCATCCAACTCCTTTAAATAAGTGACACTATGGTCTTTATCGGTTTTTTTGTATATCTTATAATGAAGCTTTCCTCTTGCTGCAATTTGTGGCAAATGGGTAATACAAATTACTTGACGATTTGTAGAGATCCCTTCTAACTTATTACCTACCAAATTCGCAGTTTCCCCACTAATTCCTGTATCAATTTCATCGAAAATCATACAGGAAATTTTATCAATGTCCGCTAGTAAAGATTTCAGTGCCAGCATCACCCGAGAAATTTCTCCTCCAGAAGCAATCTTTCCTAAGGATTTTGGTATTTCTCCAGGGTTGGTTTTTATAAGAAACTCTACTGAATCAAAACCTTTACGATGATATTTTTGTCCGTAATCCAAATCCTGACCGTCCTTTGAACTTATAGATACTTTAAAACTTCCATGTGGAATATTGAGTTCCTGTAGAGTAGTTGAAACATTTTTTTCTAGAACCTTTGCAGTTTCCACTCTTTTTTTATGTAATGTGGATGCCAGTTCATTTAAGCGTTCTGCCTTTTGTTCAAGTGTATTGGAGATCTCTAGAATACGTTCTTTACTGTTGATTAAATTATCCAATTCTTCTTTTGAATCTTTATAATATTTTAACACGTCTTTAATACTTGGTCCATACTTACGCTTCATATCGTTAATATGAGCAATTCTTTGATTGAGTCGATCTAAATCTTCAGGGTGAAATACAATGGTTTCAAAATACTGTCGAATTTCTCTTGAAACATCTTCTAATTGAAATTGGACTTCCTCCAACTGATCGCTAAAATTTTTAATATGGGGATCGAACTTATCCACTGCATGGAAATTCTCAAGAGTGTCGGAGATTAAATCCATTGCTGAATCAGAATCTCTTAGGTTATATAGTTTTTCATAGCCTTTCCCCATAATCTCATAGATTTTCTCGCTATTCGCTAATATATTATACTCTTTCATTAAGTTTTCTTCTTCATCTTCTTTTAACTCTGACCGTTCAATTTCTTCTAAATGAAATTGCAACAAATCGATTTGCCGTTCCCGATCTCGATCGTCTAGCGATAAATTTTTTCGTTCCTGCTGTAACTTTTGAAATTGTTCATAATGCATTTCAAATTCTCTACGAAGTTTTTGTACGTCTTTGCCAGCGTAGTCATCTAAAATATCTATATGATTCTGTTTGTTCAATAATGATTGATGGTGATGTTGTCCATGGATGTCAATCAAACTATCTGCAACGGTCTTTACCGTAGCATTAGTGACGATGGACCCGTTTATCCGACTTACACTCCTTCCGGACTTTAATAACTCACGAGAAAGCACAACGATTTCTTCATCGGTATTCAATCCAAGACTCGTTAAAAGATCTTCTACCCAGGGATTTTTTAGGAAAACGGACTGTAAGTACGTTTTCTCTCCTTTACTTCGTATATGATCTTTATCTGCTCTTTCACCTAAGGTAAGTTTGATACCGTTTATAATGATGGATTTCCCTACTCCGGTCTCTCCGGTCAAGATATTAAGTCCTTCATCAAAACGTATATGCAAATGATCTATCAATGCAAAGTTTTTAATTTCCAATTCCAATAACATTTCGCTTATCCCCTTTTAAAAAATACTACTTCATAAGATTTCTGAATCTTTCTTTAATATCTTCCACGATTTTTTCATCTCTAATCAGGACAAAAATCGTATCATCACCGGCAATAGTTCCTACTATTTCTTCATAATTAATAGCGTCAATGGTAGAGGCTGCAGCTTGTCCCGCGCCAGAAAGTGTCTTGAGAACCAAAATATTCCCGGCATGGTCAATTGATAAAATAGAGTCTCTAAAAAGGCGCATTAAACGATCAGATAAAATAGTATTTTGATTTTCTAATGTTGCATATTTATAGCGACCACTTTTTGACAGAGACTTAATTAACCGTAATTCCTTAATATCACGGGAAACCGTAGCTTGCGTGACCTTTAAACCTAATTTATTTAGTTCTTCGGATAATTCTTCCTGAGTCTCGATCTCTTTGTTTTTTATGATTTCTAAAATTTTTGCTTGCCTTGTATACTTCATAATTCTCCCCCAATTAGCATGAATTTTTTTAGTTAATGGTTCTTAAACTATGGTGAGCACTTTCCACAATCTGATGAACTTTATCTTCTAAAGCCTTTTCATCCCAAGAGATATAATGATTTTGTAAATATGCTAAAAACTCCATGTTCCCTTTTGGTCCTTTAATAGGGGAAAAAGCTAAACTCTTAATTCCAATTTCTTCTTTTTGTATAAAAGCTAATACATCGTTTATAACCTCTTTGTGAATTTTAGGTTCTCGAATGACACCATTTTTCCCCACTTTTTCTCGTCCTGCTTCAAATTGAGGTTTAATTAAAACCACTATGGTGCCACTGTCTTTCAACAATTTTTTAGCAACGGGCAACACCAGTTTAAGCGAAATGAAAGAAACATCTATACTAATGAAATCCACTTTTCCCTCAATATCCTGTAAAGTTACATTACGAATGTTTGTCCGTTCCATTACAACTACTCTAGGGTCTTTGCGTAGTTTGAAATCAAGCTGTCCATAACCCACATCAATTGCATAAACTTTTGTTGCGCCTTGTTGTAACATACAGTCGGTAAATCCACCGGTAGAAGAACCGATATCAATACAAGTCTTACTATTTAAGTCAAGACCAAACACTTCTACCGCTTTAGAGAGTTTTAGACCGCCCCGACTGACATAAGGAAGGGGGTTGCCTTTAATTTCAATGAAAGATTCATTATTTATTTTCATTCCTGGTTTATCAACTCGTTGTCCATCTACAAATATTGTTCCGGACATAATACTTCCTTTTGCTTTTTCCCGACTATGGAAAAAACCTTTTTCTACTAGTAATACATCCAAACGTTCTTTTTTCATAAATTCTCTCCTATTTTCTTAAAGACTTCACGTTTCTTAATCTTGGTCTAGTATCAGCAAGAACTCTATTAACAATAGCCTCTTCATCCATTCCATATTCCTTATAAATTTCTTCGATTGTTCCTTGATGAATAAAATGGTCTGGAAATGCAAAGTTGTATACCGGTTTAAAAATTTGATGGTTACTAAGTATTTGTGTTATTTGACTTCCCACTCCACCAATTAAAGCATGATCTTCAATTGTATATATGCGGTTCGCCTTTTTACTTAATGTAATAATAGTCTTTTCATCCAAGGGTTTTGCAAAGCGTAAATTCACAAGAGTTGCATGGGTATTTTGTTCCCGTAGTTTTTCTACTGCTTTTTTTGCATTTTTATGGATAGGCCCGAAAGCAAATATCACAACATCGTTTCCATATTCCTTTGTAATTTTCGACTCTCCTTTGATGATTTTTAAATCCGAATTAAAATCACATTCCTGAGCATTCCCTTTGGGGTACCTGATTGCCACTGGTGCTTTCGCTTCAATCGAATATTTCATCATCGCATGAAGTTCTGTTCCATTTTCTGGTGAAAGGATTTGTAAATTGGGAATTAAAGATAAATAAGCTATGTCATAAATCCCTTGATGAGTCTCTCCGTCAGCACCAACTACTCCTGCTCGATCTAATAAAAGTGTCACGGGTAAATTTTGAAGTGCCACATCATGTAATACCTGGTCAAAGCCTCTTTGTAAAAAGGTTGAATAAACTGCAAAAAAAGGATGCAACCCTGCAACTGATTGTCCTGCTGCCAGTGTTACTGCATGTTGTTCGGCGATGCCTACATCAAAAAAACGTTCAGGAAACTTCTCGGAAAACTCCAGGATTCCTGTTCCGTCAGGCATAGCAGCTGTAATTGCTGTGATCTTTCGGTTTTGTTCTGCTAGTTCCAGTAAGGTTTGTCCTGCTACCTTTGAAAAAGACATTTTATTTGAGGAGTTTGTGGATTTTCCTGTTGTAATGTCAAAAGAACTTACTCCGTGATACTTTTCCGGTCGTTCTTCTGCATGAATATATCCTTTTCCTTTTTTTGTTAATACATGAACAATCACAGGTCCCGTAATCATTTTGGCTCTTTGTAGTGCTTCTTGAGTTTTTAAATAATCATGACCATCGATGGGACCAATATAAGTGATGCCTATTTCTTCAAATAAAACTCCCGGAACAAAAAAGTACTTGATGCTGTCTTTGGCCTTCCCGGCAGTTTTGATCATACTTTTACCAACAGCCGGAATATGATTGATTAAAGCCTCCACATCACCTTTAACCTTGGTGTACATAGGCATGGCTCGTACTTTACTAAGATATTGAGATAACCCACCGGTGTTTTCCGAGATAGACATTTCATTGTCATTTAATATAATGTTGAGATTCGTTTTATTCTGTCCTGCATGATTAAGAGCTTCAAAAGCCATTCCACCGCTTAAGGCTCCATCGCCGATGACTGCGGTAACATGATAATTTTCATCGGATAGATCTCTGGCTGTGGCAATTCCTAATGCTGCAGAGATTGAGGTGGAGCTATGTCCGGTTTCAAAATGATCGTGAACACTTTCTCCACGCTTTGGAAAGCCGCTTAACCCTTTATACTGTCTAAGAGTTTCGAACTGTTCTCTTCTTCCGGTTATTAACTTATGAACATAACTTTGATGACCCACATCCCATACGATTTTATCGACTTTGGTGTCGAAAACTGAGTGCATAGCTAAAGTCAGTTCAACGACTCCTAAATTCGAAGCTAAATGTCCTCCGGTTTTCGATAGGTTTTCTAATAGAAAGAAACGAATTTCGTTTGATAGTCTTTCGATCTCTGTCTCATTAAGTTTTTGTAAATCTTTAGGCGAATTAATGTCCGTTAAATACTTATACATTTTATCCACTCTCTTTCGTGTTTTTACTTTTATTTATCCTTCAAAAAATCAATTCCAAAGCTATCCTTTATACGATTTAATACTTTAGCTGTATTAAATACAATCACATGAGACTTATACACTGCTAAATTTTTACCCACTGCTTTTCCTCCGACGGTTAAAGCAGCAATAAAACTTGTTAAGGCCACCGTAAGTACCCAGCGGTTCACCGTATCAATTCCCATAATAATACTGGCACCGGCTACTCCACTGATAATGCCGCATATATCCCCCACAACATCATTCGCAAAGTTCGCAACCACCCCAGTGTTTTTTTTTAATTTAATGGCATATTTAGCCCCTTTTACTTTATCGGAAGCCATGGCATGAAAAGGCTTTGCTGAAGCTGCGGTTATGGCAATACCAATCATATCACTAAATACACCTAAAAACACTATGAAAATCAAAATAATAAAGGATAAAAAAGCCTGTGTATTCTGCAAAACTATTTCTGAAATAATAGTAAATAATATTGTGAGGAAAAATGTCCAAATTGTAATTACCACAACCCATTTAAGATTGTATTTTCCCCATATATAATTAAAATAACGATGCTTCTTGTTATGAGTTTTCTTTTTCAATACTGCTCCTCCATGTAATCAAATTATCATGATAATATAATTTAAGCTGATAGTATTTATACTATCAGCTAAGCAGTGGCAGTGTATTTAGTAAATTTTACGGCTTAGGTCCAGTTGGATTTCCCCCTTCAATGCTGTATGTCGCCATTACAGTGGTTTCCCATTAAATTGAAGTTTAC
>PWEO01000072.1 GCA_003553525.1 Clostridiaceae bacterium
TGATAACATTATAGTGTTTTAAAGGTTTAGACAACCCTTGGAGGAGGTGTAGATAATGGCTAAGGTTTGTGCAGTTTGCAATAAAGGAGTAGTATCTGGACATAGAGTAAGCCACGCTGTTAATCACAATAAAAGAACATGGGCGCCTAACTTGCGAAGAGTTAAGGCAATTATTGACGGGTCCCCGCGAAGAATCAGAGTGTGTACTCGATGCCTACGTTCCGGTAAAGTTCAGCGAGCTTTATAAGTCAAGATTGAAAATAAAAAAGCCTACTATCCTCTTATTTAGTAGCAGGTAATAGCAGGCTTTTTTACATCCTTTTTGAATCGGTACGGCAAAAGATCTTTTTTTAAAGATCTTTTTTTTTATTTTAAGCCTCTCCGGGGACAGTTTAAAACAGATCTTTAATCTCTAGCAATCACCGCGAGAAGTTTTCCTTCCTTAAAGGAGATTTCCGCCTTATGATCCCTGATAATATTACTGATGCCTAAAGTATGACCTCGAGCTAGGCGGCTGTTTTCCAAAGGATATTCAAAGCCTCTTAAGCTTACCCCCGTGACAGATTCCGTAATGGGAATGATCGACAGATTTTCATTTTTCCGACCAACAATCCTTGTGTGTTTTCCCAGTAACCACACTTCATTTTGCTCATCCATTAATCTGATTGAGATCCCTGAATCGAAAAATCCTTCCAAGAGCTGAACATTTGCCAAGGTATGGTCCATTCTGGATCCGAAAGCTCCCAGAACTTCAATCTCATCAGGTTCTTTTGACACACTGTATTCAAGGGCGATCTCCGTATCGGTCTGATCTTTTTTTTCAGGGAACTTTTTCAAAGGAACTTTTTTCTCTTCCATCCATAATTTCGCATCTTTATCAATGGAATCCAAATCCCCTAATAAAAGATCGGGAACAAAATCAATGGTTCGCAGATACTTAGCGGCTCCATCGGCACAAATTATAAACCCGTCTTTCCCGGAGTTTTCCTTCAGTTTCATTTCAAGCCAGGATAGACTCTCGATCTTTCCGTTGGTTACAATGGTAATTTTCACTTAACGCTCCTCTCCTTCCCCTTTCAAGCGAAGGTTTTGGACCGCTTCAGAAACGTCTCCCGCCTTAAAAATTGCTGATCCCGCAACGATGATATCGGCTCCCGCCGCAACAATTTCTCCCACATTCTCGGGATTAATCCCACCATCTACCTGAATATCCACTTCCAGACCTTTTTCAGTGATCATCTCTTTTAATTTTCGAACCTTTTCCGTCATGGCGGGAATATATTTTTGACCGCCAAAACCGGGATTTACGGACATAATCAGCACCATATCCAAATCCTCTAACACATACTCCAATGTATCGAGGGATGTGGCAGGATTAAGTGATACTCCCGCTTTAACCCCCTGCGCCTTAATCATTTGTATTACCCGGTGCAGATGAATCGGTGCTTCCTGGTGTACCGTGATAATATCCGCTCCTGCTTTGGAAAAAGCTTCAATATAGTTTTCAGGCTCTTCGATCATCAGATGTACATCAAAAATCATATCGGTTTTTCCTTTAAGACTGTCCACTACTAAGGATCCGATGGTAATATTCGGAACAAAATGGCCGTCCATTACATCGATGTGTAAATATTCACACCCGGCTTCTTCCACGGCTTTTACATCCTTTAAGAGATTGGAAAAGTCCGCGGATAATATTGATGGTGCCAACTTCATGGTTATCCTCTCCTTTTTTCATTCAACTCTGTCATGATTTGTACGTAATGCTCGTATCTTTTTTTTGATATTGTCCCTTTATCCACTTGGGCCTTCACTCCGCATTTCGGCTCTTTTAAATGTAGACAGGAAGTAAATTTACAATCTTCCACATAGGGAAGAAACTCCCGAAAATAAAACCGCAGATTCTCTTTTTGAATCTCATCTATATCCAGAACACCAAATCCCGGAGTATCCGCTATCCAACTGTCCTTATCAACCAAGATCAACTCCGTATGCCGGGTTGTGTGTTTTCCTCTTTGGATCCGTGCACTAACCTCTCCGGTCTTTAGCTCTAAACCGGGCTTTATATCATTTAACAGGCTGGATTTCCCAACACCTGAGGGTCCTGCAAAAACCGAAACCTTGCCCTTGAGGGTATTCCCCAGGGCATCAATCCCTTGATTCAATTTTGTACTGGCAAAAATCAGGGGATAGCCCGTGGCACCGTAGATTTCTCGAATTTCTTCCAGGATACTTTCCCCGTCTCCGTCAAGATCCGCCTTGTTAATGCAAATTATTACTTCAAGACCCAGATCCTCAGCCAGAACAATAATTTTATCCATCAACATGAATGAAGGACTGGGGTTCTTTACGGAAAGCACAATGACCACTTGGTCCACATTGGCAATCTCCGGTCGTTTCAGCTGGTTTTTTCGAGGGAGGACCTTCTCCAGGGTACCGGTTTTCTCCCGGACATCCAAATGGGAGACCTGTACCCAATCCCCCACCAGGGGCTTTACTTTATCTTTCCGCAGAATCCCCCGTCCTTTGCATTCATATAAACCGTCCTTCAGGCTGACATAATAAAATCCGCTGATCCCTTTAATAATTCGTCCTTCTTCCATAGGCACCTCCTAAAAATCCAGTGTAACTTCTTGGTGAAAACTTCCGTCGATAAGGATGTCAAATACCTTTTCCCCGGAGCCTTCTTCCCCTTCAATGGGAACTATGACCTCGGATTCTTCATCGGCATCATGATTTGAGATATAGTATCGTCGTTTTTCATTTATCTCTCGAACTTCAATATTAATAACCCCATCAAAGGAGTCAATATTGATTTGAAGTTCCCGGGTAATGATCTCCGGTTCGGGCTCCGGTTCAGGTTCTTCCTCTTCAGGCTCAGGACCAAGACTTAAGACCAAATCCACCGTCTCATCGGCCTCCACAACCACACCGCTTTCAATGCTTTGTGAAATGACCCGTCCCTCGGGAACCTCATCACTGAAATCTTCGGATATTTCTCCGGGGATTAAACCGGTTTGACGAATAATCCGTTCCGCCTCAATACGGGTAAGGCCCGATAAGTCCGGCATGGTTTCCGGTCTTCCTTCACTTACGGTATAATTGACGGCACTGCCTGCAGGAACTTCATTTCGAAATCCCGGGTCCTGATCAATAACAACCCCTTCAGGAAAATCGCTTTCTTCATAGGTGATTTCTCCGACTATAAGTCCTGCCTCTTCCAGAATCAGGGCTACATCTACCTGCCTTTCATGAATAAGATTGGGAACCAAGGCGATATCGGGACCGATGCTAACCCGTAGATCCACGGTGCTTCCTTCTCTTACGGTCATTCCGACGGAAGGACTTTGGCTGATTATCCTGTTCTCGGGAACCTCTGCATCATGAGTTTCTTCAATTTCATATTCTAAATTGTTTTCCTCGAGGATTTCTATAGCTTCCTCACGGTCCAGTCCAACAACGTCGGGCATTTCCACTTCATCATTGCCGTTGAAGATTCCCTGAACATATAGCGCTCCCAAGGTAACACCCATAACCCCGATCAATGCTAAAATAACGATAATGGCAATCATCGGTTTTTTATTGGGTTTGTCCCCGTTTTTTTCCTTTGAGGATCCCCTGGGACTTCTTTTTACCTTCGTGTTGTAGTTATTCTCTCCTTCTTTTCCTAGAACCTGGGTTGGAGAATCCTTAGAATTTACCGATGCCAATAAAACATTGGAATCCTTGGTATCTCCCTGAAGATTATTAAAATCCTGAATCACCAGCTCCGCATTTTGATACCGCATGGATTGTTCTTTTTCCAACAATTTCAGTATCAATGATTCAAACCCAGGAGAAATATCGGAGTTGTAAGTAGATGGTTTTTCCGGTTTTTGCTGACTATGTTTTAAGGCAATGGCAATAGGGGTTTTTGCGTTAAAAGGAACCCGTCCCGTAACCATTTCATACAAGGTGATTCCCAAAGAATATAGATCGGATTTTTCATCCACATATCCTCCCCTTCCCTGTTCCGGCGAGAGGTAATGAACGGATCCTACAATACTTCCGGTGCTCGTCAGGGTGGAACTGGTCGTAGCAAGGGCTATTCCGAAGTCTGTTACTTTTGCTACCACTCGCCCATCTTCGTCTCTTTGAATTAAAATATTATGGGGTTTGATGTCCCGATGAATAATACTGTTGGTATGGGCGTGCTTTAAGGCCTTAGCCACTTGTTTTCCAATCTGCAGAGCCTCTTTTTCCGAAAGTTTTCCCTTTTCCTGAATATACTCCTTGAGGGTAATCCCTTCCACAAGTTCCATGACAATATAGAAGGTGTCTTCGTACTGACCCACGTCATAAACGTTAACTATATTGGGATGGGAAAGACTTGCGGCGGATTGAGATTCCCGTTTGAATTTATTTACCAAATCCTTGTCCTCGGTAAACTCCGGTCTCAAAACTTTTATTCCCACATAACGATTCAGCAGCTGGCATTTTCCTTTATATACATAAGCCATACCGCCGCCACCGATTTTTTCTATCACTTCATAGCGATTACCTAAAACTTTTCCGATCATTGGAATGCAACCTCCTTTCTACGACCCTTGTAAAATCAGAACCGTAATATTATCCTGTCCTCCCCGCTCATTGGCCTTATCAATTAAACGGCCGCAAGCGGTTTCGATATTTTCAGTCTGTTGAATGATTTTTTTAATTTCCTCCATTTCCACGGCATTGGAAAGACCATCGGTACATAAAAGGAGGTAATAATCAGACTCAAAAGTGAAGTCCACTGAAAATACATCGGGCACCACTTCATCCTCGGTACCCAGAGCTCGGGTAATCACATTCCGTTTCGGATGGTCCTTGGCTTCCGCTTCGGTAATATCCCCGTTTTTCACAAGTTCCTGTACTAAGGAATGATCCCTGGTAACCTGGTATATTCGGTCTTTTTCCAACATATAGGCTCTGGAGTCCCCGATATGAGCAATCGTTAGCTTGTTTTCCCGTTGAATAGGAACCGCCACGGTTAATGTGGTTCCCATTCCGCTGCATTCCTCAATTTTTAGAGATTTTTCAAAAACCCCTTTATTGGCCTCCATAACACTTTGGTAGAGAATTCCCTCTACTTCTGTTCCCGTGAGCTTAGGTTCTAAATGTTTTTCCAGGTGTTCCGAGACAAAACTTACCGCTTCTTTGCTGGCTACAGCACCGGCTTTATGTCCGCCCATGCCGTCAGCCACCATATAAAAAGAAGGAGTTTTTTCATATATGCCGAAAAAGTCCTCGTTTGTCTTACGGACTTTTCCGACACTACTCATAGCCTTTGCTTTCATTCCATAACCTCCCCTGCTTAAAACATCATTAGTTTCGGTTTCTAAGCTGCCCGCAGGCTGCATCAATATCCTGTCCAAGTTCTCTTCGTACCGTCACCGGTATTCTATTTTCCTTTAAAACATCTTCAAAGGCTTTTACGGTTTTATCAAAGGGTTTTTCAAAATCCCCCTGATCAATGGGGTTTACCGGTATAATATTTACATGGCATAACATCCCTTTTAGGATTTTCGCCAGTTTCTTCGCGTGCTCCCGCTGATCATTAAAGTCCTTTACTATGGCATACTCGAAAGTAATTCTTCGATTGGTCTTCTTTATATAATCCTTGCATGCGGTAAGTACCTCATCGATGGAATATTTCCTTGCGATGGGCATAATGACTTCACGCATGGAATCCTCCGGGGCATGCAGGGATATGGCTAAATTAATCGGTAAATCCAAATCCCTCAGCTTATAAATCTCCGGTACTAAGCCGCAGGGGGATAGGGTAATATTTCGATTACTGATATTCAGTCCTTTCGGATGGTGCACATTCCATAAAAACTTTTTGACTTCATTAAAATTATCCAAGGGCTCTCCGATTCCCATTAAAACCACATTGGAAATTCGAACCCCTTTATTCTTTTGAACTTGAAGAACCTGATCGATGATCTCTCCCGCTGTCAAATTCCGTTGCAGGCCTCCCTTAGAAGAAGCGCAGAAACTGCATCCCATGGCACAACCGGCTTGGGTGGAAAGACACAGGGTGTACCCATGTTTATATCGCATCAGCACGGACTCAATTTTATGCTGGTCTTCCAACTGAAATAAGAATTTAACCGTCTCATCGAGTTTCGAGTGAATCATTTTATCAACTTTTAAATCCGTCACCTTACCGTTATTCATTAAAAACTCCCGTAAATCCTTGGAGAGGTTGGACATCTCCTCGATATTTTTGTTTCCTTTTTGCACCCATTCAAAGATCTGGGTTCCTCTAAAACTTTGTTGACCGCTTTCTTTCATCCATTTTTGTAATTCTTCTTCCGTCATACTGAGTAAATCTATTTTTGCTTCGGACAATGAAAGTCCTCCCTTCTGTTTATCATATCATTTTACTATAAAAGCGGACCTTTATCTATTGCTTTTGAAATTTGCGTATATAAAA
>PWEO01000105.1 GCA_003553525.1 Clostridiaceae bacterium
AAGGTGGGATGAGATTGAATAACAATGAAAATTTTAAAAAGTGGAGCAAACTAGGTTTTTTAGCAGGTTCAGTAGTTGTAGTAATACTAATTGTCGGGTTTGTAAATCTTGGAATAAGAAGTAGTTTCTCGCTTTGCCATATGGATGAACAAGTAATAAGCATATATCTTAATAAGGAAGTAATGGATCCGAGTTTTGGCGGGGAAGTGTTTAACGCATATGAAGTACTGAAAAATGATAAAAATCAAAGCGAAGTTTATATTTGGGCACTGATTCAGGAGTACTACGAAAGCGATAGCGGATTTGAGCCGGGTACAGGGATGTCCGTACCCATGGTTCTGCATGTGGATTGGGAAGAAGATTCATTGGAAATCAAGAGTCACACTATACCCCGTGACGGAAGTTATTATCCGGAAGATATTAAGGCATTGTTCCCTAAAAGGATCCAAGAAAAAATCCTTAACTACCCTTCAAGACACATAGAAAAACTATTAAACGACATAGAAGGGAAAGTAAAAACAGAATAAAAATCTCAAACTTATAGTTATAAATGATGGGTGCTAATTGTAATAACATAGAAGAGAAGCAGTGGTTCATGAGGTTCAATGTGAGCAGAAAGGATGAGTTAAATGGGTTTAGCCGATCAGATACAAGAAATATCGATTCAAGAGGGTATTACTTATTTTGGCGTGGGAGATTTATCCAAAGTAAAAGAGGCTATCCTTAATCAGTGGGGATTGAATATTAAAAATTTTCCCTTTGCAATTTCATTGGGAATTTCACTAAATAACTATATTGTAAATCAATTACCACAAAGGTCGGAACCGTCGGTTGCCATAAGCTATAAGCACCATGCTTATGATGTGGTCAATCAACGTTTGGACTTAGCGGCCTCCGTTATAAGTGATTTCATACAGCAACAGGGGTATACGGTGCTTCCGATTCCTGCCTCAAAACAAGTGGATGAAGATCGAATGCTTGGTGCTTTTTCACATAAAATGTCAGCGGGACTGGCTGGACTGGGATGGATCGGGAAGAGCAGTCTGTTGATTACGCCGGAACATGGACCTCGAGTACGTTGGGCAACAATTTTGACCGATGCTCCACTAAAACCCACAGAAGAGCTTATGCAAAATCGATGTGGAGATTGCACCGCTTGTGTAGAGATCTGCCCGGTAAAGGCAATAACCGGGAAACCTTTCGTGGAAGATGAACCACGGGAAATAAGATTTGATGCGAAAAAGTGCGAGGAATACCTTGAGAAAATGAAATCTGAAAGACAGTTGGATGTCTGCGGAATGTGTTTATATGTCTGTCCCCATGGAAGACAATAACACGGTTTTGATTCTTTTTGGGTGTTTGAGTCTACAGTTCTAGGGGATATAGATAGTATAATACGTTTAAATAATAAATATGACAAGGAGTGTGCCTCTTTGAAGCCTATTAGAAAAACAAAATTATTTGGGTTTCTATTTTTTGCAGGTTGTTTATTGGCATCGGTTTATCTTGCAAACTATTTTAATATGCTGCCTAAGGAATACTACTCCGCTGAGGAATTTGGCATACAAACCGTAACAAGTTCCGTAGACTTTAACAATAACGGGATCGATGACTATAGGGACATTGTGATTGGAGCACGTATGGATGCAGAAAACAAACCAAAGTATGACGGCTCTTATCACGCCGGGGGATATCCGCCGGAGGATATAGGGGTTTGTACGGATGTGGTTTGGCGGGCTTTTAAAAATGCAGGATATAATCTGAAAGAAATGATCGATGAAGATATAAATAACCATACGGATCTATATCCAAGGGTGGGAGGTACACCGGATCCCAACATCGATTTCAGACGGGTCCCGAATTTGAAAGTGTTTTTTGAACGATATGGAGTTTCTCTTACACTGGATCCTTCTGAAACAGCACAGTGGCAACCGGGGGATATAGTAACCTTTGGAGATAAACATATTGCCATCATTTCCGATCGCCGCAACAAAAATGGGATTCCCTATATCATTCATAACGGTGGACAACCGAGGAGAGAAGAAGATGCTTTAACCAGATACAGACCTGAGATTAGCGGTCATTTCCGATTCGATGCAAGTAAAATAAACGAAGCTGATTTAATTCCAATTGAAAACGAGGCCATCATGAATTTCTCAAACAACAGGAGGCTGAAGAAATATTTCCCTATGTATGTTTGGCGGATATCGCTCTGAGTGATGCCTTTGGTTGGGGACTTATAAGAACACAAACAATCGGAGATGGGTGTGAATACTGTGACTTCAGGTTTAAAAAAGGATCGGTGACAAAAATCACGTCGAATAATTCAATCGTTCAAAATGTTATAAATCAAGTGACTTTTTATACTTCCTTTGTACGTCCACAGTACACCTTCCCATGTAAAGGATTTTATCGAAGGACTTAGACCCTCCCAAGGGAGTATCACTTTTTTCGTTCAGTCGGGATTTCCTGAAAGCAGCCAGTCCTAACATTTGGAAGCTTATTTGGACAGTTGGCAAAAAGGTTGCGAAGAACCTACTTGGGCACGATGATAAAAGGAGGGGTGGAAGGGCTGAAAGCCCGCCCTCTGCAGTCCCGGCAAAAAATGATCGAACCCATGGTAAATATGATAGAATATCTTTTAAGTAGTGGAGAAGTTATGAAGGATCAATGCTTACACCTAGGGGAACTAGTTCGGTTGGGCCTTGTGGGAAAAGTCTTCTTAAAAACCGGGATCATCAATTTTTACTGGGATCAGCAGCTAAAAGCCAACAACGCTTTTGAGTTAATAAATCTTCAACCTTATCAAAAGGCTTCCGGGAAAGAATCTGTGAAAATGAAATGAAGTTTAGATTCAAAGCGGAACCGACCATAGGAGCATTAAAAATATAAAGACCACCATCATGTAGTTTGCCGCCTGAAAAGAGAGTTCAAAGCCCCGTACTTTTCGAAAAAAGGAGGAAGTAAGGGGAAATAGACGGATAAGAAAATAGGCACTCACAAGATATAGCAGAAAAAAGCTCCAGGCTCCGAGGGAAAATGGTTTCCCGTAAAAGTGCAGTCCTCCGAAGTTTGGAAAAATCAATTGGTACAGATTTAAAAACACAATCCCTGCAGTCAGAATTCCAAGGGCGAGCCGTTCATAAATACTGACGGCTAGAGATGTTAGGGAACCGCGGGGAATGAAAATCTGCAAAAGTCTTCCAAAGAGGATTATGGTGCCCAGGTTGATTACATGATAGCCGAAGTAAAACAGCGGTTGATCCCGAAGCATAGTTCCGATTAAAGCTTTTCCCTGATAGCCCAGAAGCATGGGGGTTCCCATAATGGATAAAATTCCAAAGATCATCACACTGCCCACGATGGGCATGCGGTGCAAAACCCCCCGGATCCTATCAAGATCGTAGGTTTTATAATTTCTAACGATGGAACCCGCCCCTAAAAATAATAAAATCTTCAAAAATCCGTGATTGACAATATGCACCATGGCTCCGGAAACCCCTTCCGATGTAGGGACTGCCAAAGAGCTGAGGCCCATGACGATAAATCCGATATGGGAAATGGTGCTAAAGGCCAGCAAGCGTTTGATATTGGTTTGACTGATCCCGAAAAACAAGCCGCATAGTGCAGTGATCATTCCCAGGAAAATGAAAAAATCTTTATAGGCCTCCATAGGAAAGACCTGCTGGATTTTATATAATCCCAGGACTCCGCTTTTTACCATGATTCCCGAAAGCACAGCGGAGATACTGCTGGTGGCCACACTATGGGCCCGGGGCAGCCAGTTGTACACCGGAAAAAAGGCGGATTTCACACCCATGGATACGCACATCAAGACAAATATCAAGATCACCGTGGGGTCCTGATCCATATCCGATAAGGCTTCCTGCACCCGACCCATATGAAGGGTCCCCGTCAAACGGTAAAGCATACTGAGTCCGATCAGAAACAATAAAATTCCCGCGGTATTAAAAACGATATAGTAAATACCGGCTCTTAAGGAAGGGCCGTCTTTTTTGTAAATAATTAATATACCCGAAAGAATCGTTGCAATTTCAATAAAAAGAAACCGGTTGAAAAAATCGTGGGTATGGACAATGCCCATAAACACGCCTTGTAAAAATAATAAAAAGAAGTAATAACTTGAAGACTGTTTTTGATGGGGCCAGCTGTAAAGGATTACCGAGAACCATAACACCACCGATAATAGTCCGTAGCCGTAGGTAAGGGTATTGGAAATTAAGGTGATATTGAGTTTATCGCCGAAGGCTCCGAGGACGAGATAATACTCTCCTTCCGGCAGATAAAAGGGAAAGTAACGAATCCCTGCAACCAGCAGGGCTGCTTGGGCAATAAAGGCTAAAAGATTACCCTTGGGGTTATTCATCAGATAAATGACAATGGCGAAAATAATCGGAATCAGAATTGCAAAAAGGGGATAATAACTCATTGATTATCCTCCTTTTCCAAAAGAATCTTCCAATCCAGGGTACCGTACTGGTGATAGATTTTAATGCTCATCATCAAGGCTAAAGCGGTTACGGAAGCGCCGATAACAATAGTGGTAATCATCAGTGCCTGGGGCAGAGGGTCCACCGCTTCCCCTCCTAGGGAAGTGATAATCGGAGCGGTGCCTTCCGGCAGATAAAACAGGCGAAGGAAAAAAAGAATCACCGCGGCCTCCAGCACATTAAGAAATATGATGGATTTGATCAAGTGACGACTGGTGGCCAAACCGTAAAGCCCCAGACCGATCATCAATAGAATTAATGAGAGCTGCAACATCTATTTTCCCTCCTTTATAAATCGGATAAATATAATGGTTAAACCCGAAGAGACCTTCAGTCCGATTAAAAGATTCAGTAAGACCAAAAACAATCTTCGAAATTCCGGATCCACAGACCCGGAAAAGAAGTTGGTAAAGGGAGCGCCTCTGGTAAATAAGCTGATTAAACCCAGGCTTAACAGGCATAAAAACAGGATTTTTTCCAGTCGGTTCAAGGGATCGGTATTTTCCGAAGCCTTTTCCGGAATATATACGGAAATTAACCGGGCGGTAGCCAGGATGACGCCACCCTGAAAACCTCCTCCGGGGCTGAGATCTCCAAATACGATAATGTAAAATCCGAAGAGCAGCATAAAAGGATAAAGTATTCGGCTGACCGCAAGAATGCTGTCGCTGTCCTTCGGTACTGCGGCTTCCTTTGCCCGGGGGAAAGGTTTTGAAAAACCGGAGGAGCGGGACATATATAGCACCCCCGCTGCGGAAATCAGAAGGATTCCCGCTTCGAAAATGGAATCGAAAAGCCGATAATCCAACAAAATCGCAGCCACCAGGTTTTTGGATGCGGTTTCGTCATAGCCCCGGTGGATTACGGTCTCGCCAATGGAGGTTTCCGGGAAAGAATCTGCTAAGGGTGCCGTAGCCGTAAGGGCATAAAGAAAAATAAAACCGAACATTAACAGCAGCATCAGTTTCTTAATCATAAATTTCATCCTCCTCTACGACCTCAAATCGAATGCGAGGATCCTCGAGAAGCAGACGCTGTAATTTATGGTGAAGAACGCTGCTTTTTTTCATGATAAATACGTACTTACCGTCCCGGTGACTTTTGACAATGATCAAATCCACATTCCGTTCCCGAAAAGCTCCTTTGATATGCATATGATGCTCGAAAAAAATATCCAGAGTCAGATTAAAGGAATTCGTAAACCGTTCTAGGAGTTTAAACCCCGGGGAGTCTTCCTTTTCACTGAAAAACCCATCTTCCACCCGGCTGACCACTACAAAGTTCTTCTGCTTTCCCAAGGCAATGATAAAAAACAGCGGCAAGAGGGCGCTGCCGATGGCGATTTCCGCTAGGGCCACGTCATAGGCGTGGTAAAGAAAATAAAGCACCGACATCAGCAGGGAAAAAACGGCGAAATAAATAATCAAACGAAGGGATTCCTTTTCCCGAAGCATAATGATGATAAAGAAAATGATTAGACCATAGAGTATCAGATACATCGTGTTGCACCTCGCTTTGGTCTTTTGACCGGTTGGTTTTCGGATTGAAAGATTAGTCTTCTTAGGAAGGTCGTTTAGCTTGCGGAGTTTTTTAAGACTCTTTTTCCGCCCTGTAGTCCGTTGAAGGATTCTCCTTAGCTTTTAAAGGGATTCCGTTGATTAATGCAGAGCGCCCGATGAACTGACTGTTTAAGGGGTTGGTGATCAGGAAAAAAAGCAGGATTACTAATAGCTTCAAAGTTTCCCACTGCAAGCCGATCCGAAACACCAGGGCAAGAATAATAGAGAAGAAGGCAACGGTGTCGATCTTAGCGGCCACTAATATTTTTAAGTAGATGCTTTGAAAGCGAAAAAGGCCAATCACCCCGAAGATCAAAAAAACCCAGGAAATAATGAGAAAAAAATTGCTGATCATTTTTGGCGGCCTCC
>PWEO01000022.1 GCA_003553525.1 Clostridiaceae bacterium
TCCTTGCTTAAACCTAATACCGCAAAGTTATAGGGAATTACATTTTCACGATTATTTTTTCTTTTATCATCTAAATAATCCACCATCACGTTCTCAACTTTTTTCATTAATTCCTTTGACTCTTCCTTTGTGAGGTAATAGTCGCTGTATTGGTTGATAAATCTCGATGCATCAGGAATTTCAATATTCTTGTAAAAATCACTGTTGATTTTCTCAAATATCGAAATATATGCCTGAATAATTGATTGGGTTAATTCATCCCCACCATTTTTAATAAAGTTTTTATCAATCATCAGTACTTTTGCCGCAGGCAAGTAATATTTTTCAATAATTCCAGACTTTACCCTCTCATCCACCAAGTTAAGAATTCCTACTTTAAGTAGACTCTTAATGTGGTAATTGATTTTCGCATGAGGTTCTTCAAGTTTTTCTGCAATTTGCTTGGCTGTTTGTGGTTCATCCCCTTCAAAACACTCGAGGATTTCTACTCGATAAGAATGACTTATTGCCTTGATTTGATCAAGCTCTCTTAAAACCATAATATCTTTCATTGTACAACCACCTTATTGTTATTATTGTAAACCTGAAAATAATTAAATGTATAAAAAGAATAATATGTATTACCTATAATTTTATTACTTTTTTACTTTTTTGTCAAAGTCTATTTTTTTATAGTATTGATAATTTATATTTTTCAGATAAATCTCGGATCATTTGAATCCCAGCAATACTATTCCCCTTATCGTCTAAAGAAGGTCCTACAATGCCGATTCCCATTTTCCCTGGTACCGTGGCAAGAATTCCTCCTCCTACTCCGCTTTTTGCAGGGATCCCTACATTTATGGCAAATTCCCCTGAAGCATTATACATTCCACAGGTAAACATAAATGTTTTAGCAATTTTTATGTGTTTTTTATGAACTAAAGTTTTACCGGTTTTCAAGTCTATCCCGTCATTGGCTAAAAAAGCTCCAATCCGTGCAATATCTTGAGTTGTTACCTCAATGGCACATTGCTTAAAATAAACATCCAAACTTCCTTCCACGTCCTTATCAATGACTCCCACATCCTTCATAAAATAAGCAAGAGCCCGATTACGGTCTCCTGTTCTTTTTTCCGACAAATAAACGTTCTCATTTATCGTTAAGTCCGGATTGTCGGTAATCTGACGAAAGAAAGCTAGTAATTTTTCAACTTTCCCCATGGAGCTGCGTCCCTCAATCATAGAACTAATAGCAATGGCGCCTGCATTGATCATCGGATTAAAAGGTTTTGAAGGTCTTACGGTTTCCAATTTGAGCATAGAGTTAAAAGGATCTCCTGTTGGCTCCATACCCACTTTGCTGAATACATATTCTTCTCCCTTTTCCTCTAAGGCCAGAAGCAAAGTGATCACTTTAGATATACTTTGAATCGTAAATTTATACCGGTGATCCCCCCCATGATATTCTTTGCCGTCTAACATTACTATACTAAGTCCTAAGGCTTCTTTTTTAGCTTTTGTTAGTTCCGGGATATAAGCTGGTAATGTTCCCTTTTCAATATATTTTTTATTATCTGCAATTATTTTTTGGATAAACTCCTGCATACCTAGTTCCCCCCTTATGGATTAATGCAATGTACTTCCACCGATAAACTCCCTAAGTATGGATGTTTTAGGGATATTCTCTTCGTCGTGAATCACTACGAAATAACTTAAAAACTTCAGCAAGCGTTTAGCTTCAGGATAGTATTTAGAACTTGATTGTACTTGTCGCAGTAAGGGTTCAATGTATTTTTTTAACACTCCTAGCTCATAAAACAAAGCGGAATTAAACATTACATCCGCTTCTTCTTGAAACGGAAATATGTTCTTCTCTTCTCCTCTTCTTACGGATTTCCAAAGTTCTAAAGAAGTTTCCACATCGTTGGATCGAAAATTATTGTCCCGAACAATCCTTCGAATTAATCTGAGATCCGTTGTAGGTATACGGTTATGTTCATCTATATTAAGCTGCGTCAAAGCGCTGATATATATCTTGTATTTAGTCCGTGAATCGATTTCTTTTGTCAAGTGATCATTCAAACAATGAATCCCTTCTAATATAACCGGTTGATCCTTCTTGATTTGGATAGTTTTTCCATTGTATTCCCGTTTCCCACTATGAAAGTTAAAGGTAGGTAATGGGACTTTTTCTCCGGCTAATATGTTCTTTAAATCATGATTAAAAAGCTCAATATCTATAGCATGAATGGACTCAAAGTTGTAGTCTCCATTTTCATCCAATGGAGTGTTTTCTCTGTTGACAAAGTAGTTATCCAAAGATATGCTAACAGGTTTTAAACCATTTACAGATAATTGGATTGCTAATCTTTGGGCAAAAGTTGTCTTTCCTGAAGAGGAAGGACCGGCTATTAAAATCACTTTTCGATGGGTCAGATCCCGGGTGATATCATCGGCAATTCTGGCAATTTTTTTCTCATGAAGAGCTTCAGCAATTCGAATGAATTTACCCTCCTGATTGGAAACCACCAGATCATTTAAGGAAGCTACATAATCAACCCCTAAAATCTCCCCCCACTTTTCTGACTCTCGAAATATTTTAAATAATTTGGGTTGCTCTTCAAATTCAGGTATTACTCCTCCACTGCTGATCGTTGGGAATTGAAGAACCACTCCCGGTTTGTAATACTGTAGCTTAAAAGCCTTCAGGTATCCCGTAGAGGGAACCATGTACCCATAAAAGTAGTTTTTCAACCAACCGCATTTATATAAGTTAATATAAGGTTTTTCCCGATATTTCATAAGATTCACTTTGCTTTTTTGATTATATTCCTCAAAGTTTTGTTTCGCTTCATCAACCGAAACCTTTTCTTTTTCAAAAGGAACATTTTCTTCGATGATTTCTTTCATTCGCTGTTCAATTCTTTCAATATCTTCTTCAAGCAATGATCTTTTGTAATGCAGCTCACAGTAAAGACCTTTGCTAATTGAATGTTCAACGGAAACTTCACAACCGGAAAACAACTCCATGGAAGCCCGAATAAATACAAAGGCAATACTTCGTTGATAAATTCGATTCCCGATGGGATCCGTAAGATCTACAAAAGAAATACGAGCTTCTTTTTCCAAAATTTCCGTGAGCTCTCGAAGTTTACAATCTTCTAGCACTGCAACGATATTGCTTTCGTTATCGTCCAATTGTGATATCACAGTTTCATAAGTACTGCCCTTAGGAAATTGTTTTCTTATATTTCCAGGTAGGGTTAGGGTAATCATTTCCTGTTGTTCCATAGATCATTTTCCCTCCTTTTACATTATTCAATAATACCGATGTCGCTAAAGGGGTATAGCCTTATGAAAGCTTTCCCCACAATATCTTGATAGTCTACCAGACCTAAATCCTCGTTACGACTGTCTAAGCTGTTATTTCGGTGATCCCCCATAACAAATAGGGAATTTTCCGGTATGATTTGATGAATATTTCCGTGGGTATAATCATCTTCGAGATAAGGTTCCGCTAAAGGTTCTTCGTTAATATAGACTTGGCCTCCACGTATTTCAATCTCTTCTCCGGGTAATCCGATAATTCTTTTGATAAGTAACTTTTGATCTCCATTGTTATCCATTTGATTTGACTCGAAGACGATGATATCTCCCCGAGCAGGAGTGCCTCTAGTGTACAGCAGTCTATTGATAATTAAAAAGTCATTCTCGTCCAGGGTTGGTTGCATAGAATAATGTTTTACAATCGTGGGTTTCATAAAGGTTGTAATTATTAATGCAATAATTAAAGATATAATAATGGTTTTTACCCATTCTAATATTTCCTTTTTCATATTTGGTCCTCCGTTCTGCTTATCACTTCTCTGTTATTTTACCACTTGTTATTTAGCAAATCAATATAAACCCCCCTGATCTAAGGTTTAAATCCTTTTTATTTCAGGAAGTGTGTGATTTTTTTTGAAAATATGGTATATTATTTATAGTATCTAAAATCACAAAAAATACTTTAAAGCCAATGAGAGAAAGTAGGATCAAATATATGGATAAACTAAAAGATATTATATACGATTACACAGACTTGATATTGTCTTTATTAGTGGTACTTGTTATTGTATTCATCATCGGAACAAATTTTACTTATTTTGACCAGGATCTATCCAGTTTCATCGGCGCCTCTGATAATGGAACCTCCGCAGATAAAAAATCACCAGTAAGCTCTGATCAAAATGACGGTTCAGAAAACACAACAGCTAGTGAATCAACTGAAGAGAAGATGGCAGAAGAAGAACCGAGCCCTAGTGATGAAAGCGAAACCATAAAAATAGAAATCACTCAAGGGTCCACCGCCTCTCAGATAGGGGATACGTTACAGACACATGACTTAGTTAACAGCTCTTCTGAATTTGTTGAAGCAACGGAAAGTTTTAACGTCTCTCATCGTTTAAGACCGGGAACATTTGAAATTCCATTAGATTCCAGTTTGAGGGAAATTATTCAAATTTTAATTCAAAGCAGTCTTTAATCCGTTGAGGAGTACACCCCAACGGATTTTTTGGTTTTTGATATGCCTTAATAGTCTATTGAATTTTCTCTTCTAGTTTTTCCGCACGCTTATGGGCACGATTAATCAACCCTTGCTTGTTTACAATATGACGAACTTGGGTAGCTTCAGCAATCTTTCCCAGTTCATCATGACAGGTGATTTTAAAATTAATCACATTATGTTTTATCTCGGTTATTTCTGCTGTAGCTGTAACGAATACTCCTTGAAGGGTAGGATTCAAATGGGAAAACTCCATTTTTTGTGTGATGCTGACATAATCCTTAGGAATATGCTCCCCCACCAGTTCCACAGCTGCCTGTATCATCAGCTGCACTAAAGCGGTGGTGGAAAACAGGGTTTCAATCCCGCTCCTTCCAAAGCTTACCGATGAATCTTCATATTGAACTCTTTTTTGCACTCGATGAGTTTGACCGACTTGTAGGTTGATTTTTAACATCTAAATCCCTCCTAATAATATATTATTATAGGTTGTCTTACCTTATTATACTTATACCTTTAAAGTGAATTTTCACACAAAAAATTCTAATAGTTTGTTTTTCCTATGCTGATTTTGCATTATACATGTTATGAGTTTTTAACATTATCGAGCTGAAGATTCTTATTAAATTTCTCCATAAAAAAAACGGATAAGGAACTTTCCTTATCCGTTTTTTTTATGGAGAAATTTCTTCATCAGAAACCCCTTAAATTATAAGAGTCTTTATTATTTAATGAGAATCCTTTCTTGACAGAATTTTACTAATAATAAAAAACCTCGTCAATAATTCCACCACCTAGACATTGTTCTTCATCATAAAAAACCACCGCTTGTCCTGGAGTTACTGCTTTTTGACGGTCATCAAAGACGACTTTACAGTTTCCGGGTTCCGACATTTCAACTTTTACTCGTTGATCATTCTGTCTGTAGCGAAATTTTGCCGTACAGTAAAAGCTTGTATCCGGCGGTGTTTCCTTTACCCAGTGTAGATCGCTGGCATAAAGGCCTTTTGAAAACAGAGCAGAATGCTTTGCTCCTTGAACCACATACAGGGTGTTATGAATTAAATCTTTATGTGCTGCAAACCAAGGTTCTCCCGAACCTGAGCCCGATCCCCCTATACCAAGACCTTTTCGTTGCCCGAGGGTATAATACATCAGACCGTCGTGTTCTCCCTTTATTTCACCTGTAATGGTGCGAATTTTTCCAGGAGTAGCGGGTAAATAATTACTCAAAAAATCCTTAAAATCTCGTTCTCCTATAAAACAAATTCCCGTACTGTCCTTTTTATTTGCCGTTATCAGATCATGTTTTTCTGCAATTTTTCGAATTTCTCCTTTGGTCAGTTCTCCCACAGGGAACATCGCTTTTGCTAATTGGTCCTGACCTAACGTGTTTAGAAAATAGGTTTGATCTTTATTAGGATCCATTCCCCTTAACAATTGATATTCTCCATGTTTATAACGAATCCTTGCAAAATGTCCTGTGGCTAAATACTCTGCACCAATGGACTGTGCATATTTTAAAAATACATTGAACTTGATTTCTTTATTACACATTACATCAGGATTTGGAGTCCGACCTTTTTTGTATTCTTCTAAAAAATAAGTAAATACATTATCCCAATATTCTTTTTCAAAATTTACTGTATAGTAGGGTATCCCAATCTTTCCACATACCCTCCGTACGTCTTCATAATCTTCTGTAGCCGTACATTCTCCACCAAGAGCTTCTTCATCCCAGTTTTTCATAAAAACGCCAACAACATCGTAACCCTGTTGTTTTAACAGGAGAGCCGCTACCGAAGAGTCCACACCGCCAGACATCCCGACAACAACTTTGGTATCTTCATTCTTTTTCATTTTCATCCTCCTTAAACCTTTCAGTTT
The DNA here is from genome assembly GCA_003553525.1 of Clostridiaceae bacterium. Classification (GTDB taxonomy): domain Bacteria; phylum Bacillota; class Clostridia; order Peptostreptococcales; family T1SED10-28; genus Isachenkonia. The sequence continues at coordinate 6,416 of PWEO01000022.1, forward strand.
ATTATTATAACATGAAAGCAATCAATGAAAAAGGTATAATCCGAGTCAAATCATTTTGATGATACAAAGCTCTGCGCAAATTTACTTTAGATTCCTTTTTAATGCTTATTCATTGATCCAGTACCGGCTGCCATCCCGTTCTCTGTCCATATATCCGTATTGAATCAAGTATCTGCGAACGGCGACATAATCATCAATCTTTTGCTTTATAATATCATTTACTTCTTTTTCTGAGTACTCCATATTAGGTGAAAATGCTTCCATAATATATTGTAATATAACCAGTTTTTTCTTTTCTTTACTGGGAAAAGAGCTGACCTTTCCATTCACCAGATAGGAATTAAGTATCTTCTCTCGTTCCCCTTGAGTAATTACATATCGATCATCCACCATGGTTGCCCTCCGATGGACATCAATTAATTCTTCGGGATTTTCTCCAGGTTCCCTGGAAAGTTCTAACAATCCTATCAATGCAAGATAAATTCTAGCCTGTTTTTCTTTTTCGCGAAACTTAAACCGATGATTTCTAATGGTCGCGGGACTTTTCCCCCCTTGTTTTTTAATAATCTCCTTATCCGTTAATCCCAGGTACAAGTATTCCATTATTTCTTTTTGAATTTCCGAAAGCCCGGTATATCTTTTGCTTAAGTTTAATAAAAAATCGAAAACCGATCCATGTTGCTCAAGTATATGGTTTTTCATTATCATCTTTGCATCCATGTACTGGTCCTCATTACGATAAATCATTCCATCTTTAAATGATTCTCCACATATTAAGCACATAAAATCTTCAGCACGCTTTCGATAGATAAACCCCTGTTGTATTTCTTCAATAGTCGATTGCCAAAATAAGACATTGATATTTTCCATGTAAATCTCCCTCCACTCCGTTTTAATAAACAATTTAATTCTTCGTTTACTTATATGCAAACATATTATCATTTAGTTTTATTTTATTCAAGTGTTTTTTATTTCAAAAACCTCTGGTAAATGAACTTATAAATCTGTATGAGGAATGTATATACACTGCCTTCTATGCTATAATGTAAGAAAATCTTTTCATTATATTGTAAAAGGAGTGTTAACATGGATCATTTCAATCAGTCTCATAAAGAAATCGAAATAATTCTCTCTTCCCTCCCAAAAAAAACCGTGATCGGTGAATTTTCCGGAAGAGATAGTGTTGCTGCAATCCTAAAAGCCTTTGAATCCCCTTCTATAAATCATATACTTCCGGTTATGTCCTTTGCCGGAACTGAATATGGTAACTTAGAGAGCCTTAAGGATAATGAAAAAAGATTACGACAACGAATAAAAGCACTTTACGGAACTGAGAAAACCCTCTATCCGTCCATAATTTATAGCAGTCCAAAACTTTGGAGTGTCTTGAATGGTCGACCGGTGCACTCCCTAATTGAGCGCTACGGATTTTATACTCCTTGTATCGGCTGTCATATGTATTTTCATCTTTTGAGGGTCCCTATGGCTCGTCGCTTAGGGGGAAGAATCATTTCAGGGGAACGAGTCAGTCACGGAGGAAAGATCAAACTTAATCAATTAAACGTTTCTTTGGATGCCTACGCTAAGACGCTGAAAAAACTTGATGTTCAGTTACTCTTTCCTATTCGTAATATTGTGGACGGAGATGTCATAAAAGATCTTCTTGGCTGGGAGTGGGAGGAAGGCAAGGAACATCCCGCCTGCATGTACAGCGGAAACTACCGAAGTATAAGCGGGAAAACCGATTACGATGCTGGTAGACTACAAGCTTTTTTAATAGATTTTCTTATTCCGGTTTCCATTAGTATTGGGAAGATTTTAATGGATAATCCCGAGGCTTCTTTGCAAGAACTTGAAAAGCCTTTATACGACTGGGAGGCCACTCAATGAAGACTTTAGTTGTTCTATTGGATGGTGTAGGGGATTTGGTCTCTGATGAACTCGGAGAGAAAACCCCGCTGGAATATGCCTATACTCCAAACCTCGATCGGATTGCTAGCCTTGGTGAAACCGGAATGATGGTTCCCTACCATCTTGGTATTCCTGTGGGTACGGATTTTGCCCATTATTTATTACTGGGATATCCCGAAGAAAAATTTCCAGGTCGCTCCATTATCGAAGCGCTAGCACATGGAGTTCCACTTAATAAAAACCATATTTATATGGTTACCTCCTGGGCATCGGTTATTAAAACTGAAGATTACGAGATACAAACCCGTTACTTGATGGACCTCCCAAAGGAAGACAGTTTAGAGCTTTCCATGACAATTCCTGCAAGCTTTAATAGCAGCCAATTCAATTGGCAATTCACCACTGATGGTCATGGTTTATTGGAAATAGCTGGAGAAAACTTGTCGACAGAAATTTCAGATCCGGACGCTATCTATCCTTTAGGCTGCGTTTTACAATCAGAACCCTACAATACCCAAGATCATCGGGCAAAGACCACATCGGATTTGATCAATTCTTTCATGAAAGAAATGTACCATCGATTAAAAGATCACCCGATCAATATAAAAAGAAAAAAGCAAGGAATGGAGCCGGCAAATTTTCTTCTACCGAAGTGGGCAGGAAAGCCAGGCAGACTTCCATCTTTTCATGAAGAAAATGGGATGCGGGGAGAAATTATTGGTGCGAGCACTTCAATTCGAGGCATTGCACAGCTTTTTAAAATGAGATACACGCCCTATCAATACTTTGAAGAAGGCGTTAAAAAGGCTTTAAGCTCTCCGTATGAATACATTCATCTCCATACGAAGGATACGGATCAAGCGGGGCACACCAAAGATCCCTTTGCAAAGGTAAAGGTGTTGGAAAAAATCGACCCTCTCCTTGCCCCAATTTTAGATTATGCTTTAAATGAGGATATACTTCTTATTGTAACCGGAGATCATACCACGCCTAGCATCGGTCCCATGATTCATAGCGGGGATCCCGTGCCTATCGCTTTTCTCGGCAAACATCTTCGTACCGATGATGTGAGGTGCTTCAATGAGCGCTCATGTGCAAAGGGAAGTATTCGCATGACGGGAAAGGACTTCATTCCCATCATACTGAACTTCCATAGCAAAAGTCTTTTTCATCACTTCAGAGTAGGCGGGAGGAAGTCCAAGTACCTTCCCGATAAATTTAATAAACTTTAAATGACTGTGAAACTAAATGTACTCATATATTTAAGCACTCAAATAACCTTTATCGGATACTTTCTTAATTTATCGGTAATGAATATACATGAATTTCACTTTTCATAAAAATAGCCTCTAGACGTATCATCTAGAGGTTGTTTGATGTCACTAATTCTTTTTCAATAAATAGGTTCGTTGCAGGCAGGTATCCCTCTTCCGTCCATACAACAGGATAAACCTTCCGAGCTTTTATCGCTGCAATCAAGTCTTCTTCAGAACGAATTACCGAAAGAAAACAAGTTGCCATTTTACCGAGGTCTTTTAATTGATGAGCATCGCTGGCTCCCACCATAGGCATATTAATTTCTCCGGCCAAAGACCATGCCTGCTCGTTTTTTTCTATTTGTGTTCTTCCATTAAAGGCTTCAACAGCCCAAAACCCTTCAAGGGTGTAGTTATGATTTCCAAGACTTCGAAAAGCATTTCGATAAGGATGGGCAGCTATAGCAACGCCACCTGCTGCTTCGACTTGGCAAAGCAGCTCTTGAGCAGTGATCAATTCTTTTGGTATTTCATTTAATCCGAAGACCACAAAATCACCTTCTTTTGTGAGAATTTCTGCCCCCACAAAAATAGGAAAATCCACTTTTTTGCTGTATTCTTTTGCAAAATCTCGAATATCATTATTATCATGATCTGTAATACAAATTCCGTCAAGGCCCATTTTCCTGGCCTGCCAAACCGCATCTTCCAGGGATAAAACGCTGTCAACGGAATTTCTTTTTTCATGTATGTGAAGATCAATAATCATATGCAACACCCTATCCTTAAAATTTATACCTCATATAGCTTATCAACAATTTATCAAAGAATCCAATAAATTTATTTTATTATATTTACATAATGTATAAAACAGATTAATAACTTTGAAAACATTTACACAAAAACTATAATAGATCCATCTTACAACGGAAACTCCCTAATAGTCCACTGTACCTACTAACTATTATGGGCCCTTGTTAGCAGTACCACTGTCTCAACATGGCTCGTGTGTGGAAATAGATCCACACCCCGTACTTTTTTCACTGTATAACCGGCTTCCTGAAAAGATTTTAAGTTTTTAACAAGGGTTTTCGGATTACAAGAGACGTATACCATTTCATCTAGCTTATGGGATAAAATATCCCGAAGGGCTTTATCATGAATCCCTTCCCTCGGAGGGTCAATTACCATAGCATCAGGCTTTTCACGAATTTCCAACATTTTTTCTTTTACATCCCCAGCAATAAAAGTACAGTTACTTAAGTTATTAATTTTGGCGTTTTCTATAGCTTTATCCACAGCCTCCTGTACCAGTTCAATTCCAATGACTTTTTTAGCATCTTTGGCTAAAACCTGAGCGATGGTTCCCGTCCCTGAATATAAATCTATAACCGTCTTTCCTTTTACATCCCCTAAAAATTCGATCACTTCCAAGTAAAGACTCTCCGCACCTAAAGTATTGGTTTGAAAAAATGAATAAGGGGAAATTTCAAAGGTTAAATAAAAAAGTTTTTCTTTATATTCTTTTCTCCCGAATATTACTCGCATTTCATCACTTTGTACAATATCCGCTAACCCGTCATTTAAAGAATGTAGAAAACCCACAATCTCTCCGTCAAGATCCAATCTCCCAAGGACCTTTCCCAGGTCATTAAACTCATGACTATCCTGAGTAGTACTCACTAAATGAACGATGATTTCCTTTGTATAATGTCCTTTTCGAACTACCAAATGCCGCAGAAAACCGTCATGTCTCATAGAGTTGTACTGAGTTAAGTTGTTTTTTCTTGCATAACCAAGTACCGTCATTAAAATTCTTCGAAAGTCTTCATCCATAATTCGACAATCATCCACAGTGATAATATCATGGTGCAGACCTTTTTTATGCATTCCCAAAGTAATAGACCCGTTTTTTTCCTCGTCACCAAAAGTAAATTCCATTTTGTTTCGGTACTCAAAAATCTTTGGACTGCTTTTGATTGGTAAAAATTCTTCGACCTTAATATTTTCCTGTTTAAAAAGACTTTGTATTTGTTCGTCTTTGATTTTCAGTTGTTCTTCATAGGCAATTGATTGCATAAAACAACCGCCACAACGACCAAAATGTTTACAGGTTTTTTCAGTCTCAATTGGAGATCTTTCTATAATATCTAATACCTTGCCTTGTCTTTTATTGCGTCTATTTTTCGTTACCCGAAGACGAATTTTTTGACCGGGCAGCACATTTTTAACCTCTACTTCTTCACCTTCAATAAAAACCTTGCTTTTTCCACCATACTGTAGCTCTTCCACTACTCCTTCGTATACCGTGCCTTTTTTCACATAGATTCCTCCTTTTCAAGTATATGAACCTCACAAATATGTCAAATTTCCGATATCTAATTATCTTGTTTCTCTAAATATCTAGTCGTATAAATTCCTGACATTATAATTATCTATTCATTTTGATTATATATGAAACCTGTATTAAATTTATTTTTGTATTCGATTATCTTTTAATTATATCATAATGTAATTTAATCATAAAAGAAGAGGCCCTCTGGCCTCTTCATCTATTGATTATTTTTTGGCTCTTAATACATACCCCGGAGCAGAGAATTCTTCAGTATCGGAAAATTCTTTGACAAGTTCTTCAGTTAGCTCCGTCAAACCTTCATTTACTTTTTTATTTTCTAAATCATCGGAACCTTTGATTAAGGTTTGCTTTCGTTTATCAAGAAATTTAGTCGCCCGTTCGGCGTTGATTTTTTCTGTGAATTCATCCCAGACAATGTCTTGAAATCCTGCTGTACTTAATGCTACTTCTAAATCATTTGGATGAATTTCATTAAAGTAGGACATTCCTCGTAGAACACTTATACTTTTAATAATTCTTAATCGTTTTGACCAGTAGGGATAGGATGATGAATCCACCGACCAAATGGGCATTTCTTCAGTAATTAAAAGATCTCCATCAGGCTTTAATATTCGGTAAAACTCCTTTAGAGCGCTTAAGGCCCTCATCGGAAATTGATCTACTGAAGATAGGGTATAATTACAAATAATTACGTCGATAGATTGATCTTCGATAAAGTCAAGACTACTAAGGTCTCCCCGTCGTAAGGAAAGATTGTTAAAATATTGTTGAAGCCTGCCTTCAATTTCTTCAAAATGACTATCATCAATATCAATTGAAATTAAATCTGTGGACCATTTATTATCCCGTACTTTCCGGGCAATGATATCTGTGGTGTTTCCCCAACTGGTTCCCCCTTCTAATACTTTCTTTCCATCCAAATCGATACCATCCCATAAAAATTTTTCTGCACTTTTAATTTTATACATACTATCATCCTCCACTTTCTTTAAGGTTTGATATTTGCATGGTTGTTCCTTCAATTTATAGGGTTTGTATTGGTATTTACCCAACTATAATAATTTCAAGCAAAAATTTTAATACCGTTCATTCACATAACTTTCAATAATTGAATGCTTTTTCCCATTTGAAAACACACCCTCTTCTTCCAAACGTTTAGCCAACCACTCGCTGTTGGAATGAAAGACTACTTTGGCATCCTCTAAAAAAACAATTTCAAAGAGCTTGTTTTTCAAATGCAAAGACTTAACTTTAATAAAATAGGCCTCCACATCTTCAAAATTTCTAAGCTCTAAAGCTTTCAAAGTGGTTTGATTTTTCTTATGATAAAAATAGTTGACTTGTTCTAAATGTTTTTTCATTTGATGAAAATGCTTCCCAAATCTTTGAATTTCTTTAGCTTTTAACTTGGAGTATTTCGCCATCATGTTATAATACTGATAATTAAATACCGCTTTATTAAAATTATCAACAATCTTAAAGGGTTCAAATTCTTGTTCTCTTATATAATAATATGTTTCCTCAATATACTCTTTTTTGCTGATATCACCATTTTTAAGCATGATAATTAAGCTTTCACGTTTTTCTCTGAATTTATCAAATATATTTTCTCCGTGGATATACTTCACGCTAAACACCCTTTACTTGTTTTCCATTGCCGAAATCAAAGACTCCTATAGGAGCCTTTATTTTTTCTTTAAGTGGATTTTTTTGCTGACCATGGAATAAGAAAGTAGCGGCACAATGATAAGTACCACATAATCATGCATAGAATAATTAATAGCATACAGCGTCATCAAAGCAACAAACCCACCGGCTAAAGTTATGGGAATACCACTGAAAGTTCCTGCGAAATCCGTAACATTAAATTTCGCCAATCGGTATGCTCCGCTCACTGCAAATAAAACAATAATAATAACACCGATAAATCCAAAGGTCTGCAGGCTATAACTCCATATTAAAATCGCCGGAGCCACCCCGAAAGAAATTAAATCGCTTAAGGAGTCCAACTGTTTTCCAATTTCGCTTTCCACATCCAACTTTCTTGCCAGTTGTCCATCAAACCGATCCATAAAGGCGGCTAGAATGATCAAAATTGATGATAAGGTATAATCCTCTGAAAAGACACTTAAGATTGCCAGGATCCCCAGAGAAAGATTCCCAAAAGTAAGTACATTTGGCAAATGAGTCTTCATACTGCTTTCACCTCAAATCTCTCTTGTTCCTTTTCCTACTCTCTCACTATTTTACTCTATTTCCCCTTAAATTCCTAGTGAAAAGAAAAATTAAATTGAAAAGGCCTTGTTATCCTCGGCTTTAAGCTTCTTTTTTAGTGAATATCTGGTATAATATTAAAAGTACACATAATAATATTAGGAGGGTTTTATATGCCATTAGTAACAAGCAAGGAGTTATTTAAGCAGGCCTATGAAAAAGGCTATGCCATAGGGGCTTTCAATGTTAATAATATGGAAATAATCCAGGGAATTGTGTCAGCAGCAAAAGCAGAAAAGTCTCCAATCATTTTACAGGTTTCTGCAGGAGCTAGAAAGTATGCCAATCCCATTTACTTAAAAAAGTTGGTGGAAGCCGCTGTTGAAGACACCGAGCTACCAATTGTCCTTCATTTAGACCATGGAGAAGACTTTGAAATTTGTAAGCAGTGCATTGATGACGGATTTACTTCGGTTATGATCGATGCTTCTCATCTATCTTTTGAAGAAAACATTGCCTTAACCAAAAAAGTCGTAGATTATGCTCACCCTAGAGGTGTTGTGGTTGAGGCTGAGCTTGGAAAACTTGCCGGAGTTGAAGATAATATCTCCGTCGATATTAAAGACGCCACATATACTAACCCCGACGAAGCGAAAGAATTTGTGGAAAAAACCGGCGTGGATTCTTTAGCCATTGCTATCGGAACCAGTCATGGTGCCTATAAATTCAAAGGGAAGCCAAACTTGGATTTTGAACGGTTAAAAAGAATCTCTGAACTTTTACCGGAATTCCCCTTAGTTCTTCATGGAGCCAGTACTGTTCTTCCAGAACTTGTTAAAGCTTGCAATGAATACGGTGGCGACATCCCCGGAGCCCAAGGTGTTCCCGAGGAAATGATTAAAGAAGCATCAAAATACGGGGTATGCAAGGTCAATATCGATACGGATCTACGTCTTGCCATGACTGCATCAATCCGACAGAACTTGAAGGAAAAACCTGGAAACTTTGACCCGCGAAAATATCTCGGAGAGGGTCGATCAGCTGTAGAAAAAATGGTTAAGCATAAAATTAGCAATGTTTTGGGTAGCAGCAATCAAATATAATAAAAAAAAATCTTTAACAACAATTTCAAAGGAAAGTCACATTAAAATAAATTTGAATTGTAAATTCAAAAGGTCTCCGGAGTCTTCCGGGGACCTTTTGTTAACTGAAAACTTATTTTCGTATCAATATAGGATCAAAGTTTATATAATCACTAGATGCCAAAATATATTCCGTATCCAGTACCTTACCTATATAAGAAGCATTAAAAGATTCTTCCCCGTGTAAGTGTCCATAAACCACATAGTCTACTTTGAATTCCTCAAATACTTCTGTAAAAAGCGAGGGTTCTTTTTGGTCATTTGTTGGAGGGTAATGAAGCAGAACAATTAACTTTTGTTCCAGGTTTTCTTTTTTCTTTATTGCCGCATGCAAAGATCTCTTCAAGCGTTCATACTCCCGAAGATAAATCTTTTGGTCTTGATCCGTAAAAGATCGTTCATTGGGAGAAATCCAGCCACGGCTACCCGCAATAACTACATCCTTATACATAAACGCATTATTTTGAATGAAAAACAGAGTTTCATACCGATCGTTCATTTTACTAATCGAGCTCCACCAGTAATCATGATTCCCTCGAATAATAAACTTCTGTCCGGGAAGTCTGTCAATCCAGGCTAAATCAGCTTCCACTTCAGAAAACTTCATGGCCCAGGACAAATCCCCCGGAATCAATACTGCATCTTCTTCCGTGATTTTTTTTAGCCAATTTTTTTCAATTTGATTTTTATGATTAGCCCACTGATCCCCAAAAACATCCATGGGTTTAGATCCATCTCCACTTAAATGGAGATCCCCGATTGCATAAATGCTCATAATAACTCCTTTTTGTAAACTTTATAGTATTTTAAAATTAATCATAAGCCTGATAACGAGCCATAAAAGCCTCAATTTCCTTAGAAAGTTCCTTAAGGCCTGCCATCTCAACTTTATCCCACAATTTATTGAATCGTTCCTGGAATTTATCAGCTTCTTTTAAAAGTCCAGCAGATTCCAGACGATCAATATTATGAAGAATGTTTGATACGGTACTCGAACGAATTTCGAACATTTTTTGTGCTTGTCGAATTTCATGCCTTATTTGTGACATTTCTTGGTCCAATTTAAAAGCTGCATCGGCGGAATTTTTAAGTCGTAATTGGATTGGCTCTGGTATTTGTCGTTTATATTTGTATTTCAAACTATGTTCAATGGTTGCCCAGAAGTTCATAGCTAAAGTTCGAATTTGCAGTTCCGCCAAAATATTTTTATGGCCGAAGGCAGTTTGTATAGGATATTCGATAATTACATGATAACTTCGATAGCCGCTATCTTTATAATTGGTAATGTAATCTTTTACCCCCACAACTTTTAAATCTTTACCATCCCGCTCACTGATATAGTCCACTACAGTATAGATATCCTCTACAAATTGACACATTATCCTAACCCCTGCAATATCCTCAATTTCCTTGTCGATATTTTCTATATCCACTTCCAATCGTTTGGCTTTTTCTAAAATGCTAGAAATCTTTTTTACTCTTCCCGTGACAAATTCAATCGGAGAATACTCTCCCATTTTTGTAAGTTCATTACGAATACTTTTGAATTTAACTTTTAATTCTTCCACAGCGTTTTCATAGGGAATTAAAAAACGTTCCCAATCCATTGAATTCATTTCTCCACCCCATTATGTATGATCCGATATAAATTTGATAACTTCATTATTATATCATTATTCGAAAAAACTTTAAACTCTTAATCCCGTAAAGAAGACCGGAATTAAATCTCCGGCCTTATCTGTTCTTTTTTATGCTATTTATTGTGAAAACTGTTATTTCTGAATTAGTGATATGTTTTCTTTATTGTTTGCCCATATAAGCTGCAAGATCTAATATTCGACTCGAATATCCCCATTCATTGTCATACCAAGAGACTACTTTATAGAGGTTTTGGCCGACTTTCATCGTAGAAAGGGTATCTACAATGGATGAAAGCTCATTCTTTTTATAGTCAATAGATACTAACGGTTCATTGGAGACACCTAAAATACCTTTCATTTTTCCTTCAGAAGCCTTAGCAAACGCTTGGTTGATCTCTTCCACGCTAGGTTCTTTTTTCAGCTGAACCACAAGGTCTACTACGGAACCTACGGGTACCGGAACTCTCATGGCCATACCGTCCAATTTCCCTTTAAGTGATGGAATAACTTTCGTTACAGCTTTGGCTGCTCCCGTAGTGGTAGGTATAATGGATTCGTTAGCCGCTCTTGCTCTTCTTAAGTCTTTATGAGGAAGGTCTAAGATGTTTTGGTCATTTGTATAGGCATGAATGGTTGTCATCATCCCTTCTTCAATACCAAACTCATCTTCCAATACCTTTGCCACGGGAGCTAAACAATTGGTTGTGCAGGATGCATTAGAGACCACCTGGTGCTCTTTATTCAACATATCCTCATTAACTCCCATAACCACCGTTAAGTCTTCTCCGTCTTTAGCCGGCGCAGAAAGAATAACTCTTTTCGCCCCCGCTTCAATGTGTTTTAATGCCAATTCTTTTGTTAAAAATACTCCCGTGGATTCGATAACAATTTCAACCCCTAATTCTTTCCAAGGGATTTCTGCCGGGTCTCGATGGGCTGTAAACTTAATTTCCCTATCGCCGATAACTAAAGCACCTTCCTTTGCGGTTACCTTTTTTGGAAACTTTCCGTAAATTGAGTCATATTGAAAAATATGGCTGTGTTTTTCCGGACCGCTTGTACTGTTGATCGCAACCACTTCCACATCAAATTCCTTTTCTAAAGAAGCCTTTAATACCGCTTTCCCAATTCTTCCGAATCCGTTAATTCCTATCTTTGTTTTCATTAAATCTCCTCCTAAAAATATTTTTTAGAATCCCTTGTTATTATAATATACTTTATCAATTAATGCCATGCTAATCAAATGGTTTTCCTTACTAAAGAATAATATTATTAGTTTAGTCCATCCCTTTCAATTTTTTTCCTATTTTCAGTAAATCTCTTCCTTTTTTCATAATGTTTTTATCTTCATTGAGCGTTTTCAATAACTCTTTTAAACCGTCATACTTTTCCTCAGAATAAGGAAACCAGTTTACTTCCTTGGGATTTTTCCCTTTGTTGACCATGACGGAAGTTGCCAGCGAAAAGCTATAAAGTCCTTCTGGCCCATGGTACTTCCCAATTCCGCTGTGTTTCGTTCCCCCAAAAGGAAGATCAGGATTTCCCACGTTTTTTAACACATCATTGATCATTACATTTCCTGTTACCAGCTCATTTGCAATATTTTCCCCAAGCTTTACATCCTGTGTCCAAATACTGGCATTCAACCCGTAATCCGAATCATTAGCAAGGCGAATCCCCTCTTCCAATGTTTTAAAGGTCATAACCGGAAGCACAGGCCCAAATGTTTCTTCTGTCATAATCTCCATGTCATGAGTGACTTTGGTTAAGATCACAGGATGAATAAAATTCTTTTCAATTAATAACGGCGTCTCTAACCGTGCCCCCATTTTTATAGCATTATCAATTTGTTTTTGCACATGTAAAACTTGATCCGGTGTTGTCATAGCACCGATATCATCACTTTTACCTGAGCCGACATTCAGTTGCTTAACCCGGTTTTTCAGTTTAATTAAAAACTCATCTACGATAGCTTCCTGTACATAGAGTCGCTCCACAGAAATACAGACCTGACCGGTGTTAGCAAGTCCACCATATAAAGCTCCCTCAACCGCCCTTCCGATATTAGCATCCTCTAATACAATCATCGGATCTTTTCCTCCAAGTTCTAGCTCAACAGGAATCAAATGCTTTGAAGCTTGCTCCATTATTTTCTTTCCTGTGGATACACTGCCGGTAAAAAAGATTTTATCCGGTTTCGCCTCAATCAAAGCGGAAACCACATCTCTTCCTCCCTGTACTACTTCAACCACTCCTTGGGGCAGTCCTGCCTCAATCATAATTCGTTCAATCAGAGCACCGATGCTGGGAGTTTCATTGGAAGGTTTTACCACTACAGTATTTCCCGCAGCCAAAGCTGTAATTACAGGAATCATAGATAATTGAAAAGGAAAATTCCAGGGAGCAATGATCCCTATTACACCTAACGGCTGATAAGTGATATAGGACTTCCCCCCTTGGAAAGTCAAGGGGGTATCTCTTTTTTTCGACTTTAAAAATTCTTCAGTATTTTTTTCATAATACCGGATAAAATCCAAAGTGGGCAAAATATCACTCATCAAAGATTCCGTCAATACTTTACCTGTATCTTCAGAAATAATGGCGGCGTAATCATCCAAATTATCCATTATGTTAAACCTTATAGCTTTTAAATACTCCATACGTTTAAGAACTGATATTTTTTTCCAGTTTTCAAAGCTTCTTCGACTGTTCATTACAGCCTTTGTCACCTCTTCAGGATGACTTCGTTGAAATTCATCTATGACATCCCCGGTGACAGGATTTATCGCTTGTAATGTTTCCATATTTTTCCTCCTCTATAATAGTCTCTATTATATCAATACCACGAAAATCAAATCTATAACAAAATAGTAGGCTCTGCTTTAAATTACAAAAATAGGGGTTACCCCCTATTTTTGTATTCTAATACAATACAGTCTCTTACTCCTATTTTACCTCTTGAATTTTAAACGGGTTTAAAAATTCAGGGATAGTTTCCTTCGTTCCGTTAATGGCTACCACAAAACTAACATTGTATTTCAGTTCTAAATCCATCATCTTATCAAAAAGCTTCTCCAGCTGATCCGTATCTTTTCCGGTGATTTTATACAAATTGTCAATAAATATTCGTTCAATATCATAATTTGAAGCCACAACACCGCTAATAAAGCCTACAAACTGTTCTTCCGTTTGGATTTGATAATCCCTGACACCGATAAAACGTATTCGATAATCCACCTGGAACATATTACTGTTGTCAAAGTCGATAAATATGTTGTGGCCTTTACTGGTTTCTAAAGATTGATTAGCCAGAGCCACCATTTTTTTTGTTTTACCACTGCCCTGTTCTCCTAAGATTATTTCATTCATATGAATACCTCCTTAGTTTAGTATATAGCTTTCTTAAAATTGTACTTCTCCTACTACTGTATAGTATTCGATATTTTCTGAAATTTCTCCTGCTAAAAACAAAAATAAATTAAAATTTATTTTTGTTTTTTCATTTCCTTTTCATAGGCTCTGCCACCAAGATAGTGAAACAGGTCTCCTTGAACAAGTCCTCTGTCTTCCATGTTGTTTTCAATATTATCCCGGATTTTCCACCAGCTTTGATTCCAGTTGACAAATAAGGAGTTTTCTCTAGGAGCTCTCCCTAAAAGTCTTTGTACCACAATATCAGGATCAAGATACCGCAAAAAAACAATTACTTTTTCCTGATACTCCTCCGCACTGCATATTTTAAATTCTCCTTTTTTGTACTGCTCACCCATTATTGTATTATCCATTACATACAGGGCATGGAGTTTCACCTGTTCTACCTTTAAAGCAGAAAGAACTTTAGCATTTTCGATAACATCCCGGTCATCATCCCAAGGAAGATTTAAAATTAAATGAACGCAAACTTCAAAACCGTATCTCTTGATCCTCATAATCCCATCAATAAACTCGGCCAGTCCATGCCCCCGTTGAATCTTATCCAACGACTTATAATTTACGGTTTGGAGTCCTAACTCTAAGGTGATTTCAATTGCATGTTCCTTTTTCACCTCTGCCAAAAAAGCCAACTGTTCCTCGGTAATACAGTCCGGTCGAGTAGAAATATCGATTTCCACCACATCGGCAATAATAGCACTGTGAATATACTCTTTGAAAGTATCTAAAGGCATGTAGGTATTGGTGTAATTTTGAAAATAAGCAATGTACTTATTGGCATTGTAACGTTTTTTAATCATTACTTTACGCTCTTCCAACTGTTTTTGAATATCTATGCTGGGGGAACTGCTAAAGCCTGTACCCACGTCAGCACAGAAAGTGCATCCACCTAAATTATCCTGGTTTCTATTCGGACAGGTTAGGGGTAAATTGATAGAGAGTTTATAAACTTTTTCGCCGTACTTTTCCTGTAAATAAGTCGAGTATTTTCGAAAAACGCTCATTCGTTACCCTCTTTCTATGTTAAATTATCTGTAGGTATAATTCTAACTTCAAGATCATAGTGGACCTTGCGTTTTATTTTTTTAGCCATGGTACTTGCATGATCTTCTTCTTTGGAACCCCCCAGGATTACTGTGGAAATTATCTTTTTATTTAGAAAATCCACTAATGCTTTTACCACATCTTCCGACCGAAGGACTGTCATATGGGCTCCATAGTTCTTCGATATCTCAAATAGATATTCCAAAGCTTCTGCCGCTTGATCGGCTCCCTCATATTGTTTCCCCAACAAGCTCCACCCATCGGGAGATACATTAACCACATACAGCTCATCATCGCTGCCGGCTAATCGCGCGCCTTCTTTTATAAGACGTTCACAGGTTTTTTGTCGGGTAACACATACTAGCACATCCTTCGTTGTCACGTCTTCTCCTCCTTTGATACAGTCTATGTTTACAGCTAATATTTTCTTCACTTTTATTTTATCACAGAAAGCAGAAGAAAAGAACCGACTCCATGGCCGGCGCTAAAATTTACATACTCTTTTTAATCGCCTCAATTGAGGCGGATTTGATATACTCCTCCACCTGTAAACTGATTGACCATTTACTAGCATATTTTGAGGATACGTCTTTAATATCGATCTTAATACTACTAGATCCCGCATTTTTCAAAAGTACTTTTAACTCTTCAACTGAAGAGGCTCCCATCCACACCGATAACTTGGCCTCTGGGTCCTACCTGTTTTTCGGCTAGAAAACTATCAAATCCTGCCCCGCTTCCAAGATCGACTACAGTCTCCCCTCCTTTGATCTCCGCAATCGGTTGTGGATTCCCGCAAACCAGTCCTATATTGGCTCCTTTGGGGCTGTTTAGGATGTCTTCCGATGAATACCCTACACTGTTTGATACTTTATCCGTATCCCTGCTAGCGCCACCGCAGCAGCCTCGATCATCGTTATTGCCCTTCGCTATTTTTCCGTAACTTTGTCGAACAGCCTTTCTCATATCTTTTCCTTTATGATCTTCCATAATCGAACCTCCTTCATACGAATGCCATAATGTTGCTGTTATTTTGCATGCTGTATGCTTTATATAAAAACATTATCATAAAAATGAATTTATCACTAGCACCTAGGATCTTTTGATATATGCATCTCTATGTCTGAAACAATCATTTTTTTTAAAAAAAGAACCAAGAGTTTACTCTTGGTTCTTTCTAACTTACATAAAAATATTCATTTTTGGTGGTTATTGATATATAATTAATTCTCTACTTAATTAAATTCCAAGTATTGAATTATGGTAACCAACTTTCAATCAAGTCTCTGTTGTTTTCCATCCAGTCACGAGCTATCTCTAACTCGTCCATATCATCTTGATGCTCTTCCATAGCTCCCATCAGATCACCTAATTGGTCACTATCCATATAGAAGTTTTCCAGGAATTCTGCAACTTCCGGCATATCTTCGGCTAAATCTTGTCTTGCAATAGTATGAATGTTTTCAACCGCACCATAAACGCCTTCGGGGTCCTCTAAAAATTTCAGATCCCACTCTGCAAATTTCCAATGTGGTTCCCATCCGGTAACAACTACCCATTCTTCATTCTCAATCGCTTCACTGAGTGTCGCCGCCATAACAGGTCCGGAAGATTCAATTAAGGTAAAATCTAATCCATATGTGTCAATAGCATTTCCGGTTGCCGTCATGATCCCTGCTCCCGGTCCGATTCCAATGATCTCTCCATCGAAGTTATCGGCAACTTCATTCATTTCTTCAATGCTGTCAATATCAACATATGAAGGCACTACTAAACCGATTCGAGCTCCCTCAAAATTATATCCAAGGTCCGCAACATCGTCACCAAATTCACCCATATACTCATCATGAGTAACCGGCAACCATGCGTCTACAAATGCATCATAGTCTCCTGTTGCTAACGAAGAGAAGATCGGCCCGACATCGGCCATTGTGGAGCTGACTTCATAACCCATTTCTTCTTCCAAAATTGCATGAACCAAGTAGTTCATGGCTACACCTTCAGCCCAGTTAACATATCCAAGTTGAACGCTCTCACCGTCAGGGCTTTCATCGCATGCTGTAAAAACAAACATGGACAGAGCTAAAACAGCTACTAAAGTAAAAATCGTAATTTTCTTTTTCATAACTCACATTCCTCCTATTTTTTTTAATGTTTTATTTTGAACTGGAATCTCCAAGAGCTTGGGTGACCCGGTCTAAGATCATGGCCAGAATTACCACCGCAAGACCCCCTTCAAATCCTTGTCCAATACGTAAGTTTTGTATCCCTGAATATACAGGGCCTCCTAATCCTTGTGCTCCGATCATAGCCGAAATAACCACCATGGAAAGAGCCAGCATTATGGTCTGATTCACTCCTGCCAGGATAGTCGGTAGAGCAATCGGCAATTGAATCTTAAATAGCATTTGCTTCGGTGTAGATCCAAAAGATCTTCCCGCTTCTTCAACGTTTACGGGTACTTGGCGGATCCCAAGATTTGTCAGCCTTACCACCGGGGGCATTGAGAATATAATCGTCGCCACCGCTCCCGGAACTTTACCAAGTCCGAAAAAGAATACCGCCGGTATTAAATACACAAAGGCCGGCATGGTTTGCATAAAATCCAGAATTGGTCGTATGATATTATCCGCTTTATGACTTCTGGAAGCAACGATCCCTAACGGGATTCCAATAATTAAGGCGATTAAGGATGAAACCAATACTAATGATAAGGTTTCCACTGCATTGATCCAAAGCCCCATGGCATCAATCAATACAAGTCCTACCAAAGTGAAGATCCCAATGCCTTTCCCTGCTGCTTTCCATGCCAAAAGGGCTAAAACCACTATGGTAACAAGAGTGGGAGCGAACCCGATTATAAA
>PWEO01000206.1 GCA_003553525.1 Clostridiaceae bacterium
AAGGAGGTGTTTTCATGCCCAAGCATTTTGAAGCGAAGGAAAAGGAAATCATTTATGAACGTCTGCTTGAAGAGGGAAGGAAATCCTGGGGACGTTACGGGATAAAGCGCACCAACATCCAAGAGTTGTGCAGTGCCGTGGGGATATCGAAAGGATCTTTCTACTCGTTTTTCGACTCAAAGGAACTGTTGCTCCTGGAAATCCTTGAAACGAGTGAAGAGCAGATAAAAAGCATATTAATAGAGGTCACTCTAAGCCATGAGGGTAGCGGAAAAGAGCGGTTTATCCATGCTCTGAGGGAAGTGTTCCGAGAAACCCGTAATCATCCTTGGTTGCTTACCTTAATGAAAAATCAGGGGGAATACGAGCAGTTTCTCAGAAAATTGCCCGGGGAAAGAGTGAAAGCCCATATGGAGGTGGATGATGAGGATACGGAAAAATTTCTTCAGCTCCTGGGAGTGGAAATTAAGGATGAGGAGATCAAAACCGTCTCTGCGGCTCTTCGGGGGATCTTTCTCCTCTTGCTCCATGAACAGGAAATCGGAGAAGAACAGATGGAGCCGGTCATACAATTGTTGGTGGAAGGGTTAGCGGAGCGTGTATTTGGGAGGGAATCAGATGATTGAAGTAAAGAACCTGGAGTTTTCCTATAAATCACAAAAAAGTTTTATTGAGGATCTATCCTTTAATGTTTCCCAGGGCGAAATTTTCGGATTTCTCGGACCCTCCGGTGCGGGGAAAAGCACGCTGCAAAAGATCCTGTGCGGAATCCTGCGGGAGTATCAGGGATCGGTAAAGGTTCTTGGTAGTGAAGTGAAAGATCGGGGGAAAGAATTTTATGAAGAAATCGGTGTGGATTTTGAATTTCCTAATCTCTATGGGAAGTTCAGCGGCATCGACAATCTGAAGTATTTTGCCTCCCTCTATGACCGGCCCTTATTGGACCCCATGCCCTTACTGGAGAGGGTTGGCCTGGGAGAGTATGGGAATAAAAAAGTTTCTGAGTACTCAAAGGGAATGAAGATGCGACTGGCCTTTGTCCGCTCCATTCTCCACGAACCAAAACTTCTCTTTTTAGATGAGCCCACCAGCGGTCTGGATCCTTCCTATGCTCGGATTTTGAAGGAGATGATCCTCGAACAGAAGAAGATGGGAAGAACGGTGATTCTCACCACCCATAATATGCATGATGCGGATGAGCTTTGTGACCGGGTTGCATTTATTGTGGACGGAGAAATCAAAGCGGTGGGGGAGCCTGCCTTACTGAAGAGCTCAAAAGAAGCGGTGGAGGTTCGGTACTCCTATGTTCAGTCGGAGGAAATCAAACAGGGGAAAGCATCCCTGGCAGAGCTGTACAATGACAAGAGGTTTATGAAAGAGCTTCAGGAAGGAAAACTGAGAAGCATCCACTCCAAGGAGCCCACCCTGGAGGATGTGTTTATGGAAGTTACGGGGAGGCGTCTAATATGAGAGCCGTAAGGATACTGATCTGTGATGTCCGTTATCAGATCAAATACGGATTCTATTTTCTTTATGCAGTGATCTCCATCCTGTACCTGGGCGTACTGTTTGTTTTACCTGAAGATCTGGCGAGACATGCAACCGCACTGATTATTCTGACGGACCCCGCAGCCCTCGGTTTCTTTTTTATTGGAGGAATGGTTCTATTGGAGCGGGGAGAAGGCATTCACAGCTATTACTCCATTTTGCCCGGGACCAATCATGAATATGTGATTTCCAAAGTACTGAGCCTTTCCATGATCTCCACCATAGTGGCCATGATTATTGCAGGGGTCATGTACGGAGGAGAGGTAAACTGGATCCTCCTGATCCTGGGAGTGTTTGCCGGGGCAGCATTCTTTACCCTGTTTGGACTGATTGTGGGAACCTATGCTAAATCCATCAACCATTATTTTGTCATTGGGGTGCCCGTGGGGGTTCTGCTGATGGCTCCGGCGTTTTTGATCTATCTGGATCTGAACAGTATTCTCATCGAAATTCTGCCGGCCATCTTATTACTGCGATTACTTTATGGAGCCATCGGACTGGAGGTTCTCTATTCGCCTTGGATCGCCCTCGGGGGAATCCTTCTATGGTGTATTCCAGCTTATGTACTTGCATACAGAGCCTTCGCAAAATACATTGAACAGGAGGTGGATTGAGATGTTTTCCATGCCCTTGAAGTTGTTCAAAATCGGATATCGTCAGGTTTTACGAGACGGCATGCTGCTGATTCTGATTCCCGCTCCATTTTTGATGGGAGCGGCCTTAAGAGTGCTTCTTCCTTTTGTGGATGGGATGATGCAGGAACAGATCGGTATCACCCTTGTGCCCTGGTATCCTGTCAGTGATGCCCTGGTGCTGACCATGACGCCGGTGATGACGGCAATGATTTGCGCATTCGTAATTCTAGAGGAGAGGGATGAAGGGATCAGCATGTATTACAATATCACCCCTGCCAGCGGACCCTCCTATCTGATGGCGAGAATCGCCCTGCCCATGATTTGGGGGTTCCTGTCCACGGTCCTGGTGATCCGTATTTTCGCTTTCGGTCACTATGATCCCTTAATACTGCTGACCTCCTCTTTGATCGGAACGCTGCAGGGAGTCATCGTCAGCATGTTTTTGGTCACGGTGGCAGGAAATAAGGTGGAGGGTCTTGCCCTGGCCAAGCTGTCAAACATTTTTGTGATGGGATTTGTGATCCCCTGGGTGATCCACTCTCCCTTTAGACTAATTTTTGGTATCCTGCCGGGATTCTGGATTGGAGCGATGCTAAAAGCCCAAAGCCTTGATCTGCTCACCCTGACAATGTACGGATTGGCGGGATTGATCAGCTGCGGAATCTTTATGACTTTGTTGACGAACATGTTTCTACGAAGAATTTCTTGAAATAAGTTCTAACTTTCCGGTGCTAGTTCTTTTGAGGCTTGACCGTACCCCGTTAGGAGAAGATGCATAGTAATAAGTAGTTCATTGTGAGTTCATCTAGAAATGGTAGGATGAAAAAACCCGGGAAATTGGAATGATTTTTGAGAGAGAATCCCATGTTTTCTGGTATATCTAGGCTTCATCTTATGGATCAAGCGAAAGAGCGTGTTAAATATACAAAGGAGAAACATGATCAAGTTCCAAGAAGACATAAAGAGTCAGCTGAAAGAAAAACCTCAGAACTGGTGGAGTTATGTTTTCAAGAACCTATTTTGGAAAAGGAAGTAGTAGAGATTAACTTTAAATATAAAGGAAAGCTTGATATTGTATCGAAGTATAAAGTTAATCGATTGTACGATAATCGCTTCGAATAGTTTGCATTGTGAACAGAGTACTGTTGAGGGAACTAAGGTTGATGTTTATTATATACAGAGGGAAAATGAAGAACAATCAAAAGAGATTAGCAAATATTCAAGGGAGATACTAAATATATTTAAAACCTTCGGGGAGATAAAAAGCAAAAGATTATCGGTATTTATTGCCCCAAGAGATAATGGGGGAGGATATTGCCGACCGGGAGTGATTGTTTTGACACCCAATGATAAAAAACAGGACGAAATCGGATATTTTAAATATATTGCCCATGAACTGGCCCACTTATGGTGGCTAAAAGCCAATGTTTCTACATGGGAAGACTGGTTAAATGAATCTTTTGCAGAGTATTCGGCTTTGTTAGCCCTAAGGGAAGTTTTTGGTGAAGAAGCGTTTTCTAAATTGATCACCCAATACCAAAGTAAATCCAAGGGACTACCGGCAATAAAAGGGATAGAGCGAAGCGATTCTAAAGCTTGGGAAGTATTGTATATTAAAGGCCCCTTGGTACTTTATAATTTAGAAAAAGCAAAATGTGAAAATGTAAAAACTTCATCGTACAGGCAGGAAAAGCCAATCGGTATCTCGAATAATATTAAAAGACAGGAGGCGATCCTTATGGAAAAACAAAGGATTCATTTGATATGCGAAAGTGGATTATCATTTTACCAACTACTCGCCGAAAGGTTTCAGAAAAAGAAGTTTTTTGACGGTCCGGTACCATTTTTCCAGTCTTCCGAGGGCATTTATATCCTATATGGTGAAAAGTACTATTACCGAAATAAGTCCCGGGTACTGGCAACGATAATCATCAACGGATTAAGTGAAAACAAGTGTATAATTGATATTATAGTTGGCGGCGGAAGTCAGGGGATTACAGCAACCTTGGGATCCGAGACCAGCTTTTTAAAGAAAATAACAAAATTTATTGAAGCCCTTTGTGAGGAAAAACAGTGGGTAATGACTGTAGTAAAGGAAAAAAAGCCCATAAAGAATAAGTCCGGTGAAAATAACGATCCGGATGATGGAATGAAAAAGATTAGTCCACTATGAAAATGACTTACAGTGGGACGGCTTGAAAATCTCACGTCAGAGCCATCCCTGCGTGAGGTATGAAGAAATGTAAAGTAATAAAAAGGAACTATTCTAAGGATCATTAATCATCCAAATGAATGGTTCTTTTTTATTATACTTAAAGTTCCGTCTTAAGGCGGAGGGGCTATCCGACTATATGCCCTTATGATTTTGATGGAAATTGCATATACTTTTACTAGGTATTAGCAACAGTTATTGCATTGAAAATAACCGAAACTGATGAAAAATAAAATTAATATAAAATAGGAGGATGAAAAAATGAGAAAAATCACAATGAGAAATTATCGAATGCTGGAGGATTTTCAACGGGGGGAGTCTTTGCTTAAAAAGGAATACCAAAAGAAGGATCATAACGGGTATCTTTTACCGGAATTTTGGGAATATGCCCATACCCATCCTATGTTTAATCCCTACAAAGCTCATCGCATGGGGATCTGGGAAGAGGAAGGAGAGCTGGTAGCCGTCGCCGCCTATGAAATGGATCTGGGTGATGCTTTTCTCTTTGCCAAAAGAGGTTACGAGTTTTTGTACGAGGAGATGCTAGCCTATGCTGAAAAAGAAATTTCCATGATAAAAGACGAGGTTTATATCAGTGATGTGTGGACAACGGATCAACAAAAAGACGTGATGGATTTATTGGAAAAGAGGGGCTATGAGAAAGTCCATGAAGAAGCGATTACTATCTATAACTATGATCAAGGTTTTGATGAAGTGAAGCTTCCTGACGGGTTTGAAATTGTATCCTTAGAGGAGGAGAATGATTTCGCAAAAATCCATGAATGTTTATGGAAAGGATTTGATCATGGAGATGAGCCCGACGATGATGTAGACTGTCGGCGGTTAATGCAGTCCGGTCCTCATTTTCGGAAGGACCTTTCTATGGTAGTAAAGGCTCCCGATGGTAGTTATGCCAGTTTTGCGGGGATGTGGTTGAATGAAGAGCAGAAGTACGCTTACTTAGAGCCTTTGGCCACGGTTCCGAAGTACCGAAAACTTGGACTGGGAAAAGCCTTGTTGATGAAAGCAATGGAAAAGACCCAAACTTTCGGAGCCACCTACTGCTATGGCGGGATGTTTGAGTATTACAACAATCTGGGGTTTGAAAACGCCGGTATGCGAAGAATGTATCGTAAAAAGAGTAAGGAGGCCCTCAATAGAAAGAAAAGAAACCTTTAATCATGCAGCGAAGATTTATGATGCATCAAGACCAAGTTACCCCGATGAAGTGATTGATTGGATTATTCAGCGGACCGGTGTGAGAATAGATCACAGGCTCCTAGAAATAGGGGCAGGCACCGGGCAGGCAACCCTTAAATTTGCTGAACGAGGATATAAAATTCATTGTGTTGAAATGGGGCAAAATCTTGCGAATATCCTTGCAAAGAAAGGTGCGGATTACGATCTGAAAGTGGATGTGTCGGCTTTTGAAAAATGGCAACCGGAAATACCCTTTAAAACCTCCTTCATTTTTTCTGCGACGGCCTTTCATTGGCTTGACCCTGGGGGGAAGTACAAAAAATGCTATGAGCTTTTAGAGGATAATGGTTATTTGGTGCTTCTGTGGCATGTAGCGCCGGAAACTCAGTTTTATGAGGTGAAAAAGGCCTATGACCTCTTGTGGGAATACTATTCTGAGAAGAAAGACTTGTCCAAATCAAGTCATCAGCTGGTAGCAGAGAGAAAGCTAGAAATTGAAAGCAGCGGCTACTTTGTATTGGAGGATTATCTGGCTTTTCGGTGGAAACTCTATGAAAGCCGGGAGCAGCTGACGAAGTCTTTTTTCTCCCAGTCTTCCTTCATTGCGCTTAGCAGTGAGAAGCAAGAAGTCCTCCGGTCAAAAGTAATGGATCTTTATCAAAACCTAGCGGAGCCCCTGGAAGCAGAAATGCTTACAACGGTTTACATTGCCCGAAAAAAAGATAGGTAAATATAATGTTGAGTATCTCACACAGGGACGCTGGTTTTGTAG
>PWEO01000037.1 GCA_003553525.1 Clostridiaceae bacterium
AAATCTGGGCAGTTATCTGGAGGGCCTCTATAGCCTTTTAGCTGACCGGAAAGTAAATCCTAAGGAAAAATCCTATACCAGCTATCTATTTAACAGCGGATTGGATAAAATTCTAAAAAAAGTCGGCGAGGAATCCGCGGAAGTGATCATTGCTTCCAAGGATGAAGAAGGAAAAAGCAGAAAGCCCCATACTCCCACGGAAATCGCCGATTTATTTTATCATGTTTTAGTGTTGATGGTGGCCTTGGATATTCCTTTGGAAGAGGTTGAAAAGGTCCTGCTTAACCGTTCCTAAACAAGGGAATTGGAAAATTTTAAAATACTTTTATATTTCCTGTTACGAATCATTTCCCCGGGGTATATAAAGGATGTAACCGAACTGCATCGTTGTAGTTCACTCCCTATCCTCATATTCTTTAAAGAAGTAATATTTTGGATTAAAACCCGAAAGTCTTAGACCCCCTTCGACTTTCGGGTTTTAATCGTTTTTGTTTGTTTTATAACTTAATCAGCTCATACTGCCGGGATCCCATTCCAAGCTCTTCTCCGTATTCCAGGATCCGCCGGCCGTTGACCTCCTGGTGAAGGCCGCCGAACTTATCCTCTCCCGGCTTGTGATTACAGGTAAGCGAACGGTCTTTTAGTCCCTGCTGCCGATCGATTAAATCAAGACTTGCCTGATCGATGGCAATGGGATCGAAGGAGGCTAAAATTCCCACGTCACTGACGATGGGCTCATCACTCCAGGGCACACAGTCGCATAGCGGGGTTACGTTCATCACGAAGTTGATATAAGCCACTTTTCCCACTTTATTTTTTACGGAACCATAAGCATACTCCGTCATTTTTTCCACAAATACATCGGCATTGGTTTCCCACTGCACTTTAATGGCCCGGTGGGGACAGACCGTAATACATTCGCCGCATCCGATACAGACCTCGTGATCAATCACCGCTTTTTTATCGATCATTTCGATGGCCTCTACGGGACAGTTTCCAATGCAGATTCGACATCCCACACATTTTTCCGGATCCACCTCGGGCTTCGAGTCCGAGTGCTGCTGTTGTTTACCCGAAGCCGTAGCACATCCCATGGCAATATTCTTAAGGGCGCCCCCAAATCCCGCAAGGCTGTGGCCTTTCACATGGGACAGTACCACCATGGAATTGGTATTGTAAATATCCCCGGCAATCCGCACGCTGTCAAAATGCTTTTTATTAATTTTAACACTTACACTGTTTTTGCTGAAAATCCCGTCGGCAATGATCACCGGACAGTTTACCACGGGGTAGGCAAATCCGTTTTCAATGGCGGTTTGCAAATGATCCACAGAGTTGGTACGACCGCCGGTATAAAGCGTGTTGGTATCGGTCAGAAAAGGCTTTCCTCCACCTTCTTTAATCTTGTCCACTACTTGCCGCACAAACACGGGATGGATATAAGTAGTCATTCCCCGCTCTCCAAAATGGGTTTTTACCGCGGTCAGTTCATTTTTCACTAAGATGTCATTAATACCGGTTTTCTCATACAGGTTTCGGATCTTATTGGGTATATTGTTCTCCCGGCTTCCGGTTTTAAAATCCACAAAATACACTTTGCTTTTTTCTTGATTCTTCTGATCTGCTGTCATAATCATGCCCCTTTCCTGTCTTGTTCTTCAGCGGTCCTCACACTTTTTCAGAGAATTCACTTTTCTAACAGTTTAACATAACCACCTTTTAATTACCAGCACCGGGATTGATTTGAACAGGCCCGTAGGGGTATAAGCATAACTAAGGTAAATTTAAAACTTGTTGAAGAGAAATATCAAAGGAGGTTATTTTAATGAACCAAACGAAAAAATGCATTCACCAGACAAACAAATACAGTGCCAACAATTATCATCCTCTGCCTTTAGTGGTGTCCAAAGCCCAAGGCTCCTGGGTATATGATGTGGACGGTCATAAATACCTGGATATGCTGTCGTCCTACTCCGCCTTGAACCACGGGCATCGCCATCCGAAGATTATTCAGGCCTTAAAGGACCAGGCGGATCGTGTGACCCTGACTTCCAGGGCCTTTCATCACGATCAGATGGGATCCTTTTTGGAAAAACTTTGCACCCTTTCCGGCTTTGACCGGGCCCTTCCCATGAACAGCGGTACGGAAGCAGTGGAGACCGCATTAAAGGCCGCTCGAAAATGGGGCTATGACGTAAAGGGCATCCCGGAAGGTAAAGCGGAAATTATTGCGGCGGAAAACAACTTTTCCGGACGGAGTATCGGTGTGCTCAGCATGTCCACGGGAAAACTTGCCACGGAAGGCTTCGGTCCCTATGCTCCCGGATTTCCCACTGTGCCCTTTGGGGATGCGAAGGCTATTGAGGAAGCCATTACGGAAAACACCGCAGCGGTTATCCTCGAGCCCATCCAGGGAGAAGGGGGCGTCGTTGTTCCTCCTGAAGGCTATTTAAAAGAAGTTCGGGAAATTACGAAAAAGCATAACCTGCTGTTGATTATCGACGAGGTCCAAACCGGTTTCGGCCGTACGGGAAAACTGTATTGTTATCAGCATGAGGATATTCAGCCGGATATTGTCATCCTTGGGAAAGCCTTAGGCGGCGGCGTGTATCCCGTATCCGCCATTCTTGCCGATGAAGGGGTAATGGACGTTTTCGTTCCCGGAAACCACGGCTCCACCTTCGGGGGGAATCCCCTGGCGGCAAGGGTCGCATATACCGCACTGGAAGTTCTGATGGAGGAGGGGTTAATTGAACGCTCGGAAGAACTGGGAGCTTATTTCATGAAAACCCTGAAAGCCATGGACAGCCCGGTGATTGAGGACATTCGGGGAAAAGGCCTGATGGTCGGGGTGGAAATCAAGGAAGCAGCCGGTACCGGACGGGATTTTTCCGAAAAACTGATGGAACTCGGCGTGCTGGTAAAGGACACCAAGGCCCAAACCCTACGTTTTGCACCGCCCTTAAATATCTCCAAGGAAGATCTGGACTGGGGAATTGATCGGATGAAGATGGGTTTCAGAGGATAAATGGTAGGAGGAATGTACATGGTTAATAAAGAACGGCTGTGGGATCAGTTGATGGAACTTGGAAAAATCGGGGAAAACACCGATAAGAAAAAAGGCCTTACCCGCCTGGTATTCACTCCGGAAGAGGATATTGCCAAAAAGCTGATCAAGGAATACATGGTGGACGCCGGTCTTACGGTAATGGAAGACGCCGCGGGGAATCTCATTGGAAAACGCATCGGGAAAAACCCCGACCTTCCCGTAATTATGCTGGGCTCCCATATTGATACCGTTTTTCGCGGCGGGAAGTTTGACGGGGCCCTGGGGGTCCTCTCGGCGATTGAAGTGGCAAGAACCCTGAATGAACGGGACGTGGCCCTGGACCATACCCTAGAGGTTGTGGCCTTTACCGATGAAGAAGGGGCACGGTTCAGCACCGGAATGCTTGGCAGCCAGGCCATGACCGGAAACCTGGATGAGGACATTTTAGAGCGAAAAGACGAACAGGGTATTACCTTAAAGGAAGCCTTGGCAGACGCGGGATACGATCCCGATAAACTCACCGATGCGGAGCGGGCGAAGGGCTCCATTGCCGCTTATTTGGAAGTGCATATTGAACAGGGCAAGGTCCTGGAGAAAAACGGCCTTTCCGTCGGCGTGGTCACCGGTATAGCCGGCCCAAGATGGTTTCGGATCACCCTTAGGGGAGAGTCCGGTCATGCGGGCAGTACCCCGATGATTCTTCGTAAGGATCCCCTGGCCGCAGCGGCGGAAATCATTACCCATATTGAAGACATTGCCCGCAAACAAAAAAATACCGTTGCCACCGTCGGGCAGTTCAGTGTGGAGCCCGGCGGGATTAATATTATCCCCGAGGAGGTCTCCTTTAGCTTGGACCTTCGGGATGAAGACTTGGAAAACCGCAACCTTGCGGAGACCGCCATCAAAGAAAAAATCGCAGCGATCACGGATAAACGGGAGTTGGACTTAAACCTCCAGCTGCTTCATAATCTGGATCCGGTAAAATGCGATCCCGTACTGGTAAAGCTTGCCATCGAGGCATCGAAGAAATTGGAATTGCCCACAACGAAAATGGTCAGCGGCGCCGGTCATGACAGCTTAAACCTTTCAGGGATCGCCCCCATCGGTATGATTTTTGTCCGCTCCCAGAAGGGCCTCAGTCACCGCCCCGATGAATGGAGTACCCAGGAGGACTGTTTCGACGGAGCGCGGCTCCTTTATCAAACGGTCCTGAACGTGGATCGGGAACTTCGCTAAAGTACAGCACAAAAAACCTCCAAAGTTCCTCCTCTGATGCACCGCATGAGAGAGTCTGTTGGAGGTTTTTATAGTTCCTATGCTTTTTATAGATCTCCCTGTCCACTGATAAACACCGTCAACTCCTCGGCCATATCCAGCTCCTTAAAGGTTGGATAGATTTCCCCCGCGGGGTCTTTGATCAGTCGAAGTTTCGGTCGGCTGGGGAAGTTGGGGTTCGGTCGAAGGACAATTCCCACCTCTCCCGTGTTTAACTGAACCACACTGCCGGGAGGAAACACCGTAACATTTTTGATGAAATGCTGATAGACTTTGCTGTCGAATTTAATATTCAACTGACTGGTTACAGTTTCCAGGACTTCGTGTACGGGAAGCTGTTCCCGGTAACACCGGTCCGAGACCATGGCGTCAAACACATCGCACAGGGCCACAATCCGAACATAGGGCTCCATTTTGTCCCCCTCGATACCAAAGGGATAGCCGCTGCCGTCCAGCCGTTCATGGTGCTTTAGTACAATATTTTTCGTATAGGCGGATAGGGTATAGTTCTCTTTTACAATTTCATAGCCCAGCCAGCTGTGCTCTTTCATAATTTCAAACTCATAGTCCTCCAGCCCTTCCGGTTTGTTCAGGATCTCCTGGGGCACCCGGATTTTTCCCACATCATGAAGAAGGGCTCCCATACCCACTTCCGTGACCATCTTCTCATTCATCTGCATGGACCGGGCGGTCATAATGGAGAGGATGGCCACATTCACACTATGGGTGTAGGTGTAAAGATCGGTGCTCATCACATCAATCATATTCATTAAACAGCCTTTGTTTTGATTCAGGTTTTCAATCAGCCTATCCAGTACGGATTTAACCGCGTAGTACTGCTCTTCGGGAATAACATGGGAGAACCCCTTGCCTTTGTTGGCATCCCTCGTTCCTTTTTCCATCTTCTCAAAAATCTCCTTAATGGAAAAAACGGCCTTGGCCTTGATTTCAGAGTCCACGACGTCCCAGCATTCAATATCCTTTGAATAATCGTCTTCAATATAAACCACGGGGATATTTCTTCTTCGCAGGTTTTCTATGTAATTTTGTGTCAGGACCGTACCTTTTTTTAGAAGGATCAGTCCGTTGGATGAATAAACGTTTTTAGACAGGGCCATTCCCTGTTTTAGAGAGTTGCTCGTTATGATTCGCATGGGATCGTCCTTTCTTAAATCATTATAGTGTCCGTGTTACATTTTGTCATTGATACTACTATATTATCGACATATCTGCAACAGACTTTAGTATATAATTTTCCCCCCGGAGGTTTCCCACTCCCCTTTGCTTATCGGTTAACTTTATCCAACTCTATTGCCCGTCCTCTTCTAACCATAATAACATTTCCTCTACCATTTGGCGATGCTGTTCTTCCCGAGAAATCCCAGCCTCAAGATCCCCCCGCTGAAAACCGTACCACCCGAACTGGGAATGGTTCCCCCCTTCAATTTCCAGCCACCGAGTATTGCCCGGGACATATTCCCGGGAGTTTTCAATATCCTCATCCGTCACAAATCCGTCCCGGTCGCCGTAAATCGACAGGACCGCTAAATTCTGAAAATCCGACAGGTCGTTACTGCCGGCAGGATAAGAGGCAAAGAATACCAGGCCATCCACCAAAGCTTCGTGATTATGGACAAACCGAGCGGCCATGGCGCCTCCTAGGGAATGTCCGCCGATGATCCAGCGGTCAATCTCCCGATGATTTTCGATGATTTCCAATCCCCGGTTACTGCCTAGTACCGCAAGGTCTAAGGGCATATCCACCAAAAAACCGTCCAGTCCTTCAACGGCAAGTGCATGCATCAAAGGGGCGTAGCTTCGGTGATCCACCCGGGCTCCGGGGTAATAGATCAAACCGATATTTTCTCCATTTTCCCCTTGATCATTACCCTTATCCTCCGGCTTAAAATGAACCCATTGCTCCAAGGAATGAACCGTTACCCTTTCCGAGGATTCCAGACTTTCCAAGGCCTCCTCCATGGGATCGTA
>PWEO01000097.1 GCA_003553525.1 Clostridiaceae bacterium
ATACGAAGGTTTTTTACAATTCCTTTTGCAACTTTTTTTCAATCCTAGTTATAATTTTTACCCTAAAGCTTTATAAAACACGATTTCCTCATCCTGCACGGTAAAACCTGCTTTTTTGTATAGGGCCAGGGCTTTTTCATTTTCGCCGGCTACCAGTAAAGAAGCGGTTTTATATCCTCTTTCCGATAATTTCCGTAATACCTCTTCAATCATCCACAGTCCCATGCCCTTGCCTCGATACTTCGGGCGAACGGCAATATCAAACAGATAGGCGGTTTTCGTATTTTCCTTGAACTGCACCACAAGACCACCTACCAGTTTCGGCCGGATATCTCCGATTTCCATATACCAGACCCGGATCGACGGATCTTTTAACATCTCTCCTAAAGCCCCTTGGGAGATTCCGTCGTCAAAACATTCCTTCAGTAAGGTTCCGTATTTCTCTTCATTTTCCTCACTGGACTTCGCAACCTCCTGTAGGCGCCACTGCAATTTTTCTTCCCCGGATTTCAAGTCTCCCTTCGAAGGGTTCACTTTATAAGCCTTACCAGGGCTGTCTCCCCGTTTATTCAACTCTTTTTTCATCTCCCAGGAATAAAACCCGATGGAAAACCCTTGTTTTTCCAGGAACTTCATCCCCCCGGGAATCCGATTCTTCCCGTAAGCCTCCAGTTTTTCAATGTTTTTTTCCCTGGCTCTTTTAATGCCCTCTTTATAAAGTTTGGTCCCCAGCCCCCGGCGGCGGACCTTCGGATGAACGGCGATATTCAGATTCATGGCTCTCTCATCCTGGGTGTTGATCATTCCCGTAAATACTCCGACCAATTCCCCTAAGTAACGGGCAACAATAATAATATGCTTGTCCTCTTCAATCACCTTTCGGTACCACTGCGTTTCCACGGAATATCCCAGATCGTCCCCATCGTTCAGGACCTCAATCAGCGCCTGAAAATCCTGCTCATCCTCCAAGGCAATCCCTCGCAGGGTAAATTCCGTTGCAGCTTCCGTAATCTTCTGTATTTTTAAAGGTTTAAAGCTTTCAATATAAAAATCCCCATAGGTTTTCAGGACCTCATTATTGTATCCCGCAAAACTGATTTCATTTTCCCGGGCCGCTTCATAATCGTTTTTCGAGTCCCCAATCAAAAGAGTGGCATTTTGGTCATACCCGTAGCTTGTTAAGATCCCTTCCACCAATACTTCCTTAGGGGTGGGAGAGCCTTCAATGGTTTTAAAGTATTTCCCAAGATCCAAACGACGGCAGATATATTGCAGCTCATTCTCATCGGCTCCCGAGGCTATGTGTAAGTGGTAGTTTTGATGATTTTGCTTTATGAAGTTTACGGAATCCTCGATTAAGTACTCCTCATTATCCAGTTCCACCCGCATTTGCTTCGAGAACTTTTCTGCATATTCCACCACTTCATCTTCGCTGATTTCCTCTCCCAGGAGTTCTTCGAAAAAATAGCGGATCTTTGCGTAGCGGCTCACGCCCCCGTTTTCATGGTGAAATTCCACGAGTTTTTCCACTTTATCCCGTGGGTAGCTTTCAAAGACCTTACGGAGACCATTCCCTTTGATATCCATAGAGTTTAATATTACCCCGTCAAAGTCAAAGATAATGGTGTCAAATTTTTCAAGCATTTTCAGTCCTCCTCATTTTACTACCAAGGGATCGGATCCTCCGGTACATTTCCTCATTGTTTTCTCATTATATTGCGGAATGCTTTATCGATGCTACTCGATAATATCCAACACCTCATCCAGGGGTTTACGCTCCGGTGACCACAGTTCTTTTTCCTCCGGAACTCCCAGGGGCGTCATGGCTGCTAAATAATACCCTTCCTTTTCAAACCCCACCGCTTCTTGAATCTCCTTGGCGGCAAAATTGGGACCGGTCATCCAACAGGTGCCGTAACCCAGGTTTGCGGCGGCGAGCAGCAGATTTTCCATGGCAGCGGCCACGTTTTGAATACCGGGGTTATGTTTTTCCAGTTCAGCCACCTCTTCCTCCGGGGCGTTTTTCGCCCGAAGAAGATCCGCCCCTGTGGTGGGATAGGGCCCGGCAAAAACCAGTACCGTAACCGGCGCTTTCGTGAAAAAGGAATAGAAGGGTAAAAACTTTAAAAAGTCCCTGGACTTTTCCTCGGGAAGACCCTCCACTAAGGCTTTCCCCTTATTTTCAATGGCTTTACTCATCTTCTCAATGATTTCCCGATTTTTCACTACGACAAAATGCCAGTTTTGCCGATTTTTCCCCGAGGGTGCCCGGGTTGCCGCCTGAATGATCTTTCGAATATCCTCATTAGGTACTTCCCCCACTTTAAACTTTCGAACACTGTGTCTTTTGTAAATAAAATCCAGCGCTTCCATTGTAAAACCTCCCTTTAATCCTTTATTGATTTTTCAGTTCTTACTTTACTATACCCGAAGATCCCCGGTTATAAAAGCCTAAAACAAAAAACCATCTTTCCGATGGAAAAATGGTTTAAAATAGTTCACTTATGGATTATTTAGTGTGGTTTGTTGGAGCAATGAAAATTATAACGCCGAGGTTAAAAATACCACTGCGAAAAACATTACCCAGGCTGCAGTTAATCGTCTCATCGGGGGAGTCCCTCCTTATAATAATCTTATATTATAAAACTTCCTTCGATCACCCTATTGTTCGTTAAACTTTTATTTATCAACAATACAATTATAGCGAAACTTTTCCCTCTTGTCAAGGACGGAAGAAAGGAGAAAGGACAGGAGAACAGGGGGACAGGGGGACGGAGTAATTGTCCCCTCCGTCCCCCTGTCTCCCTGTCCTCCCTGCCCTCTTCTTTTCCTTCTTTGCCCTTCGCACTTTCTTTATTTTGTTTTGTATTCATGTTTTACCTTTGCAACGCTACAATCCGAATCCCTTGGTAAAAGGGATTTATAAGAGGGAGGACAGTTTCTCCGTCCCTCTGTCCTTTCTGACTTTCTTCCCAGGGCTCCGTGGCCGTGCTTTTTCATGGTCTCTTCACAGGTGATGTTATCCACGGCTCTGGATGCCAAGTATCCCTGGTAGTGGCTGCATTGAAGTATTTTTAGCACGTCCAGGTGTTCCCTGGTTTCCACGCCCTCTGCTATGATATTGAGATTTAACGCCTTGGCCATTTGGATAATGGTGGTGGTAACGGTTCGGGCATTTTCATCGATCAGCATGTTATGAATAAAGGAGCTGTCAATCTTTAATGTGTCCACGGGGAAGTTTGTAAAGTAGGAAAGGGAAGAGTACCCCGTACCAAAATCATCAATGGAGAAGGTCACTCCCATTTTTTTTAAGGACATCATTAATTCCACTTTCTGATCGATATGGCTCATGGCAATGGTTTCCGTTATTTCGATATTTAAGTAGCGCGGATCCATTCTGCTTTCCTCCAGGCTTTCCTCCACCGTAGCTAAAATACTTGAATCCGCCATTTGCAATGCAGATAAATTCACCGCCATGGTCAAGGGTCCGTAGCCTTTTTCGATCCATTCCTGGTTCTGTCTGCAGGCTTCTTTCATAATCCATTCTCCCAGTTCAATAATCAGTCCGCTTTTTTCTGCAAGATCAATGATTCGGGGGATCGGAATTTTTCCATAGACGGGATGCTTCCATCTTAAGAGGGCTTCATGACCCACCACACGGTTCTCCTCAACGGAAAGAATCGGTTGATATGCCATATACAGTTCATTTTTAGCGATAGCAAAAAACAACGCCTCTTCAATTTCCTGTTCCTCTAAAATCTCTTCCTTAAACCGTTTATTATAAAAGACAAATCCGTTGCCTCCGGTATTTTTCACTTTTTGCTTTGCCACGTTCACCTCTTTGAACTCTTCCCGCAGATCCCCCGCCGGCAGTCTGATTCTAGCGATCCCGATACTGGTTTTGAGACGGTACTGCACTCCTTTTAAGTAAATCGGGTAATAATAAATGCCTCTCAGTTTTTCCAGGCGCTTCGTAAATTCGGTCTTGCTTTTAACACGCATATACATAATGATCTCATCGCCGTAGTAACGGCCGATCATTTCCTCTTTTTTAATAAAGTTGTTCAGCCTTTCCGCCAGGACTTTCAGGGCTTTATCCCCGGCTCCCTGTCCTCCGATGCTGTCGATCCTTTTAAAATCATCAATGGAAACCAGTAAAAGATGGTGGTAGGCTTGATCCTTGCCTATTTCCTTCATCTTTTGATTCAGTTCCACTAAAAAACTGTTTTGATTATACATATCCGTCACAGGATCTCTGAAAGTCAAATCCTTTATCTGACTCAGCATCGTATTAAAGGCGGCGCCGGTTTTGCCGAATTCATTGGGATAAGAAGTATCGGCCTCTACATTAAGGTTTCCCGCCGCGGCGCTTTCAAAAACCGCTTTCAACGCCAGTATCGGTTTCGACAAAGTATCTGCATAAAAGTAGGCAAACACCATAATTACAAGAATACCTGCAAAAAAAGCCCAGTAAACATATTCCATAATTGCGAGATAACCGGCATAGGCCACATCCGCAGGAACACTCATGAACATCTTCCATCCCGGCTTCCCTTCCACCGAGGAATAAACACCAAGGAATTTTTCCCCCTCATGATTTTCATATTCCAGGGACCCCGAAGAACCGTTAAGAATACCCTGCACATCGCTTTCCTTTGTCATCCACTCCGAAACATGATTTTGAATTCCCCTATCCCTATGGGGATGACTGACAATTTTTCCTTGCTCATCAATGATATAGGCATAGGCCGATTCATCCATGTCCATATTTCTCAAAATTTCTTCAATAAAGGTCATGGGAATCACAGCATTGACAATCCCCACTTTTTCCTGATTCTCATTGAGGACGCCGTAGGAGATGGTCATAATCGTGGTATCCTCTTCTACATAGGGACTCTCAAAGGGTTCCGAAATCACATAATCTTCATCACCGACAATGATTCTTTCAAACTGTTCCTGATCGGATATATCAATATAGGCGCCCATCGTTGTCCAGGCATTTCCCGAATCATCGGAAATGGTGAGGTTTCGCATCTTATCCGGTAGGATATACCGGGGCAGATACTCTTGAATTTCTTCCATCTCCATGGACTCCACCACGGCAGAACGGGAAGCAATTTCCACAATATCCTGAATGCCCTTAAGCTCTTTTGAAAGTTCGTCGGCTCTTGCCTCCAGGACTGTTAGATGATTTTCCTGAATGAACTCCGGCATATAGGCCAGCTGCTGAAAAATGGCGTAAGTCAGAATCCCGAAAAAGATCAGAGAGAAAATCACTAAAATCGTTATCATCTGCGCTTTTATGCTTTTAATAGCTCTCTCCCCCTTTCCCGAACGTATCCCAACTTTTTTATTATCGCCTTCCTGCTATGTATCAAAGAACTCCGGCGAATTAAACGACCGCGGTTCAAATGTCCTATCTTACAGATTCGACATTTTTTTTAGACTTCCTTCTTTTTCCCATGATTTTTTAACTTATATTGGAATTATTATATAAATCCAAGAGATTTCCTTAGGCCTTCGAAATATCATCTACCTTTTTTACTGAAACTTTGGTATAATCGTTATAGTCAATTTAAAGGAGGAAAAACTATTGGTACTTCGTAAATTTATCCGTTATTATAAACCCCATAAAAAACTTTTTATGCTGAGCTTTAGCTGTTCTTTTTTCATGTCCATGCTGGATTTGATCTTTCCCTTTGTGGTGGGCCGAATGATTGATGATATCCTGCCTTCCAGAAACTTGGATCTGATTTTGATGGTGGCGGGAGGCATGCTTGTGGTCTACATACTGCGATACATCCTGCAATACACCGTTGATTACTGGGGCCATGTGCTGGGAACCCGTATGGAGCATGACATGCGCCGGGATCTGTTTAATCATGTAAACCGACTGTCTTTTAATTACTTTGACAACACGAAAACCGGTCATGTGATGAGTCGATTGGTCAATGACCTCCATGAGATTTCCGAACTGGCTCACCACGGACCCGAGGATATTTTCATCGCTTCCGTAACCCTGCTGGGATCCTTTATTATTCTACTGAACATTCACTGGCCCCTGGCCCTGATTACCTTCGCCATTGTGCCGATTATGCTGATTTTTGCGGTGCTGAAAAACAAACGGATGCGCCATGCTTTTATGGAGATGCGCATTAAAATTGCCGATGTGAATGCCCAGGCCGAGGACAGTATTTCCGGAGTTCGGGTGGTAAAATCCTTCGCCAA
>PWEO01000139.1 GCA_003553525.1 Clostridiaceae bacterium
AAGGACTGAATATAAGAGCTATTGCCACTTCTAAAGAATCTGAAGCTTTCGCGAGGGAGTTGAATATCCCGATAGTGACCTTCTCGGAGGTTAATGAAATCGATATAACCATTGACGGTGCTGATGAAGTGGATCCGGATTTGAACTTGATCAAAGGGGGCGGCGGAGCATTACTCAGAGAAAAAATCATCGCAACGGCCAGTGAAAAACTAATCGTTGTTGTCGATGAAGGGAAACTGGTTAAAATCTTGGGGGCTTTTCCCTTGCCTTTAGAAGTAATCCCTTTCGGCGTAGAAAGCACGAGATCAAAAATAGAAAACCTGGGTTGCAAAACCGAAATACGAATGACCGATAAATTTGAAAAATTCATCACGGATAACGGAAACTTTATTCTGGACTGTGAATTTTTTATGGTAAAGAATCCGAAAAAAATCAGTCATGAACTCAATCGGATACCCGGGGTCGTAGACAGTGGGTTATTCATCGGCTTAGCCCATAAGGTTTTTGTCGGACGCCAAAACGGAAGTGTGGATATCATACAAAAAAATGGTTCAAGAGATATGAACCTGAAGATACAAGAGAAACAGCAGGATGATTAATACAGAAATTTGATGATACTGAAAAGGATGATTTGTGGGGAAATCGTATAAAATTTTTGACCAATATCATGATCCGATAAGATAACTATGGATTAAGAAGGAGGCTTTCGAATTAATGAAAAAGATCTACGTTATACACGAAAATGATGCATGGACCGCACCCTTAAAAAGACATTTAGAGGATTTAGGCCTGCCCTATGAGGACTGGTTTTTGGATGAAGGAATTTTGGATTTGGCGAAAGAACCGCCCCAAGGAGTATTTTATAATCGTATGAGCGCTTCATCCCATACCCGGGGTCATCGCTATGCCCCGGAATACGCCGCAGCTGTACTGGCCTGGTTACAACGTAAGGGTCGGAAAGTGATCAACACGGATGATGCTCTAAGGCTGGAAGTCAGCAAAGTAGCTCAGTACGCATCCCTAAATGCCCATGGGATAAAAACACCCAAAACCATTGCAGCCATAGGAAGAGATGAAGTTGTTAAAGCGGCAGAAGGATTTATCACCCCTTTTATCACGAAGCATAATCGCGCGGGAAAAGGTCTCGGAGTTCAATTATTTCAAAATATTGAGGCCTTAGAGGAATATGTGAAGGGACCAAGCTTTGAAGTGCCCATCGACGGGATCACGTTAATACAGCAGTACATTCAGTCGCCGGAGCCTTATATTACCCGGTGCGAATTTATTGGCGGCAAGTTTTTCTATGCGGTTCGTGTGGATACCTCCGAAGGCTTTGAGTTATGTCCCGCAGATGTTTGCCAAATCGGAGATTCGGCTTGCCCGGTAGGAGAAGTGGGAAAACCGAAGTTTGAAGTGATCGAAGGATTTACAAACCCAATCTTAGAGCATTACGCGGCGTTCATGAAAAATAACGGCATACAGATCGCCGGCATTGAATTTATTACAGATAGACAAGGAACCATATACACCTATGATGTCAATACCAATACAAACTATAACCCTGATGCCGAGGCTAAGGTGGAAAAATCGGGAATGCTGGAAATTGCAAAGTTTCTAGGAAAAGAACTGGAAAAGGTTGAGGAAAAATAACGGGCAGATCATATGATGGAGGGAACCTAAATGGAAATCGCACTGGTAGTATTCGATGGATTGACATTTCTCGACTTTGTAGGATTTTACGACGTGGTAACGAGACTCAAAGAAGTGGAATATTTAAAGGATTTTACTTGGGATATCTGCGGTACAACAGAAGAAATTAACGATGGACAAGGGTTGACGGTGAAGGCGGATCAAATCAAACCGAATTTATCCAAGTATGACATGATCTTTATTCCCGGAGGACTGGGAACTCGAGAATTAAAAGAAAACCAGGAGTTTATCGATTGGATCAAACAGGCAAAGGATGTAAAATACAAAATATCCGTATGCACAGGAGCACTGATTTTAGGTGCGGCAGGCTTTCTGAAAGATAAAAAAGCGACCACTCATCCATTGGCCTATGATCTTTTGGAGCCCTACTGTGAAGAAGTGGTCAAAACCAGGATTGTAAGAGATGGGAATATTATTACCTGCGGCGGAGTTTCGACGTCTATTGATCTAGGACTTTATGTAGCGGAGCAACTGATCGGTAGGGAAGAAGTTGAGAAAATAAAAGAGAAAATGGATTATCCTTATACAAATTCAGAGATTGTTGAGATGATAAATTTTCCCTTTAAAGATTGTGAATTTAAATAAGAGTTATTTTATCAAAAAAATTTGAAGCAGGAAAATCCCTTGATCGGAAATGATCGAGGGTTTTTCTTTTCCGTCCTAAGGATGAGGAACAATCCGCCTTGTAGCGTTTACAATTCTCCTGTTTTTTTTATATACTGTAGGTAATGTGTTTCGGAAAGTTTTGGGATTAAAAAGATTGGAGGAATAGGAGATGAAAAAAGCATTATTTACAAGGAATTTGTTGATTATTGCAGTAATAGGGGTATTTCTTCTGGGGCTACTTCTTAGCATCTCCTGCAATGATTTGGAGGAGGGAGACATCTTAGAACCTGCAAAACTATCGAAGGACGCCGAAAATCTAGTTAGTATTATGGGAGTACCTAAAGAATGGATCTTTCGTTACCAGGTCGCCGATGAAACACGCATTACCCTTCGGGCGGATTACTATGAGGGAGGAAAGCAAACGATCAGTTATGCACCGACCTTTAGCGGAAATATTGAAGGAGAGGGTCTATTGGTGCTGGATTATTGCAAAGGGGCGCTTCTTATTGGGATTGTTGACAACGGAGGGCACCAGTCGATTGAAACCACCTTGCCGAACCCCGAAGTCACAGGGAGTGTCAAGCATTCTCTAGAAGATCGAATTAGTTTAGAGTCCGGCACCTACCCTCTTGGAGCTGTTATTATGTCCAAGGATGGAAGTATTCAAAGTCGGGGAATCGGTGATCAGGAGGCTATAGACTTTAATCTGAAAAATAATGATTATGCAGTGATCTTTACATTAGAAGTAAATCCATAAAAATAAACACATTGGCTGGTAAATCTGTAAAGTCCTTTACAAACCACTGTAAATTTATGAGAGCCAAGTTCTTCTATGCAAATTGGATGAATACCTCATAGGGCTTTGACCTATATCCGAGATCTTTGTAAAAATAGATATGCGGTCTGCACCATAGCAGAATTAGAAATCCCTTGGAAAAATAAGCGGTTCAATGATACAAAAAACACATAGGGGTTTCAGGTCAAGTCTAAGATTCATATTCGGTTTTACGACTTTTGCTTTTTTGAGTTTTTCTCTCTTTTACTATTTTCAAAAACTCGATCATACCTCTAATAGCTATCACGGAACCAAAGGCTGTTGTTCCCAGTTTACCCCCACCGCCTTGAATGAAGGGTTGAGAGAAAATAAAAATCAAGCCGGCAAACAGAGCGGCAATGGCCATGTACGCTTCATTTGGTACACGCTCATAGTTAGACATACCGGCATAGGTTGCACAGGTCACCATGACTGCCAGCTGGCCGCCAACTTCAGGATGAATAACCGGGAGCAACAAACCTGCTGTCAAGGCAACGATGCCTGAGGCCATTACGGGACCATGTTTAAAACGCAAACTGATCACCATGGTCACAACAGCACCAATGACTGCATATAAAACGATGAGTACACTAACATTAAACGCTGGAATCGGATCCGTCAATAAGTTCTGACCCGTCAGCAATGCAGCACATACCGCTCCCGTCCAAGCAATCGTACCTAATTTTCCGCCAAAACCGTTAAAAACAGCTTTTGAAGCTACGAAGACAGCTCCTGCAATCACTGCTGCCAGCAGAATATAGGCCTGGTTTGGAAGCAGGGCTACTGAAGACATCCCTACAAAAGCTCCGCAATACGTAGGCGGACCGTACTTAGGAAGAACCAGTGCTACAATAATTCCCACTAACCCCGAAGCAACCACAGCGCCCAGGTCAAAGTTAACACTCAATGTAAAGCATATCAGGGCACCGACCACCACGGACAGGAAATTAAAGAAATCAGTCTTGATAAAATCCGTCCCTTTAATTGTTTTTTTAGCCAGATTCTTTATCCATTCTCGCCTTTTTTCATAGAGTAAGGCAATCAGTACTATTGCAAACAAACCTGTAGCAAGAACCACTCCTTCACTAAATGCGACCATGAAACTTCTAAATAATAAAAGCACGGTCATAAAAGCTAGTATCAAATAGCCTGATTTTAAAATAATCCCTTTCAATTCGTACACCTCCAAGTTTTG
The DNA here is from genome assembly GCA_003553525.1 of Clostridiaceae bacterium. Lineage (GTDB taxonomy): Bacteria > Bacillota > Clostridia > Peptostreptococcales > T1SED10-28 > Isachenkonia. The sequence goes on from PWEO01000139.1 coordinate 4,326, forward strand.
AGAAAACGGACACCTCTCTATGTTCGGGTTATTTTGCAGTTTAAATTTCATATAAACAACAGTGTTTATAATTGTATTACCCGCTTGTTAAATTTTTAATCATCTTAAACTTTAGAAGGAGAAAATGATATATTTGAATCCTGGCAAAAGGGACAAACAAAAATTTTACGAAAGAAGAAAAAAATCCCGGACTATTAGTTTAGAAGGGATACTCTTCTAGTATACGAAAACTTTAAAATAGTATACCAAGAGGAGGTAAAGTAACAAATGTTCTAAAAAGACTTGGAAACTAAAAGAGTATTTTTGAAAAATATCGAAAATACAGATCAGGATTTTATATTAACTCAGTTTTCTGATGATGATATTAATCGGCACCTATTTGATGCGGAGCCTGTAAAAAATCTTAAAGAGACTGATGAAATTATAAAATACTATTTACAATCGGAACTGAAAGGGCAACACCGTTGTTTGGATTTTGATAAATTAATCCGATGGTATAAAAATAGAAACCAGTGGGTTTTATAGCTTGAATAAAAAAGATCCATGCATACATTTATGTAGGAAATAAAAAATCTATTATGTTTGTGAAGAAACTAAGGTTTGTTTTGAAAGGAACTAGAAATGAGTGTTTTGGAGGGAAAGAATATCTGCATAATGTGTATACTCTTGATACTTAACAATCAACAGGTATAGGGAAATCTAAAGTAGCATCATAGGAGGGAAGCAGAGTGTCAAATATCCATTATAGAGAATTAGTTAAAGACGAAATCGGTGTTTGTCAACATAGTTGTCGCATAAACTTTTTATCTATGTATAATGCTTAAACATCTTGCGAATATTCAATCAGTTCTTCTTCTTCTTCTTTCACTGGGTTGAGTGCTACAAAGTTGGGCAATGTCCAATCTCTTGTGTTTTTCGACCAACGCTCCGGATGCTTACGCTTTTCTTGTTCGTATACCTTTTTTCGCTTTTCCATGATTGCTTGATCCAATCGATAATGTCGTTGGTAAGGACTGATAAACTTGAAGCCACTATGATAGTGCTCATGGTTGTACCACTGTACAAAATGTTTTGCCCATTCTCTGGCCTCATCAATACTATTAAAGCCCTTAAACGGGAAATCATTTCGGTATTTCATCGTTCGAAAAAGCGATTCTGAATAAGGGTTATCATTGCTTACTCGAGGTCTTGAAAAAGAACTCAGTACTCCCAATTTTTCTAACGTTGCTAAGAAGGATGCTGCCTTCATCGGCGAACCATTATCCGAGTGCAGTACCAATGGTCTCCCGCTGATTCATTGGGAAAGCGTGGCTTTTCGAATCAATTGCTCTGCATAGCTGCTTTTCTCCGTCTCCCATACTTCATGAGCCACAATAAGACGGCTGTACATGTCCAGTATGAGATAAAGTTTATAGTAAAAACCCTTTACACCGGCCTTTAACCAGGTTATGTCCCAGGTCCAGACCTCATTGGGTGCATAGGCGATATGAGAAGGGGTTAGATCTCGATATTTCGAGTTGTTTATTGTTGTTATAATTTCTTGACGTTCCTTTTCCGTCAATTTGTTTTTCGGTGTGGGACGCTCCACTTTCGGTCGTTGATCAAGCTTTACGGAACCTTTCTTTGTCCACCGTTGGTAGGTTCTTGCGGTGATATTCAGTTCATCACAGGCAGGTATTAGCCGTGCACCGTTTTCTCTTGCTTCGTTAATCAGCGTTACTGCCGTTTGCCGATCCAGGTCGCTGATTAGTCGTCCTCGGGGTCCCCCAGATCTCCCGGGCCTTTTTTCTAAGGACCAGAAGGGCAGCAGTTTCGGCTAAGGCTTTCTCTTTTTGACGAAGTTCTCGTTCTAATTCTTTGGTTCTTTTTTTCTCTTTATTATAT
>PWEO01000136.1 GCA_003553525.1 Clostridiaceae bacterium
AAAAAGGAGATAACCAATGGACAAAGTGAAGTTCAAAGAACGATGTATGGGATATATGAACAAACTATGTATTGACATAACAGAACGATGTGTCGGTAGTGAAGGCAACAGACAGGCAAGTCTTTTTTTCAAGGAACGATTGAAGTCTTTAGGCTGGCAAACAATATCCCAAGAATTTAGTGCAATGGACTGGAAAAATGATGGAGCAGTTTTGCAAATTAATAAGCAAGATTTTAGGGTGCAAGTGAGTCCCTACTCCCTAGGTTTTCAAGGGGCAGCCCAATTGGAAAGTGCATCAACCATAGCAGAATTAGAAAATGGAGATTTTAAGGGAAAAATTCTTCTGCTCCATGGAGAACTTGTAAAAGAGCAGCTTATGCCCAAAAACTTTGTTTTTTACAATCCTGAAGAACACCAAAAAATAGTAACTGCTTTAGAACAATCCGGGGCTTTGGCATTGATTTGTGCCACCGAAAGAAATGCGTCTCTTGCAGGGGGCGTTTATCCCTTTCCCCTTATTGAAGATGGGGATTTTGATATTCCCTCGGTATATATGACAGGAGAAGACGGTGAAAAGATCCTTAAGCTTATTGGAAAAACCGCCACCCTAAAAATCTCCGCTGAAAGAATACCAAGCAAGGGATACAATGTTGTTGGCAAAATTGGTGGGGAAGAGGGAAAAAGAATTGTCGTTACAGCCCACATCGATGCTAAAAAGGGAACCCCCGGCGCAACCGATAATGCTACCGGGATAACGGTTTTACTAATCCTTGCAGAATTGTTGCAGGACTACAAAGGCAGCAGACAAATAGAATTGGTTGCATTCAATGGGGAAGATGATTATGCTGTTCCCGGACAAATGAAATATATCACGGAAAACAAGGGGAAATTTGAAAACATTTTGCTTAACGTTAATATTGACGGAGCCGCCTATAAAAAAGGAAAAACGACCTTTTCTTTTTTCGATTTACCAAAAGATTTGAAAAAGGCGGCATCGAGTAGTATGAAGGGATATCCTGATGTGAAAGAAGGGGTGCAATGGCCACAGGGTGATCATAGTATCTTTTTGCAATATGGGGTGCCGGCAATTGCTGTTTCCTCTGAATGGTTTATAGAAAGTGACGAAGGCCAGGATATTACCCATACAGAAAAAGACAATATGGAAATAGTAGATATTGATAAGGTCATTGAAATTGCAGAAATACTAAACAAATTAATGAAGGACGTATAAGAAGAGAGTACACAAGAGACGCAAACCAACAGCAGCGAACATCCGGTAATGGACTACGCTTGGCTCCGCCAAAACTGGCTTCCGATAATCCCCAGCTTCGGTTACAAGCGGAACGACAAAACCGCCTCAAGGCATCGGTGTCTCCGATCCTTCAGGCGGTTATCTTTTTCTTACTCTATTTTTAGTTTTTCCCTGCACCGGTCCAAGTACGGTTTTTTTGTTACTAAGTAGTGCTTTCATTTTTCCATCCAATTTGTTTGTATTTTTATCCGATGTAGCTGCCATAGCTGTAAAATTCCTTAGTTTTTTCGATGTCCCGTTCTACTTCCTGCAGTAAAATGGCTTTTGCAATCTTGGACTTGGCGCTTTTAAAGATAATGGTTAATTTATTTGATTTTTCTTCAGGAATGCTCAGTTCAAAAGAATCGTTGTTTAGTGTGATTGATCGTTCCAAATTGTTTCCTCCTTTTAAGCTATCTAGTTTATCGTTTGCCATTTCGTATCCGCTTCCCATTGCTAAAATGTTTTCCACTGTGATCCGCTCCTTTTCATTTATATTTTGGTGATTAATTTTTTAGGACTGTATCATTATCTCTAAGTACATTATAGGATGAGTTCCGAATAGATATAACGGTCTGAAGGCTATTTATCAGTCCATCTTCGGGGTGGTTTTTTATCGGTCTAAGGGTGGAGGCACTCAGTTTATAAATCCATTTAGTAAATTTGAAAAGACAGATGTAAAAAATTCAAAATATTATAAAAAATTCAAAATTAAAAAGGAGTTTGCCTTCTATTTATAGAATAATTAATATAAGATGGAAATATTTTATAATTTTTGGGAATACAATGGCTTAAGGAAGAAAGGGGAGAGGGTAATGGTATCAGAAAATATGTTACAGGATCTTTATCAAAAGGTCGAACTCGAATTTGATGAAATGCTTCCTTTTAAGTATCGGGGTATAACTATAAGTAATGAAATGATCAAAAAGACTATAGAAATTCTTGAGAAAGCACCGAATCGAGAACTTCCTCAAAACTGCAGACATCTTAGCAAAGAGGAAACACCTGATGGATTGGATCGAGAGCTAAAGTATGCCCTCGATACCAATTTGAGAATGGCGAATATTATTTCTGATGTTTTGGCTGAGGTGGGGACTGTAGAAGTAATATTAGTTGAAAATGAAAAAACGAGAAGAATGATAAAACACACACGATTAATAAAATAGGTGAAATTTATAAAGATCGTGTTGTATTTCTTTAGAAATTATCAGTAGTTGAAATAGGCAGGAGGGATGATATGAGCCAGGAGTTAGTGTTAAAAACCGTATATGACCTATTGGGAGGGCATTTCTATATACCTTATTATCAGCGGGGGTACCGATGGACGGATAAACAGGTGGATGATCTGCTTAGTGATCTATGGGGTTTTGCCAAGAAAAGAGATAAGAAGGATGAGGAGTTTTACTGCCTGCAACCGGTAGTCGTAAAAGAAGCGGTCGAGGAGGAGAGGTACGAGGTTATTGATGGACAGCAACGTTTAACGACACTTTATCTCATTATTCAATACCTAATGAAGGAGTATCTACGGGTAGACTCCCTAAAAGGAGAGTATGGTAAACCGGTATACGAAATCACCTATGAAACCCGTGAAGATAGCGGAGAATTTTTAAAAGATGTTAAAGAAGATCATTCCAATATCGATTTTCACTATATACATAAAGCTTATGAAAGAATCCGGAGCTGGTTTGAAAATGGAGAGCATATCAAAACGAGAAATGACCGGGATTTGTTTCTTCGCACGTTGATGGGAAGAGGTATTGTTGATGAAAATAATTATGACCCATACTCTGTGAAAGTGATCTGGTATGAAGTGGATCAGGACGCAGACAGCAAAGCTCTTTTTACAAGACTCAATATCGGAAAAATACCACTGACAAATGCCGAACTTATTAAGGCCCTCTTTCTTTCTTCCTCAAGCTTTAACCATGTGGATGAAGTAACAGCAACCAATAATAAACTGGAAATATCGATCTTTTGGGATGAAATTGAAAAAAAACTTTCAGAACCGGAATTCTGGAGTTTTATTACCAATGAACATCAAGAGGATTATGCCAACCGTATCGAACTTATTTTTAATATGATGGCGGGAAAATCAATTAAAGATTTTGATCCCTTATATACGTTCTTGTATTTCCTTGAACAGTCGAAGGATTCCGGAGAGGCTTTATGGGCGCTTTGGCTAAAGATCGAACGGTATTATCATTTACTTCTGGAATGGTATAAAGATTTGAATCTATATCACAAGATCGGTTATCTGGTAAGTATCGATGAGCCTTTAAAGGATTTAATCAAAAACTCGTTAGAAATGAGAAAAGATGATTTTGAGAAAATGCTGGATCAGAAAATCAAAGAGAGTGTTAACTTCAATATCAGAGAACTTAGTTATGATGAGCGAGGCGGATATAATAATATTAAGCGGGTTCTGACCCTTTTTAATGTTGAGTCGATTCGGCAAAATCCCAGCATTCAATCCCGTTATCCCTTCCAATTTTATAAAAATACCCATTGGTCCATTGAACATATCCACGCACAAAACACCGAAGGGATGGACCAAACGAAGAAAGAACCCTGGCTGCAATGGCTGGAGTACCATAAATCTATTTTAAAGGAACTATTGGAACCGGCGAAAGGTGACAATAAAATACGGTTAGCAGCGCTGATTGAAGAAGCTGAAAAATTACAAGAAGAGACTATTACATGGAACGAATTTACGATTCTATCGGAAAGCATAATTGATGTATTCAGTGAGGAGATAGAAGGAGACCCAATGGAAGCACACGGAATCTCGAACCTTGCCCTGCTCAGTCAGCCGGATAATTCTGCCCTGAATAACTCCGTATTTGAAGTAAAGCGCCGGGCAATCATTGAAATGGATCGCAGTGGGAATTATATCCCCCTTTGTACCCGTTGGGTATTTTTAAAATATTATAATCCCGTTACGTCCAATGAACAGTTTTATTTCTGGAATCAATGGGATCGAAAAAACTATCTTACAGAAATTGAGCGGGTACTCGAATCGTATTTGCCATTAGAGGAGGTGGATGAGGATGAATAATGAAAATGGATTATGGTCTCTTCTTCAAGAGTATCATGTTGTCATTCCTATGATTCAAAGAGATTATGCCCAAGGAAGAAACCATGAAAAAATAAAAAAAATCCGCAAAAATTTATTAAAGGCATTGTTCGATGCTCTGAGTAAGGATCAAAGACCGCTAAAGCTGGACTTTATTTATGGACATACGCAAACTTTCACAGACCCTGACGAAAACCAACGAATCGAATTTTATCCGCTTGATGGACAGCAACGATTGACAACCCTTTATCTCCTACATTGGTACCTTGCGGTTAAGGAAAATCGTAGAGCGGAAGCGGAATCTGTATTGGAGAAATTTCAATATCAAACCAGACACAGTGCCCGGGAATTTTGCAATCGATTGGTAAAATATCAACCAGAGGACTTAGACCACTCCTTAAGAGAACATATCATCAATCAACCCTGGTTCTTTATGGATTGGAATAATGAACCTACCATTAGTGGAATGCTTCGAATGCTCGATGCTATTCAAATGATGGATCAAGAATATGATTTACCTCCAATTTGGGACCGCTTAACCGATAATAATCCGCCGATTATTTTTTATCTGTTACCGATGGATCAGCTAGGTTTGGCGGATGATTTGTATATTAAGATGAATGCCCGAGGGAAAGAACTGACGGAGTTTGAGCATTTTAAAATCAAGTTTTCCCAGCTTCTTCAAGGAGAGCAGCGGGAGGTATTTAATCATAAAATTGATAAAGAATGGTCAGATCTTTTCTGGAATCTTTATAAAGAAGATAAATCAGGGGATTTGGCGAAAAAAGCTGATGAAGGGATTATGCGCTTTTTTGCCTATATCACCGATATATTCGATGCTAAATATGCTCCGTTGGAGGTTGAAGAGAATGGGGAAATGGGCATATACAAAAGAGTATATCAGTCATCGGAGACTGTGAATCAATTATTTGATATTCTTGATCAGATGAAAAAAGTATACCATCAACCGGATGGGCATAGTATGGATTTTGATCAGTATTTTTATATTGCTGAGAAGGATTTTACTCCTGAAAAAGTGCGATTCTTTTTTTTGAATTCGCAAATAGACCTCTTTAAAAAGTGTGCTGACCGCTATCAACCAACACAGCGAATTAATCCTTTTACTCTTGGTGAGCAGCTTATTCTTTATGCTTGTATCCTACACTTTATTCATAAGGTCGATGACTTTCCGGTGAAAATCCGTAAAATCCGGAACCTGATCAGTTCCTCGGAAGATACCCTGCGAAAAGAAAATATGGGACGATTCTTAAATGAAATTGAAAGCATGATATTAAATGGAATAGAAGAAGAGGATACAAAATTCAACAAGTCGCAAATCAGGGAAGAAATGCAAAAAGAAGCATTTTTAATGAAAAATCCTGCATTCAAGGAAAGACTTTACCGCTTAGAAGATCATCGGCTTTTACAAGGATGTCTCGGAATCTTTCGACTGGATGAGACGGTGGATCATTATGGTGAGATTTTTCAGAAGGTCTTTTATTCTAATTGTGACTTTGTAAAGATCAGCAGAGCACTGTTTGCTCATGGAGATTACACACAAAAGATCCGTAGCCGCTGGTTACTTGGAGGTAAAAAAGATAATTCATGGCGAGAGTTTTTCTTTCCAAGTCAGGTAAAAGCCCACTATGACAAAACGAAAGAAGTCTTTTATAAACTCCTGGATAGTTATAGCCGCCATGAAGATTTAGACCGGGTTATCACAGATTTTTTACAGTACTACGAAATGAATCCAAACGCCGAAAAACCATGGTACTACTACTATATTAAATATGACAGTTTTATTATTCATCAGGAAGGATATTACCACTGGCAAAACAAAA
>PWEO01000113.1 GCA_003553525.1 Clostridiaceae bacterium
ACCCCTCCTTATTTTCTCTTACTATCATCCTATCTTTTAGGAAGTCTAAAAACAATGTCAATATTTTTAAAGTTTTCACTTAATTGTGAAAATATTTTCATTATGACGAGTTTTTTAATTATAGGGATGTCCAAGTTGATATCACCAATAACACCTCTAAGCTATCTCCGTGCCAAGCTAGAGGATTTTTTCTGTGTTTTAAAAAACGAAAAAAACCACCAACCCTATGGTTTGGTGGCGAGTTTGTAATTCTATCGAAGAAGCTGCAATCCGTCAAGGATTTAATTGCCATAACCGTTGATAAAACCTGCTTCCAGTTCCACCAATAATTAGCAAATTCCACTATACGCTTGCTTTCCAACCCACCGAGGTAACATGATTCTCCAAACTGAGTTTTCCAACAATCTCCTCAATTTCCTTATGGGACTTTTCAAAGGCCACAATATCTGCAAAGATTTTCACATCCCCGGGGTCCTCCTCCTGGTCTTCACTTTTTAAATAACTAAGCAGAAGATCCTCTTTTGCCATCAAATCGATCAACAGAGAACGGACTTGGAATTCCACTTCCTCCTTACATCGGACCTTAATCCGATAATGGATCTCTTCCTGTTCCTCTTCCTGAGTGGTGGAGGGAAGATTGATTTTCTTCAAGAAAAGCCGCAAGTAAATATTGGCAAAGAGTATAAAAAGGGTCCCTACCACGGCTTCCGCAATAAATCCGAAACCGGTGAGCACACCGATAGCCGCAGCGCACCAGAGGGTAGCTGCTGTATTTAGGCCTCTGATATTGGTGCCTTGACGAATAATTACACCGGCTCCGAGAAAACCAATTCCCGATACTACCTGAGCAGCCATTCGGGTGGGGCTCCCTTCCCCTTCGATCATGGTGGAAAGAGTAATAAACAAAAAAGCTCCCAGGCTTACCAACACATTAGTTCGAACCCCTGCCATCCGTTGCCGCTGCTGACGCTCGAATCCGATGGCACCTCCCAGTAAAAATGCAAATATAATTCGTATTAAAAATTCCAATGATATCATTGCTTCACGTCCTTATTATTAGTTGTGCTATCAAGCCAAAAACACCTGCCTATTATGACAGATGTTTTTGAAGTATGTTGTTCATCCAAACCAAATTATTCCTATTTCCTTCCCGTTAACCTATTAAATATAAATATGGCCAAAGCAAGAATCAACAGAAGGTGAATAAGCCCACCGGCAATTTCTAAAATCAGTCCTGCCAGCCATATAGCCAAAATGATTACAATAATCGTATAAATCACAGTATATCCCTCCCTTTCAATTTTTACCTCGTTAAGTTAAGAATTACATACCCGATTATCCCAGTATGAAACCTCCTTCGGGGATTTCTTAAGACAGAAAAGAAGGACAAAGCAAAAACACGAGACGCCGCAATCGGCGCCTCCATTAAACTGATATTAGCTCTATGCCTTAGTTTCCTCTGTATGAGGTCCTTCCTCCAGTGCTAATTCTCTTTCCGCGATGATATCTTCGATGGTCTCTTTTTTCAGCATTAACTCTTCCAAGGTCATTTTTGAATAATCCTCTTGCGCCGGAGAGGGAATGGAAATTCCGTAACCTGCTAAGAGCTCATCCACCTTGTCCTTGTTTCGAATATACATGTAGTACCCCGCTGCAGCGACGCCTACACCTACCACAAATCCTGTTAAATGATCTTTATTCAGTCCTAATCCTTGATTCATCGTCTCACTCCTATCATTGATTTAGTCTCATATATACACGTTCATTACCGGCGGAAAGACCCTCCAGGACATTGCCGTGCTCTCGGGACATTATTGTAATGCTGTCCATCAGCTGGCTGCCCTTTCCCTGTCCTTCGATTCCCATAGATTTTCCCATAACATTTACCACAAAGGCAATGGGGTTGTTAATCGATGAGGAATCCGGCCGAACAACTGCATCGATATAATTCTTTCCTTCAATCTCTTTTACTTCCAAGGCCTGAACAATTAACCGGTCTCCCGAAATGTCCAGAAGATGGCGACCGAAGGTCAACAGCCAGGTCAGCACACTGGCCTTTAACACATTTCCATTAATAATAGAGCCGATCAGGTATACCGAGGAAAGTACTTCCGGGTGATACACCCCTTCCTCTTTTACCTCCTGCCAGGCATGATTCATAACCGACAGGGTGGTAGCTCCCGCTGCATGGTACTCCATGGTTCCTCCCATAGTCGGAAGAAACCGGGTTCTGGTCAGGGCGGCCAACATCAGCGTCAGTCCTGCATAGTAATCCAACGGTTTCAGGGGTTGTTCCCGGCCTTCCCGATAAAGCTTGATCGGTGCATTCGCACTTTCAATAGAAAGGGCCATGGCGGTCCTGACTGTAATTTCTGTACCGCTGACTAGGGCGGGCCTGTACCGTATTAACAAAGACCGGCTTACGGGATTATAGGTCATATTGATAAACCCTTCGTGTTTTCCCACGGCTTCTTTCAGTTTTTGTAAATCTTTAGAAGGACGGCTCAAACGAAGACGAAGCCTTCCCGGAAGTTCATGGACAATGGTCAGTCGCAGTTCCTCCATTAAAAAGTCCTCCTTTCAAAATCCTGTAACAGCAGCCGACCCGAGTTCATAACCACCAGAATCGTCGAGGAGTTATGAAGCACGGAGCCCCATACCACCGGCAGCCAGCCCATGGCGGAGAGAATAATCCCCAAGGCGTTGATCCCTACAACCATGCCAAAATTATTCCTTATGGTCCCCATGGTTTGTCTGGACAATTGAATTGCCGAGGGAATGAGCAAGGGGTCGTCATTGGTGATGGTTACGTTGGAGGATTCGATGGCCACATCGGTACGGGTATTTCCGATGGCAATGCCCACATCCGCATAGGCGAGCGCCGGTGCATCATTAATTCCGTCTCCGATCATTACCACATTGGATCCCGCCGCCTGCATATTCAGTACGGTCTTTACCTTATCCTCGGGCATCAGCTCGGCGCCGAAATCATCCATATGCATACGCTTTGCCATTTTTTCCGCCTGGAAAGCGATATCCCCTGTAAGGAGGCGAACATCGTCAAATCCCAGATTCCTTAACCGATTCAAGGCTTTTTTCATGTTTTCTTTTAATGCATCGTGGATCCCTAATATCCCCACAAGCTCCGATTCCTTTCCTATAAAAATCATGATTTCCCCTTTTTTCTCCAGGGATTTCATTTCCTCTTTCAGGATCTCGGTATCAATGCCTTGTTCATGCATGTATTTTCGGTTCCCTACATAAATGCGCTCCCCGTCCACAGTGGTGGTTACCCCGCGACCGGTTACCACTTTCACCATGCCGTGGTCCGGTATGGCGTATCCTTTTTTCTTGATATAATTGAGAATTGCCTGGGCTAAGGGATGGGAAGAATCTTCCTCCGCTGCCCCGGCCATTTGCAAAAGATCCTTGGCACTGTAATCTCCAATCGGGTAAATGCTCATTACCTTCGGTCGACCTTCGGTGATGGTACCGGTTTTATCCAGAACCAAAGCATCGGCTTCTGCTAAGGCTTCCACGTAGTTTCCGCCTTTAATCAGCACGCCGTTTCTCGCCGCGTTATGAATGCAGGCGGACAGCGCCGTGGCTGTGGAAAGCCTCACCCCGCAGGAGAAATCGATAATCATCATGCTGAGGGCCCGGTTGATGTTTCGCGTGATCGCATAAATAATTACCGCAAGGCCAAAGTTTAGGGGTATCAGTTGGGTAGAAAATTTATCCGCATAAGTCTGGATCTGGGCCTTACGACTCGAGGCACTTTCCACCATATGAACAATTCTTGCCACCGTGGTCTGATCCCCCACTTTTTCGGCCTCCACATGAATATTTCCCGACTTCATGATCGTCCCGGCAAATACCGAGTCCGAGATTGTTTTATTTACCGGGAAAAACTCTCCCGTAATCGGGGACTCGTCTACAAAAGCCTCCCCTTTTACAATAACTCCGTCCACACTGATCTTGTCTCCGGTTTGAATACTGATGACATCTCCCGGCTCCACATCGCTCAGGAGAGTTTTGATTAATCGGCCGTCTTCTTGAACCACTAAAACCTCCTGGACTCCGACATTCAGCATATCGCTGATGGCCTTTCGGGTATTTTCCATGGTATAAGCCGTCATCAACTCCGCCACATCCGCCAGTAAAATCGTAACCAATGCGGAAATCGACCTGCCGGTTAACAGGGCGGTAAGTACCGCGGTGGATGTCAGGGTATCAGCATTCGGTTTTTTCGTGTACTTTAGCGAGTCCCATCCGCTTTGAAAAATCGGCAAAGAAAGGCCGATACTGATCAGTGCCGGAGGGGCGAGAAGTTTTCTTCTCCATCCCATCATGCCGAAGCCCCGAAGCCCTTTGATCAGTGCAAAGGCTCCGAGAGCCGTAGCGGAGATGGCCACCCGTTTAAAGATATCCTTTACAGACTCCTCCTGCAATCGCCGTTCGTTTACCGTGAGGGTATTTTTCTCCTCCCTCTCCGCCTGATAAGCCGCAATGGAAAAAGTCCCGATATGGTTTTCCACTACCTCCACCACTTCTTCACTACCGATCTGATCTTCATCAAAATAAATCAGCAGGCTTCCGGTAACGCTGTTATATTCTACTTCCTTAAAGTATTCATGTTGATTGATGCTGGTTAAAAACTCTTCCTGCACTTGTTTTAAATATTTCAGAGCTCCTGCCCGTACCCGGATTCTTCCCGGGATATGGTGAGCCAGTTCCAAGTGCATCAGTTGTTTCGTTTTTTTTCGGATCATGTTTATTGGCTCCTTGTGGAGTCCACCTCTGTGGATTGGGGCCACGGGATATGGACTTTTAATAAATTCAGTAAGTATTCCAATGCTTGGTGTTGATCCAGATCCGCCCTCCGGATAAGTTCCTGCCGATGTGCTTTGAGAACTTTTGCGATCTGCCTAAGGGTCTCGATAATCTCTTTTTCCGAAATCTTTTCAGGATCATAGTGGATCAAGGCATTTCCGGTTATCACGGAAAAACTGACTTCCTGAATGCCCGCTAAATTCTTTAAACGATCCAGGTTTTCAAGGGACTGCTTCCACTCCGTAGGAATTCTTTGACTCATAGGAACATGAATTCGAATTCTTCCCGGGATGGAATGCACTACTCTAAACCGTAAAAGGACTTTAAATACTATCTCTTCAACTTTCATTTCAACTACTCCTTGAGCTCTTGGATTTATTCAGGTCTAAGGTGTTATAGGCCCAGTAAAAAAGCGTTATGGGCGCCGGCATCCCCAGGCTTTTATTCTTAATCAGCTCTCGAATACCGAGGGCTACAAATCCTCCGGCAATTAGGGTTTTCGTATCCAAGGCTCCGTCACTTTTTTCCATTAGGGCATGGTTCAGTGCTAAGTTCATGGACTCGACTTCCTTATAAACCCGTCCCTTTCTATTTGTTTTCTTCTCCTTAGTAAAACCCAATAGCTGATATACTGCTGAAGCCAATAAATCCGGTTGAATTTGTTTCGGATCATAAAATACTAAAAGGGATCCGGTAACCGTGTTATTACTCATCTCCTTAATGCCTTGTACCCTCATCAGTTCCTTTTTTAATGTATCCCCCATCGCCGAGTTTTGAAGTTTTCGGCTATATAGTCGCACACGGCCCGGTGAAACATGGGCTACCCTGAAGTCGGTTTTCAATAGTTTATGCTCCGATTTTTTTCTTAAGCCGGAAAACAACATACTGGCCACCATTCCTGTAATAAGATGCAAAATCCCACCCCTCTCTATTAAAGTCTTTCGTTGCAAACTACTATCAATTATACCATTGGAGTCATAGGATTTCAAGAAATATCCCGGTTCCGAGGAACCTTATAGCCAGTTGAAAAGTACACTGCAGAAAGTATTTACTTCGCCAGAACCGTAACTCCGGCGAATCCGTCGATATCCTCAATAACATTTTCCGGCTGATAAAGATCAAACCTCGCCTCTACCAGCTGACATTCTAAATAGTCAATGATCTGCTGATGCTACTGGAGCAAAGGATACAGCTCATCTCCTTCTTCCATTTCTAAATAGTCGTGTCCGCTATAATATGGGTTTCTGAAGCTGATGTAATTTTA
>PWEO01000140.1 GCA_003553525.1 Clostridiaceae bacterium
CTGAATTATGTCCAAATATGCTTGCCTGATTCAGTGCTATATAAATATGAAAAAACGATTCATCAGATGCTCTACACATTTGTATTGCTCCCTCACAAAAGAACCGTCCCATTGTGAGCCAATTATTATTGAGCGGTAGAATCCAACCCGATGATACTTAACTAGGATCCTTCTCTTTTCTATATCCTTGAAAATTACTAAACCCCTCCTATTATAACTATCAGTATAGATAAATTTGCAGATAAAAATAACCGTCCGGGGCCGCTATGGTTCTCCGCCTCCGGACGGATTTTTTCATCCCCTCCGATAAAACAGATAAATCAGGATAAAAACTTCAGTGCTTCCTGATCAAAGTCTTTCGTCTCTACAAAGGCTCCATGACCGAGATTCGGATAAACTACCAATTTGCTTCCCGGGATTGCCTCGGCCATCTCCTCCGAGGTGTTTATCCCCACCACCTTATCCCTGTCTCCGCCGATTACCAGAGTAGGACATTGGATCTTTCCCAATTCCTCATAGGCATTGTGGGTTAGACATGCCCTGGCTTGAATGATAAACCGGTTAAAATTCTTAGGCTTTCCTATACGGGTAATCAGCGGATACATCCAGCGGTACTTCTTTCGCTTTAAATAATCCTCCGTGTAGGTCTTTTCCATGGAATCAATGATAAAACTTTTATAATCTCCTTTTTCCGCCATGGTAATCCATCCCTGTACCACCTGCTGTATGGTATCGTTCTGCTTGGCCATGGATACGGCAATGATAAGTTTTTCCACCACTTCCGGATAATCAATAGCCAGGTACTGGGCAATCATTCCTCCCTGAGAGAGCCCCTTTACATAAGCCCTGGTAATCCCCAGCTGATCCATTGCCTCTTTCAAATCCCGGGCCATGTCCCGGGTGGTATATCCATTTTCCAGTTGATTTTTTCGACTGAACACATAAACCCGGTATTCCTTGGCATACCGGCGGTACATCAAGGCCATGGTCTTCGCCGTCCCCTTTACGGTTTTTAGGCCGTCGGAAAGTCCCGGGATAATCACCAGGGTTTTCTCCCCTTTTCCAAAGGTGATATACTCCATTTCCGTGTGACCGATCTTAATACTATTCCCCTTTGCTCCGTTAAACATGCCCATCCCCTCCTAAATTCGAATTTTGCCCTTCTTGATCCACACCTACTCTGATCATGTCCAAGTACTCCGTCAGCTCTTTCATATAATCCTTTTTTATGACCGTTACATCCTCCATATGTTGATATCGTTTCATAAATTCCTCGTTGAAACCCTCCAGGACCCATTTTATTATTTTCATGGTTTTGTTTTTATCCCACCGCAGTCCTTTGGTATCGACTCCTTTTAATATCTGTTCATACATGGTGTCCCCCGTTACATTGTAACGCTCAAGAATTTTGGGATACATCACCGAAGCTTGATCGCTAAAGGCTTTTTTCATCAGTTGATAGGAATCAGGATTATGAAAATGCCAACGAAATTCCACTTCGGCAAACCGAAGAATCACGGAAAACAGATCCCCTTGCAAGGATTCAATTTCCCCGCTAACCCCGGCGATTAAATCATTAATTACCTGGTCCAGTAAATAAAAATACAAGTCCTCTTTGCTGGCAAAATACTTAAACAAACTTCCCTTACTGATCCCCGCCACCTTGACCAAGTGATTGGTTGAGGCTTCCTGATAGCTTTGACGGCCAAACTCTTCTATTCCCGCTTTAATAATACGAGCTCTTTTCTCTTCTTCCAGTTGAAAAAACAAGGATTCCGGCATAACTTCCACCTCCGTGACCATCTGGTCATTATCGTTTCGTAAAATAGTGACCAGTCGGTCACTACCTATAGTATATTACGATGCCTTCTTTTCGTCAAGAGAAAAATCAACATTCCATGAAATTTGCGATTCTTCCGAGACGCCCTACCCTGTGGCTTTGGATACGGAAAATCAGGAAAATGTGGCCTATTACGAAAAGTTCGGTTGTTCTTTACCCTATAATAATACCGAAGGGCGCAAACAGCATTGCTTCCATTTCCAGGGTTTTTAAAAAATATTTAAAGCTTGAAGTTTTTCTCTTTAGGGGGAAAACCCTTTTCAAAGGTTTCGAGCTCCTCTTTGTTTACCTCAAAGGCACTATCAATATGGAATTTACCGGTGATCCCCTTTAGTCCCTCTTTTTCTAATTCCAATGCCATGAACTCATCAAAATTTTCCCCTTCCGAGGTTTGTATACCGTACTTTTTAGCATTTTCATACCCAAACCTTTGATAATATTTGGGATTGCCGAAGATCACGACCCCCTTATATCCGATTACCTTCGCTTTTTTAAGGCTTTCTTCCAAGAGTTTGGAACCAATGCCTTTTCCTTGATACTCCGGCAACACGCTAATCGGCCCCATGCATAAAACTTCATGAACCTGCTTATTTCCATTCGTTACTTTCCCTATGGTATATACCACATTCCCGATAATATGGTTGTCTTTATCAACAACATAACTGAGCTCTTTCACAAAGGCCGGTGATTTTCTCAGTTTATGAAGGATCAAATGCTCATCACAGCCCGGTCCGTAAAGGTCCCAGAAAGCTTCCCGTGTGAGAAATTCCACCTTTTCAAAATCCTTTTCTTCTTCTAAACGAATGACAAAATCCATCTCTTACACCCTCCTAACGAACTTGTTTTAGCTCCCTTGCCAAAGAAATTTTTTTGTGATAATTATGTAAGGATCATTTCAAAATAGGGTTCATCTTGATTCGTCTCCTCACACCATTTCATGCCTGAATAAGTAAAACCCAATTTTTCCAATACCTTTTGGGAAGCATTATTATCAGGGTCTATCGAGGCCCCGATTTTTTTGATTTTCAACTGCCCTTTTGCATAATCAATACAGGCTTTTGCTGCTTCCGTTGCATATCCCTTTCCCCAGTATTTTTTAGCTAAATGATACATCAGTTCAGTGTCGTAACCGTTATTAGGCGGATTAAACCCGCAAACGCCTATGATTTCCCCACTTTCTTTCAATACTGTGAGATAAGGGGAAAAACCCCGCTCTTTCTGCATGTTTATATAATACTGCAGTGCCTTAAGCTCCCGTTCTTTAGTGCCTGCTCCTCCACAATATTTCATCACTTCCACGTCACCCCAGAAGTTCATGACGGCATCAATATCTTCCATTTTCAGCGTTCGTAATATCAATCTTTCAGTTTCAATGATTCTCACTATAAATCCCCCTTTAAAGAAACAGTTAGGAGCTAAGGCGCTTCAAGGTAATACACGGGTTTCCCGGTGTTTTCAGCGTATGCAATTTCTGACCTTGTGCTCTCTCCTATGTAGTGATTTTTGTTTATTACAAATATGGAGTCCGCCATATCGATTTTTCTTTTATGCATATCATCCAGCATTTCTTTTGTGTTTTCATCCCAAACCTCATTGTCGCCGGCATGGCCAAACAGTCCGACGGATATGACAATTTTGCCTTGTAAGGTAAGTTCTTTCTGTACTTTTATAAAATCTTCCTTAAACCTTGTACTTCCGCATAAGGTTACCACTTCATATTTATCGATCATTTTTATCTCCTTTCAACAACCGGATTTGATTCATTTTGTTGCTCTACACCTTTTTATTGCTAGATCACAAAGGAACTGTCCCCTTGTGAGTTCCCTTGTGAGTTCCGTGAAGGATCAGCGCTAACCGTCTTCCTTTAAGACCTATAAAAACTTACGTGCAAAAACAGTTACCAATGAGGCCGATATTACTACTCCAAGCATACCTTCGATCCCTGATAATAATTTAAGTATCCCCACGGGAGATAAGTCTCCATATCCAATGGTCGTATATGATATCAACGAGAAGTAAAATGAGTTTAGTATAACTAAAATAGTATTATTGTTTGTTGCTATATCTAATGTGGTATCCCCCACCAAAATATATTGCGGAAATAGTGAATACACGGCTCCAAAAATGCCGATAGTAGCTATCATTGTTAGAAGGATTCTTTTATAATTTGTGAAGTAGCCTGTTGTAATATCTAAAACTTTGTTAGCTATGTATTTCAACCCTGTATTATACACTTTGTTTTTTTGCACACTTTGGAAATATTTCAATTTCAATTCAGTATCCGTATCATTGTCTTGTTTGGCTAATCTAATAAAAACATTCAAGTTATCGATTGTTTCTGCATCGCTTAATTTGTATTTAAAAACTCTATTCATGTCTGCATATTCAATAAAGCCAAGGTCAAATAAAATTTTTCCCCTAAAATATGAACCTCGAAAATTTATTGTATCGAACGTATTCTCAACCATTATGAAATCAGCATCGATTATTGATTTCTCTATTCTTATATTTTCAATATTGCACTTATTGATCCATAAAGTTTCAGCATGGAATCTTTGTATATTAAAATTTTTTAGGTCGTTTCCAATTAATACAAATTTTTCATTTATAACCCTGGCAGCATAATTACTATTATTGAAACTTATATCTTCAATAGTACAATGGCTGATTTCGACTGAATTTAAATTCGGCTGATGGTAATCGAAGTTGATATGCAATGACTTTACTGAACACTCATCCAAAATTAAGTTATCGATATGAGCTGTTTCGATCTCTATTTGTGTAAAATCACAAAAATGTCCTGAGAAAGTATCCATTAAATCATGAAATGATATTCTACTCATAAAACAACAATCATAAGCCTCAAAATATACCGGATTAAAAACAAATTTTATTTCATTCTTTATTAAACAATGTTTTAGCACTAATGATCCTTCTCCCCAATTTGGATCATCATCACTTTGAATATCCTTTTTTAAATCCCCTAAAAATATACAATTGTTTATACTGAAATCGTCCAAGAGAAGTCTTAATTTCTTTTGAATAATACTTAGTTCTACGTCAAATTTAATCACAAAATACACATTTTCCGAAAGATACTCTTGATATTCTAAGTCGCCATCTTTTCTATTCTTTTTTGATAAACTTATAAAGTTAAATTTATCGTTCAGTTTTATTAAATCATCATAGGAATTAACAATATGATAAGTAGCTTCATCAATATTAATTAATTCTTCCTCATCCAACTTCGTTAATCTATATAATAAAGCATTGGCATTTTCAAAAGAAGTACAAGCCATGATAAATCACTCATTTCTTCATTTAATTTTATATCTTCTACGTCAGCTATAAAATTCTTTGTTCTTTTGTGCCTCACCCGCCTCACACTGGGACGGTTAGGAGTGAGATTTTCAAACGATAACAATATTTCTTTGGTTCATCTAGTAAATATATTCATTGGATCATAGCCTTTTCCTATAAATGTATTTGTTCCGTTCATCCTTGATCGTTGTTTTTGCAAATCCAATGCTTGTCCAGAATTTTTCGTTTTTCCTGTTGGAAATATTTAAATCGATATATGTTGCACCCTTTTCGATAAAGACCTTTTGCAATTGATTAAATGCAGTTTTCCCAATGCCTTTACTTCTATATTCCGGATGAATGCAATAGTCTAATATGAAGCATTTCCCATCCTCCGAGTTGTAGATCACATAGGTGATAAACCCGATATTGGTATTGCCTTCATTGATCAAGACTATATAGAGAGGGTCGGTTTTTCTTTTGAACAGCATCATTATATGGTCTTTATACTCCTTTGAAAAAAAACAATCGATGTCACTCTTCGTTAACTCATCTCCCATTTCATGGTTAGGGATAATATCACCTAAAAAATACTCGTTTCTTCTTTCCCAGAAATAGTAGAGATCCTTCTTGTCCTTGGCGTTGATAAGATTGATTCTGTTTTCCATTTGCTTCTCCCTTGGGAATTTCCCCCTTTTCATCCTGCTCATCGGCTTTGGCGGATTGGAATTTCTTTGGTTCGTCCGGTAATTATTTTACCCTCACGAGGGACGGTTCTGTTGTGATATTTCCATATAATAACAGCATTTATTTGGTTCATCTAGCAACATAATTCTAAATAATGAACTCTAAATTGAAACTTCTAATAAATTATTGAAAACCATTTATCACACTTTCTCCAAATATGATTGTCGGTTTTAGTACTCTTATA
>PWEO01000043.1 GCA_003553525.1 Clostridiaceae bacterium
GCTAAAAACCCCCGGTCCCAGGAAAATTTCCGCTGTATTTTCTGTCCGATATTTCGGATCAGCTGATCACCCACATCGGACCCCAGTGCATTATTGATTTGTTTAAATTCATCAATATCGATCATAAAAAGCGCTAACCCTTCTTCAATTTTTCTTGCCCGTTGTAGCTCTTCCGATATCATGTATCTGAAATATGATCGGTTGGGAAGATCGGTTACGTCATCGTAATTGGCAATACGATCGATTTTTTTCTGAAGATTGACCTTGGCTGTGGTATCTTTCCAGTTTAAGATAATCCCCCGAATTTCCGGATTATTCAGATGATTATTGATAGTCACTTCCAGATACATCTCTCTACCTTGTTTTGTTGCACTTCTAATCGTGCCTTTGATGATTTTTTTCGGATTTTTTTGACTCATATCAATTAAGCTTTTCAGTTTATCTTTTTCCGCGCCTTCTACGAATCCCCATATATATTTACCTTCAATTTCTTTATGAGTAAATCCTGTCATTTTTACTACTCCAGGGTTAATATATTTTACGAGCCCCTTTTCATCTATAATTTCAAGAATTTCATCGGAGTTATCCAAAAGCATCTGGTATCGGTTTTGAATACTTTCAAAGTCTCTTTTGGTTTTTCGGGTCTTTTTTTCTAGGTATTTCTGATCCGTCACATCCTGAATGTTTCCACGTATCAATATCGGTGTGTCATCCTGGTACAAAATCTCCACAAGATGTTTGACATGCCGCTCTTTACCACCGGGGGGAAGGATGCGAAATTCCACTTCAAAGGGTTGCTTGTTCGGAGGTTCCTTAATCGCTTGATGAACGATTTTCCGGTCTCCAGGATGAATCATCTGTAGAAATTCCTCAAAATCCGGTTCCTTTTGTTCAGGGTTTACCCCGTAAATTTCAAAGGTAACCTTTGACCAGGAAAGCCTGAAAGATCTTAGATCCATAGACCACATACCCATGCGAAAGGTTTGTTGAGCCTCTTGTAGTTCCCGATAAGTTTTCTCTATATCCTTTCTCAAAACATACATATCCGTAAGATCTTCAATGGCGCCAACCAAGGCAATCAGTTTTTCATTTTGAAACTCTCCGGTTCCTTTGCTTCGAACAAGTCTATAGCTGTCTTTTTCAGGACCCACAACACGGTACTGAATTTCATAAGTCTCGTTTTCTTTCAAGTTTGCAATAATATTTGAGATCTTTACCCGATCCTCCGGATGAATTCTTTCCAGTAGTTCCTCGCGGCAGTGCTCCTTAACTTCAGGATCGAAACCGTAGGTTTCGCGAATATCTTCTCCTAATTCTATCTTTTCCCGAGTTAAGTCCACCCGATAGCACTTTCGTTTATTTAATGTTTCTTCCTTCGGAAGTATTTTATGAAGGTTTTCAAGTCTTTTCTCCACATAGCGTCTGGAAGTGAGGTCTTGAACAGTTCCGATCATTTTGTCCGGACTTTGGTCTTTTCGGTAAAACATTTCTCCCCGGGCATGGATATCTTTTTCTTCTCCTTCACCGGTTACTATTCGAAAGATCAGGTCCAGGGGTTCTCCCAGATGGGCTTTCTTCATAGTCGTTTGAAAACGGCTTTGATCTTCCCGATGAAGAAATTCCAATACGTTATCAAGGCTTCCGTCAAATTCCTCCGGAGACCTTCCAAAAATTTGATAGGTATCCTGGGAGGCGTAGAACTCCTGCTGTTCAAAATTATAAGTCCAGGTGCCGATTTTGAAGGGCTCCTCTTGAACAATAGAGCGTTTTTTAAGCTGTTTAAGCTCCGCTTCCATCCGTTTTTTTTCACTTTGATCAGAAAAAATCCAGAACTGTGCCGTCACCTCTTCCGGTTGCCCAAAAGGAATTACGGTGACCTCCATGTCCTTATCCTCCCCGAAAGATTCAATATTCATCTCCCGTATAATACTGCTGTTTTGTCTAAGATGCTTCAACTCGTTCTTTATTTCTTCCCCTCCGGCTTTCGGTAAAAACCAGTATATTCGTTGTAATTCCAAGTCATCCTCCGGGAGGCCTGTTAATTTAACGAAGGGGTCATTCATAGTGAGAATTCTCCCCTGATTATCACAGACTGCAACGGGATAAGGTAAACTTTTTATCCAAATAAAGTGATTTTTATTAAATTTCTCCCCGTGGCCGTTATTAATTAATTTATCTAAAATCCCGACTCCATTAAAGGCCATTATATTTCCCCCTTTTACTACATAATTAAAAACAAGCAACCATCCGGTTGCTTGTTATATGTTTTAAAACAGCAACCCGACTGCCATATCCCAAAGGAACGTAGACTCGTGGCTTTGCGTCATCACCTTTCAGTGATTTTGCCGAAAAAATTTATTAAATTGGATATACTCTTAAATTATATTTAAGTAATATAATAACATGTTCTACAATATTAAGCAAAACACCATTATTTTATCGACACTTATACAACCGGTCTTGAGGGTATTCCCTCACCCTTGTAAGATTACATCATGAGGTGCCATAGGATTTGGAGAAGGTAAAATCATATCCCTCTTCGTTTGAAAAGGGGTTGGATTCTATCATTTTATGAAAAAAAATCCTTTATGGTTGTAGTAATAAAACGTCCTTCGTTAAAGGCGATATCCTTTTTCATACGAAAGCGCACTTTATTTAATAATCTGACGATCTTCATTCGGAGATTTTCGTCGATGATAAATTTCAAACCATATAATAACGTTCCGTCTTCCCGATCTTTCCGCCATACAGGGGTTCCTTCCATCTGGATATCTTCCCCAAGCAAGTCGGTTTTAAATTGAAGGATCCAATCATTTTTAATGGGAAAATTAACATCTGAGATAAAACACAATCCTCCCGATCCCATATATTTAATTAAAACTTTGGTGTCACACACTTTAATCTTTTTTCCCTTGATCTCCAGGATGCTCAAATTTGCCTCAAGATAGTGAGGGAATTCCAGCCGAAAATACTTTCTTCTCTCTTTTTTTATCTGAGTCTCTGTATCGTAGGATTTTGAAGGCTGAATAAACCCTTTTCTAAGGAGGGTATCTATCTTCTCTTCCGGAAGAGGTCTGCTGAATAAATAGCCTTGTCCTTCCGTGCAGCTTAACCTGCGGAGAAATAACACCTGTTCCCAGTTTTCGATACCTTCAGCTACAACCGTCATTTTTAAGTCTTTCGCCAAATTGATGATGGCCGAAAGAATCTTTTTGCTGTTTTCATTTCGGGGAATTTTCTGTAGGAATTCCCTATCAATTTTTAGAATATCCATCTCCAACATATTTAAATAAGTAAGAGAAGAATATCCGGTGCCGAAATCATCGATGGCAACTTTTATCCCCATAGACTGCAGGCTCTTTAGGTCCTTCTCCGTCTGCTGTCTCTGTACAATCAGGACAGACTCGGTAATTTCTATTGTTAAAAATTTCGGATCCAGCTTGTATTTTTCTAATGTTTGCTGAATATCTTTAACAAAGTCCCGTCTAAAGAATTCAATTCCTGAACAATTTACTGATACTTTCACCTCAGGATAACCCTGATCCATCCAATGTTTATAATATCTGCAAACCCTATCAATAACCCATTTTCCCATAGGAATAATCAAACCGGTGCGCTCCGCCATGGGAATAAACTCGTCGGGAGGAATTAATCCCCACTCAGGGTGTTCCCATCGTGTAAGGGCCTCAACACTTAAGATTTTACCGGTTTGCAGATTAATAATAGGTTGAAAATAAATACGGAGTTCATCTTGATCAATAGCCCGACGAAAATCATTTCTTAAGGAAAACTTTTTGAAACTTTGAATATCCATCTTCGAAGAATATGCCTGATATTGATTTTCTTCCCCTTCTTTTCCACGATTAAGAGCAGTATTGCTATACTTAATAAGCTCCTCCTCAGTGATTCCATCTTCAGGATAAATACTCGACCCAAGGTTTACATTAACGTCCAGTTCATATTGACCCAGCAAGAGTGGTACACTGAAAAGTTTAAATATCTCTTCCGCCAGCTTTTGGCACTCAGCAAGCCCATTCATGCCGGGTACCAGTAAAGCAAATTGATTTTCATGGTATCTGGATAAAAAAACATCCTTGTTGGGAAAAAGTTTATGGATTTTTCTTCCGATCTCTTTAATCAGCTGATCTCCGATGTCCATTCCTAATGCATCGCCTATTCGCTTGAAGTCTTGAATACCAATCATGAATACAACAAAACCTTTGCCGCAGTCCCGACTTCGATGAATTTCTCCAATCAGTTTTTGCCGGAAATAAGCCCGATTTGGAAAATCCGTTGCTTCATCGTAATTAGTAATATGCTCAACTTTTCGTTGGAGGTTTACCTTTGCGGTAACATCTCGCCAGTTTAGGATGATGCCTTGTACTTCCGAGTTTTTCAAATGATTGTTCATAGTCACTTCCAAGTATAATTTTTGTTTATCCTTGGTATGGGTCGTAACGGTTCCTTTTAATGTTTTTCTCGGCTTCTCCAAGCTCATCTCCACAAGGGTTTTTAGTTGAATCTTATCCGAACCTTCAACAAAATCCCAAATATATTTTCCTTCGATTTCTTCATGGCTATAGCCCATCATTTTTTTTACTGCGGGATTAATGTATTTTATTTGTCCCTCTTCATCAATGATTTCAAGAACCTCTTCAGAATTGGAAAGCATTAATTGATACCGATTTTGGAGGTTTTTCAGTTCTTCCCGATTTTTTTTCGATAGTTCCTCAAGCTCTCTTTGCTCTGTCACGTCTTGTATGTTTCCCAGGATCATAATCGGAGTTTCATCCTCGTATACCAACTCAATTAGATGTTTTACATATCTGATATTCTGATTCGGCTGTTGAATCCTGAACTCCACTTCAAAGGGCTGATTTTCCGGAGGATTTTCCACGGCTTGAAAAATTAATTTTTGATCCTCGGGATGAACCATATTTACAAAATCATCAAACTCCGGTTCTTCTTTTTCAGGATCCAAACCATATATTTCAAAGGTGACCTTTGACCAGGACAACTTAAAGGTGTTTAAGTCCATAGACCAGATTCCCATGCGAAAGGTCTCTTCATCCTGTTGTAGCTTTTGATAGTTTTTTTTCATTTTTCTTTTGAGAGACTCTATTTCCTTAGAGCCTTTCTCTAATGCCACTTTGTCACCGGTTGGGTCCATATCGAATAGTTTTTGATAATCGCAAATCATTCTTTGCTGAAGACTTTGATCAAGGTTATAAAAGCTGTTCTCTATGGAAGGTTCTATGGTTAAGTCCTGAACAGTTCCAATCATAGTATCGGGACTGTGATCCTTCCGATAAAACATCTCCGCCCGAGCGTGAATTTTCTTTTCCTGTCCTTTCGAAGTAATAATACGAAGAACAATATCTAAGGGTCTTCCTTGGTAGGCATTTTCCATTTCTCGATAAAAGGATTCTTGATCCTTTAGGTGTATAAAAGAAATTACATTTTCGAGACTGCCGTCAAATTCTTCAGGGATTCGCCCAAAAATTTGATAAGTATCCTTGGATACAAAAAAATCTTCTTCTGCAAAATCATATGTCCAGGTGCCTACTTTCGGTATTTTCTTTGAAGCGTAAGACTCTTCTTCTATACTTTGAAAATCTTGCACCCCCAATCTTCCTTCACTAACTCCGGAAAAAATCCAAAGTTGCCCCGATACCTCTCCCTGTTCTTCGAAGAGTGTGACGGTAAGATCCAAAATCTTATCTTCTTTTCCCGAGCCTACGTTTACTTTCCGTATAATACTAGTTTGCATATTAATGTTTTTCAATGCATTTTGTATATCTTCTCCCATGGACTTCGGCAAAAACCTGAATATTTTCTGCTGTTCCAGTTCTTCTTTAGAATAACCTGCCAAATCTGTGAAAGCATCGTTCATACCGATTATTTTCCCCGCTTTGTCGCAGACAGCACTTGGATAAGATAGGTTTCTTACCAGCAATAAGCAACTCTCCTTTAAGTTTTTTCCCATATTTATATTTATTAGTTTCGCTAGGATATCAATTCCCTTTACTACCATTTTA
>PWEO01000084.1 GCA_003553525.1 Clostridiaceae bacterium
TAAAATATTATTTTGGCAGATTATCACTTTTTATAAGATAAACAGAATGCTCCCCTACCTTAAATTTGATAGGGGAGCGTTTTTTACTATCTTTGTTTGGTGTGTTCTATAATGTTTATGGTTCCAGCTCATACTTACTGGGTACAGCCAACACCTCCATCGGAAAAACCAACATTTGATCTTCGTGGTCTAACTCGTAAATTTCCTCAGGATTTTCAATTTGCACGTAGAGTCGGTAGACCGGAGGAAAGTAGGATCCGGTTGGAAAAGTGTAGTAAAAAACCTCGGCCTTAACAATGTGTTCTACTTTCAGTTCCAAAACTCACAATGAGACGCTTCTTTTGTGAGCTTGCAATACAAATGTGTAGAGCATATAATGGATCATTTTTTCATACTTATATAGCATTATAGCAGGCAAGCATATTTGGATATAGTTCAGAAAATGTTTGAAGCCAGGCAGGGACGGAGTAATTTTCTGCCTCTCAGAAAATTTATTATTCGAAACCCCTCCGCTATAAGAGCAATCTTTAGCGGAGGGGTTTTTTGACAGAAAAAAATTTTCATGGTATTATAACGACAAGCGATATATAACGACAAGCGATATATGGAGAGACGATATAACTCAATATATGAATAAACTGGAGTACTCAAGCTATTTTAAAATCCCAGGATCAAGGAGCGTAAAACTATGAGTAAGGAACCATCCAGAAATCTAACAGAACCGATGTACTACATCTTATTGATACTGCACACACCGAATCACGGCTATGGAATCATGCAGAAAGTTCATGAATTTACCGACGGGAAAGTGGAAATCGGTGCCGGAACTCTCTATAGCCTGCTTTCAAAATTTACCGGTGAGAGATTGATTAAAATTGATTCCGTCGGGGAGCGGAAAAAAACCTATGTGATCACGGACAAAGGCAGGGAAGTGGTGAAAGAAGAACATGAAAGGCTTCAAAGGCTAGTTCAGGACGGAGATCGAATTCTTAAAGGGGGAAATGAAGATGAGAAAAACTGGGAAACTTAAACGAGTAGTATGGAGTGTTTTGGATTTAGATTATAAAGCCATGGAAGTCTATCTCGAAGATATGGCCCAGAGGGGATGGATATTAAAAGAAACCAATATATTCTTCGCAACTTTTGAGAAAATCACACCGAAGAAAGTTCATTTTGTGGTAGATGTGTTTGAAATACCGAAATACAAAGGTGAAAAAGATCCGGTGGAAGCCAAAGAGTATCGGGATTTATGCGAAGCGGCAGGCTGGCATTTTATTGACGGAAAGGGCTATTTGCAATTTTTTTATAGTGAAGCTGAAAAACGGCCGAAGCCGATACAAACGGATTTGGAGACAGAGGCCCGGGTCGTATCCTCCTATATTTGGAATCGTCGGATAGTGGCAACGATTTTCGGAATATTTTTACTGACATCCATGCTTTGGATTCATTTTCCCATAGGACCTGAGGAGCTGATGAATAATAGTAATATATTACAAACTCTGATGTTACCGTCATTTTGGTTCTATTTAGTTATGATTCTGATCTATTTAATTCTAATCCGTTATCAAATGCAAAAGAAAGTGGAGCGCCAGGAAATCTTTGCTAGTCGAAACTTAAATAATGCAAGAAAAAGAGCATGGTTTCTAGTGGGAATCCCCTTGTTTTTAGCAGTATTTTTTGCGGCGGGGATGCTCGGAGATTATCTTGGTGGAAACCAGGGTGTAATCATCGCATTATTATCAGCACTAATTGGTTCGGTGACAATTCTTGTTGTCAACCAAAGGATTCAAAAGAAGCAACGAATAATAAATGACGACATGGTTTTCCAGGTAATCATAATAAGTTTTCTTCTTTTGATATTTCTGATCCCGGCTGGTCTGATTATTGGTGAAACAGGAAGAGTGCAACGACCTTTACCGGAAGAATATCCACTATTAACCGGGGGACCTTGGGGAGACCACGACGAAGAATCAGGAGAATTTCGCTATTATACCCGAAGCAGTATTTTAGTGCCGAAACATTATGAGCTGCGTTATCCTCTGGATCAGTCTGAAGGAGTATTTAACTACTCTTATTACCGAGCAATCAATCTTGAGGTTGCAGAATATCTTTATGAGCGGCTTTTGGATGAAGAAGGGCAGGACTTTCGAGAAGATCATCCCGTAAACCTTCTTTGGGACGTAAAAAGGATCGGGTATAGGGGAAGCCGAAATAATGTATATATATTACAGGGAGACGAGATTCTACGGATCCAAGGAAATTTGGATTTCACCGATCCGAAGTTAATCGACGATGTTGAAAACATATTCTTTTAAGCTCACAATGGGAGGTTCTTTTGTGAGGTAGCAATATAAACGTGTTGAGCAACAAAATAACTCAAGGGTGAGGCTTATACGGTCAAAAAATCAATGATATTTTGCACTTTGATACCGGAGTAGTCATTAAAAATTGATTGGTCCATGGTTAGTAAAACCTTCGGATAATTATCGGAAATCTTTTGTAGAGGGCGTAATTCACCTTCTCTCGTTTTTTTATCCAGGATCGTAGCGGATACCTGATAGTAAATAATTTCATCGGTTTTTTTAGCGACGAAATCCACCTCCAAGGAGCCGATTTTCCCAATGGTTACCTCATATCCCTGACGGATAAGCTCCAAATAGATAATGTTTTCCAAGACATGTCCGTAATTCGTATCCCTTAACCCCGTTAGTTGATTGCGAATACCCATATCAACCATATAATATTTTTCAAGGGTCTTTAGAAACTGTTTTCCTTTAATATCGTCGTACATTTCTTTATAGGTTTTGATATGGTCAAAGGTAAGAGACTCAAAATTCATTCGAATAATTCGATTTTTAGGTACACCGGTGGAAAGCAGATGATTTTCAAATAATGAAAGCAAAGTGGACTTTCCGCATCGGCGTATTCCAGTGATCACTTTAATCAACGGCTTATTTTTATATAAAAGAAGTTGTGAAAGGTACAAATCCCGACTCTTCATAATAACACCCCTTTTAGTATATTATACTCGTATAAAATTAAACAATAAATAGTTTTTCGATTATATCTGAATAAAACAAGGGAAAAGGCGATCAAAAGCTGTTATCGTATGTAAAAATCACAACAGAACCGTTCCCGCGTGAGGTGAAGAAGTGGAAGTCATCACATACTGCACCTGACCGGAGGAAGCGTCCGGCAACGGTGCTGTCGCAAAAATGATGGATTCCGGCTTTGCAATGGCCCGAACCATTAAGGGTGGATTTCATGCCTGGAAAGACGCAGGCTATCCCTTGGAGAACAAATAATATGTAGGATCGCCTAAGGACTTTGTTTAGTCCTTAGGCGATTTTTTTAATAATAAATATTCGGCGATGCGGAAAGCACGTCATCAATATAGAGGGACCGGTAGGGAAGCGTCTCCACCGCTTCCGAGAAGTCCTCGGCGGTGCCGTAGACTACCACCCCGTAGGTGTAAATCCCTTCTGTTTCGATGTAATCCAACGCCTGTTGATAAAAGTCGGCCTTGTACGGGTTGTAGTCAAAAATTTCGATGAATTCCTGCCGTTTGCTTAAATAGTTGAGACGGCTATGAAAATGGGTCTCGAAAAATTCCCCGAAATCTTCCTCGGCGCGAATGGGCTGGGTCCAGCCGTCCTGTAGATCAAACAGCGGATATTTTTCCGGATCCGGCCGACTGTTGCCGGAAGGTTCGTCCCCGGAAGGATTAAAGCCGATCAGATGCATCGGCTGGTTTACGCTCCATCGGGTGCCCACGGCGGCGGTACGGATTCCGACCCACTTAAAATCAAGCTCCGGGTACTCCCGACTCAAGCGATGAAATTCCAGCATCGAAAGGTCCTCTTCAAAGAGCACCTGCAGGGACAGGTACGACAGGGGATTGAGTTCTTCCAGATAATTGAGGGTGATTTCATTTTTCCGGCTGACTTCCTCGTCCAGATAAGCGGCGGATTCCTCCGACGAAAGGTCCTCGCTGTCAAACATGCCGGGATTACGAATTAGATCAAAGCCCGGCCAAAGGTTGGACCGGTTTTCCCAGGCGAAAATTCCGCCGTCGGCGTAGGTCAGGGCGTCCCGGGTCACGTGAACGCTGTGTCGTTGGGCGTCCCGGGTAAACAGGTTTCGAAGGGGATAGTTCAGTTCATAGGCTCCAAAACCTTGGGAGAGCTCCGATGTAAATGAGGAGACCACGTATCCCGGCATATTCAGACTGACGTAGGCGGTGAGATCAAAATGAAAATCCGTCCGGGGGTATTCGGTCTCCTCCGCTTGGGTAACCGCGGTGGGGTCGTAATAAATCCGGTCCACCAGGTCCGATATTCCGTAAAATACGGTGACGTACAACAGCACGACGATGACCACCGATGCAAGGATTACCCTTCGAAGGCGGCGGTTCACCAGCTTTTGAATGCTTACGGTTTCTTCACCGGGGGGGGTGGCCTTAGGCACAGCTTTCTCGGCCGGCGTCTTCGGATCCGGCTCCTCCCTTACAAAACGCTCAGGCAGATCCTCGGAGAAATATTCTTCGATGGATTGGTACTTTTCCAGTTCCTTCTCCACCAGCTTCGCCTCTTCTTTGGTAGCCGTGCCTTCCCGGTACCGCTTCAGCCGTTCATTAAAATTCATAGGAATCCTCCTTTAGATTTTTGCCAAGTTTTTTCCGTGCTCTGTACAGCAGGGTTTTGGTGTGGGTCTCGGACGTCCGGATAGTGTTTGAAATTTCCTTAATAGACAGTTCGCCATAGTAGTATAAATATAAAACTTCCCGGTAGTGCTCCGGCTCCAAGGCCAGCAACAGAGCATACAGCCTACGGTTTCGTTCCTTTCGGAACAGGCTGGCCGTCGGACTTTCTCGGAATTTGTCGGCGGCGGGACTGCGGTCCATCGCCTCGGTAGGAATCTCCCGGTTTTTCCGCTTGCCGTCGATAAACAGATTCTTCAGCACCCGAAACAGCCAGTATTTAAAGGGCCCTGTCGGCTGATTGGACGTAATAAAAGCTTTGTAGAAGGTTTCGTTGACCAAGTCCCGTGCCGCATCATCCTGTTGACAGAGACTCAGAGCGTAGTAATACAGCTCCTGGTAATACTTTGCATACAATTGGTCCATGGCATCGGGCTTCATCGGAAACCTCCTTTCATTTAACAAACGGATAACCGGGAAAAAGGTTACGGTATATGTAAAAAACTTTTTCATATCTCCTATCATACCACGGAGAGAGGCGGAAGAAAATTTTCCTTGAAATTTCACTGGGTATGTTACAGGGTGGTACAGGGGTGGGTTACCATGGCGTAAAAAGGGGATTATAAAAGTTTTATCATTGATTCCATGGAAAAGACCTAGACGGAGGATTATTTAACCCGTTTATCATTCAAGCCAAGGCATGTCTAAGCCACAATGCCTATGCGGAGTTGGGAAAAATCCAATGCCCTACTCTGTTAATCGGCGGAGACAGGGATAAGGTGGTGGGTTTAAACACCTAGGAAGAGATGGCCGAGGAAATCCCGGGAAGCATCATTTAGTTGATGTTTCTCCGGCGGTTTTTTTGTTTTATACAAATAAATCCGGGGTAAATAGTAAAACAGGTGATAACAATATAACGGTATTCGATATTTATTACCAAGGCAAGAAAAGATCGGTAACAAACTCAGCATGGTGAATCCCTGAAGATTCTCGTTGCTGCTTTTCTTTTTCCGATCCTTTTCGTGATTGCAGCTTTGGTTGCGTCTGTTGGAAATAGCCGGGCTTTGGAATAACTTGAAATTAGAAAGGAGAATTTTCTATGACAAAAAAACTGTTGATTTTCCTACTTTTACTTATGGTGGTTCCTGCATTTGTGATGGGATGTAACGGCCTGTATAATGGGGATGAAGATCCAACGGTGGAGGTTGATTTATATTTCGGAGACGAAGATGCCATAGAAACCGGTGAAATCGGAGAATATGGTTATGTAACCCCTGTTTCAAGGGAAATAATTGAACCGGAAACCCCGGAAATGCTGGTTAGA
>PWEO01000101.1 GCA_003553525.1 Clostridiaceae bacterium
ACCATGGAAACTATGGAGCCGTAGCTCTTGGAGGAACCGGAAACAGTATATTTAGGTATAATTCTTTGTACGGGTACAAAGGAACCATCTCCGTAGGTGATTTAATTGATACGGAACCGGGAAACATGCAGGGGACGACTAATGACATTCAAAAGTACATCAATGAAGAAAGTTCGGATTTTGAGAATCATCCCCGGGATTCTAAAAGGCTTTGGACCATTCCCCTAGTGGATGAGGTGGAACCTGATGGGCGGGATGAGCTTTTAGTGGTAGGCTTCGGACAATTTTATGTGGAAGATGTAGTTAATGTAGGTGGAAAGACCGAAATAACCGGTCGGTTTGTGAGATTTGTCACGAACGCGATCATCGATGAGACCCTTGAAGATACCGGAACCTACGGTGCAAAACTGACGAGATAGAGGTGGAATTATGAAAAGCACACAGCAAAAACTAATTTTAATCGCTTTTTTATTAGCGGTACTGACCGCTTCCCTGGGATTTATGTACCTGAGAAGTTTAGAGGCACCCCAGGCGGAAGCTCAAAAAATCGGAGTTTTAGTCGCAGCGGAAACCATTCCCCCAAGAACTCTAATTGAGGGAAGCATGATTAAGGAAATTGAAGTGGAAGATCATAGTTTCTTTGTAAACTATATGAATAAACGAGAAGATATTGTGGGACAATTTTCCAAGGAGACCATCATAGAAAACGAAGGGTTTTACCGGGAAAAACTGGTGGATGAAAGCCACAGCGAACTCAGCCTTCGAATTCCGGCAAATCATCGGGCGCTGTCAATTGGTGTAACCGGAGGATCCGGAGTTGCTCACTTGATTAAAGCAGGAGATTTTGTGGATGTAGTAGTTTACATTGGAGAGAGGGAAGAGGAAGAAGAAATTATCAATCCCGAAATGGCAAAAATGTTTCTACAACGATTGGAAGTGCTGGCCATTGATAAGCAAATGAATCGGGAAGAAGGAAACGGCGGTTCTGAAGTTCCCGGCGGATTTCTACTAACCTTAGCGGTACCAATTCATCAAGTGGAGATTTTGGTTTTAGCGGAAAATGTGGGCAGCATCGATGTGGCCCTGCGTCCCTTGGAGGATGAAGATACACCGGATACAACGGGAGCCCAGTGGGAGCAGTTAAGCATCAATCATAAAGGGATCTCCGTAGGAGAAGACGTAGCAGGGGATGAAGAAAACCCGGAAAGTGATGAATCCGAAGAGGAATCCGGTGAAAAGGAAGAAGACGACTCTAATGAAGCAAGTGGAGAGAATGAAGGTGATAATCAAGAAGATGAATATACCTACTACCGAGTAAAGCGTGGAGATACCTTGGTTAAAATCGCTCGAGAAGTTTACGGGGATCATAGAAAATATGTACTTATTGAAGAGGCCAACGATATTGAAGACCGAAGTCTGATTATTACCGGTAGGGTATTAAAAATACCGGCAGCGGATTAGCAAGGGGCGATAACATGGAAAAAATCAAAATTTTGATAGCCGATGACGTGGAAGATATCATCAAAGTGGTCAAAAAAACCTTGAGTTTGGAATCGGATACCTTTGAAGTCGTGGGAGAAGCGGCAAACGGGCAGGAAGCTCTGGATCTAATTCCAAAAGTAAAGCCGGACATCGTGCTGATGGATATCAATATGCCGGTGCTAAACGGCCTGGAGGCTACAGAAAGAATTACAAAGGAGTATCCGAACGTTGCAGTAATCATGATGTCGGTGCAGGGAGAGGCGGAATACTTGAAAAAGGCCATGTTTCATGGGGCAAAGGAGTTTATTATTAAGCCCTTTAATTATGAAGGCCTGATCGAGACCATCAAAACCACCCATGAGCGGCATCAGGAAATGCAAAAGAATATCACTCCAAGGGAAGAAAAAGAACGGGAAGGAAAGGTGATGACCTACTTCAGTTCCAAAGGGGGAGTGGGAAAATCCATACTTTCCCTAAATACTGCCATTACCTTTAGCAAAGAGAAAAAGCAAAAAGTGCTGCTGATGGATTTGGATCTGCAATTTAGTGATATTTCCATTTTGGTAAACAAATACAATGAGCGGACAATCTTAGATTTAGTGGATGAAGGGCATTTAAACAGTTATCAGGAAATAGAGCCTTATTTGTATTCGTATAATGAAAACCTTGATATGCTCTTTGCACCGGGAAAGCCGGAGGCTGCGGAGTACATCAGTAAATCCAGTATCGAGAAAATTTTAAAAGTACTGAAAAACAAATATGACATCATCATTGTGGATACGGGAATCAACTTTAACGACAATACCCTATACGTCTTAGATCATGCAGAGTGGATTTTCTTTGTTTCCACTATGGAGATTGCTTCCCTGAAAAATACGAAACTGGGTCTAAATGTTATGGAATCCCTAGGGTACGATCAGAATAAAGTAAAATTGGTCATTAATCGATACAATACGAAATTCGGTGTTAGTAAAGGGGATGTGGAGGCGGTCTTTAAAGACGGAATTTTTGCTATGATCCCCGATGATGAAAAAACCGTAAGTCTTTCCGTAAACCGGGGAGAACCTTTTGCCGGAAAAGGCAGACTGGGAAAATCAAAAATCGAAAAGGCCATAGAAGCCATGTGCAACGACATTTTAGAATAGAGGTGAAAAAATGTCACTGATTAAGAGATT
The DNA here is from genome assembly GCA_003553525.1 of Clostridiaceae bacterium. GTDB lineage: Bacteria > Bacillota > Clostridia > Peptostreptococcales > T1SED10-28 > Isachenkonia. The sequence continues at coordinate 2,658 of PWEO01000101.1, forward strand.
AGAAGAAAAACCGGCGGATAAAAAACTTCCGAAAAATCAGGAACCCCAAAGCGATCCTTATATGGAATTGAAGATGAAGATCCAAAACCGGGTAATTGAAGATTTGGATATTGATTTTAAAGACATTACAGATTCGAATGAGGAACTTAAAGAAGAAATCAATGGAATTTTATATAAACATATTGAAGAAGAATCCTTAAATATGACCACCCATCAAAAAAGAAAAATCAAAGAAGAGCTTTTGGACGAGATTATCGGATTTGGTCCGATCACGGGACTGCTTGCCGATGAGCAGGTTACGGAAATTATGGTAAACTGTGCCAATAAGGTTTATGTAGAGCGTAACGGGAAGCTTACCTTAAGCGATGCAAAGTTTAAAAATGATAATCACGTGCTCCATGTAATCAAAAAAATCGTGGCGCCCATCGGAAGACGAATTGATGAAAGCTCTCCTATGGTTGATGCACGACTGCCCAACGGTTCCCGAGTGAATGCGATCATTCCGCCTTTGGCTATAGATGGTCCTTCCATTACCATACGGAAGTTTGCAGAGGATCCTTTTAAAGTGGATGATTTGATCAACTTTGCCACATTAAACACGAAAATGGCGGAGCTCCTTCGAATTTGCATTGAAGGAAGATTGAATGTGGTAGTATCCGGAGGGACCGGTAGCGGTAAGACCACCACATTAAACGTACTGTCCAATTTTATACCCCATGACGAACGAATTGTTACCATCGAGGATGCCGCAGAGCTTCAACTGCCTCAGGACCATGTGGTAAGGCTGGAGAGTCGACCTTCGAATCTTGAGGGAAAAGGGGAAATTGCTATTCGGGATTTGGTAAAGAACTCCCTTCGAATGCGTCCCGACCGAATTATCGTAGGCGAGGTGCGTTCCGGAGAGGCTCTGGATATGCTTCAGGCTATGAACACCGGGCATGACGGATCCTTAACCACGGGGCATGCCAACTCTCCAAGAGATATGTTATCTAGAATTGAGACCATGGTGCTGATGTCGGGAATGAATCTTCCCATTCGAGCTATTCGCGATCAAGCGGCCTCGGCCATAGACTTAATCGTTCAACAGTCCAGAATGATGGATGGAAGTCGAAAAATTACTCATATTACAGAAGTACAGGGTATGGAAGGCGACGTTATTATTCTCCAGGACATCTTTGTTTTCCAGCAGCAAGGCCTTGATAACAAAGGGAAAGTTAAGGGGGAGTTTATCTCCACCGGGATTATGCCGAAATTTGTTAAACGCCTGAAGGACCAGGGAATAAACATTCCAACGGATTTACTATCTTAAGAAAAATAAAATACCGAAGGTGATAAAAATGCTATATCTTATAACGCTAACCACGTTCCTTTCCACTTGGATCTTTGGCATCGCCCTGCTTTTTATGATTTTTAATCGGGAGCGGCCCATTGACCGATTGAAAAATTTGGAGTACCGACCCAAGGAAAAAAAGAATAAAGATAAAAGTCAGCAGGGAAAAACGGGCGTCATAACACTATTGTCCGGTTGGGTACCGAGCTTTCGATGGAATCGAAAGAAGGCCAGGGCAACAGAGATGGAACTGCTTAAAGCGGATATTCCCATGACCTTGGAAGAACTGTTTATCATAAAACTTCTCTCCTCTGCAATACTGGGATTCTTTATCTATGTAATCCTGCGAAGTCCTATAGCAACAGGTTTGATTGTGATATTAATCTGGAATACACCCAAATTTATTATTCGCCGGAAGAAAAAGGTCAGGATCAAAGAGTTCGATCATTACTTAACCGATGGCATCAACATTCTTGTGAACTCTCTAAAGGCGGGATATTCTTTTTTACAGTCGATTGCCGTGGTAACCAAAGAAACAAAGGGTCCTTTTGCCAAGGAGTTTAATAAGCTGTTGAAGGAAATGAGTCTAGGAATATCCGAGGAGGAAGCTCTAAAAAACTTAATGGAAAGAATGGAATCCGAAGACCTCCGATTGATGATGAATGCGATTTTAATTCAAAAAGATATCGGGGGAAATTTAGCGGAAATCCTGGATAACATTTCCGAGACCATACGAGCAAGACAAGCTATTCGAAATGAAGTGAAAACCTTGACCGCTCAAGGGAAACTCTCCGGGGTTATAGTAACCCTGCTCCCGGTTTTATTGGGCGTCGCGATTTATGTGCTGAATCCGGACTATATGAGACTGCTGTTTACTGAGACCCTCGGACTTGTGATGGTGGGCGGTGCGGTGATGAGTCAGTTGATAGGAATCATGGTTATTCGAAAAATCATCAATATCGATTTATAGGAGGGGGTGCAGGATGCTTTATATTATTGTGATTATTTTATTTTTATCAACCTTTTTAATGCTTTACGGAATATTATTGATCCTTGGGAAGAAGAGGTTAAATATTGAAAAAAGGATTTATGACATACAGGATGACGGGTATCAGGGAAAAGAAGATCGGGAGAATAAGTCCTTTATGGAAAGGATGCTAAAGCCTGTTTATCATTGGATTACACGGATGATCGTAAAAACCCCCCCTTCTCGGAACCTTGAAAATTTCCATAAGAGATTGGAGTCAGCAGGGCTATTGAAAAACGGAACGAAAGAAAAATGGTTATATATCAAAGGCATGTTGATGCTTATTATTGCATCATCCGTAGGAGCTCTTATTTATACGGAAACCGGAAATGTGATTTTAACATTCTTAATGTTTTTATTCATGCTTTTATTTGTGAATGTATTTTTCAACTTTTTTCTCTCAAGAAAAATCACCGATCGAAAAGAAGGGATTTTAAAAGATCTGCCCTACACTTTAGATCTTATTACTGTTAGCGTTGAGGCAGGACTGTCCTTCGATGGAGCCATGGCTCGGGTGGTATCCAATATCCAGGGGGATCTTTGCGATGAGTTTGGAAAGAGTCTTAAGGAAATTCGAATGGGGATTGAGCGTAAAATTGCCCTTCGAAATATGAGTAATCGTTGTGAAGTTGATGAGCTTTCCATGTTTATTACCTCTATCATCCAGGCTGATGAGCTTGGGGTAAGTCTAGGCAAGGTTCTTCGAATCGAGTCGGAAAATCTTCGGGAACACCGTAAACAAGTGGTTCGTGAGAAGGCCATGAAGGCCCCGGTAAAGATGCTCTTTCCCTTGGTGTTTTTTATTTTTCCTGCAATTTTCATTATCATTCTAGGTCCGGTATTGATTCAAATGATGGATCTGTTTGCGGGGGGACTCTAAGATGGCAAAAACCATAAGCCTTACGGTGAATAAAACGTTGGAAGTTCATGTAGCGGATACATTTAAAGACCGACTGCTCGGTTATATGTTTCAAAAAGAGC
>PWEO01000079.1 GCA_003553525.1 Clostridiaceae bacterium
TACCGCTGGCAATCCAACCGGCTAAGGCTCCAAATATGATCCACGATATAATTCCCATAATCTCAACTCCTATTTTCTTTAGTATGGTTCTTTCTTTAGCACAAATCTACTCTGTTCCATATATGGTATATACCAAGAAATCCAGATGCTAAACGTCTCTTATGAGGACTTCCGTTCTAACCGACACCCAAAAAAAAGGGGCAGTTACTCTGCTCCTTTTCTTGGCTTAACCTTAATTTATACTTTGAATTCTCCCACCACTTCCATCAAATCATAGGACAGGTTCGTTAATTGTTCCGAGGCGCTTTGGATCTCTTCCATCGAAGCGGTTTGCTCTTCCGTGGCCGCAGAGGCTTCTTCGGTGCTGGCGGCATTTTCTTCGGCTATGGAAGCTAATTGATTGATTACGTCCACAATCTCATCTTTCTTTCCTAGCATGAGGTCCACATAGGATTCCACTCCATAGGTTTCTTCTTTTGTACTGTCAATTGCATTGGACAGGTCCTTAAAAATTCCTTTGGTTTCATTTACCGCTTCTCCCTGATCTGCAATGGTTCCTGCTAAATTCTTCATATCTTTTACCGCCACATTGGATTTCTCTTTTAATACCTTTACAATATCTTCAATTTCCTTTGTGGATTTAGAGGCCTGATCCGCTAATTTTCGAATTTCTTCGGCTACAACGGCAAAACCTCTTCCCGCTTCCCCGGCTCTGGCGGATTCGATGGCGGCATTTAAGGCGAGTAATCCGGTTTGCTCTGAAATTGATTGGATAACGGTACTGGCCTTGTTGATCTTTTCCGTGTTCGCATCGGTTTCCTGAATAATTTTGGAAACCTCTCCGGTAACCTGATTTATGGTTTCGGTTTTTTCGAACAGGTTATCTACCACCTTTACTCCCTGTTCCCGTAGGCGGTCCGCATTTTCCGTGGACTTTCGAAGGCTTTGGGTACTCTTGGACACATCTTCAATGGTGGTCGCCATTTCGTCAACTTTCTGGGTTCCCTCCGTGGTATTTTGCGCTTGATTATCAGCGGTTTCCGCAATTTCCTGGATGGTTTTTGACAGATCCTCGGAAGCTCCGGAAGACTGTTTTGCAGTTTCCATTAATATTTCCGAGGACTGGGTGGCCTTTTCCGAGGCTTCCTTTACCGATGAAATCAGGGTTTTAAGGTTTAGACTCATCTTTGCAAAGGATTTTGACAGTTCCCCGATTTCGTCCTTGGACTGACTCCCGTTAAATGCTACGGTAAGGTCGCCCCTGGAAACTCTTTCCGCTTCTCTTTGAAGGTTTTTTAAGGGTTTTGAAATCCCCCGGGTAAGTACAACGGTAACCATTACCGCAATTCCAAGGGCGATCCCTAAGAAAATCACCAGGTTTCTTTTTTCACTGGCAATGACCCCTTCGGCCTCCCGGATAATTGCTTGGGTTTCCTCGTGCATATGCTCGCTTACGATGTCAAAGGCTTCACCGATGAATCGTATTCTGCTTTCCACATTTCGTAACCTTCGATCTTGAAACTCTTCCGCATCGGTTCCCATACTGGGGACGATATTTTCATAAAGTACGGATTCCATACTATCCTTTAAAATTCGGATTCGTCCTAACTCCTCCACGACTTCCGGATCATCGATGGCCGCGGAAACACTTTCAAACAACTCCTCAAAACGCTGAGATGCGGCTTCATAATTGGGCAGGGTTTCACTGCGCTGAAGGTTTGCATACTCATAGATATATCCATATTGTCTCCAGATTTCCGCATCCATTTGGGCTACATCATTATAGGTTTGGGCTGCGGCATTGGAATCATAAATGGCCTCTTCCAGGTCGTTAAAAGCCATCCATGTCTGCACGGATACGAACCCGAAAATCATGATGACAAGCAAGAAACCCAGGGCTATTTTATTCCCTATTTTTAAATTGGAGATGCTTTGGTTTATTCTATTTTTGCCGTTCTTTTTGGGCTTTTCGTTTTTTGCGCTTTCCTGTTGCAAGGGTTCATTGGGCTGATTTTCAAACACCGGCTGGGTGATATCTTCTTCCTGGCCCTCATTTTGACCCGGTACATCGGAATTTGTTTCCATTCCTGTTTCCATCATTGTTTCATTATGTACTGCGTCCTCTTCATTAACACCTTCATATGTAGCCTCTTGGACTTCCTGTTCTTCATGAGATATTTCATCCGCTTGTGCTTCTTCAACTGCCTGTTCTTCATGAGATATTTCTTCCGCTTGTGCTTCTTTTCTTTCTTTTGTTGATTCTTCCGGAGTTTCCTTTTCCTGATCGAATTCATCCTTCATGGACGCCTCGCCTCCTAAGTTGTTTTTTAAAACCTTCCATGGCCCAGACTTCTAAATAATTTTAACATAGCCCCCGGGATATTGCATCTTTATTTTCAAAATTTTCTTTGAAAACCCGGGGAATGATTATTTCTTCCCAAAAGTCGGATAATTGTGGAAACAATCCTTTATACATGATAAAATTACCATACGATAAAATTAATTACAAGGAGTGAGTCCATGAAACGTGAAACGATTGATGAAAAATATCTTTGGGACCTAAGGGATCTTTATGTCTCCGATGAAGCCTGGGAAAAAGCTTTACTGGAGCTGAAAGAGAATTCAAAGTCTTTTCTGCTTTATAAGGGACGGTTGCTTGAGAGCATGGAAACCCTGCTGTCCGCCCTGGAAACCTATGAAACTATGAGCCGAAAGCTGGCGGACTTAGTAACCTATGCCCGTTTAAAAATGGATGAGAACACCAAGGACAGCAAATATCAGGGCATGGTGTCCCGTTCGGAAAAACTGGCCACGGAAATCCAAAAAGAAAATGCATTTTTTGTTCCGGAACTTCTTGAAGGGGATGAAAAGACCATAGAAAGTCTTTTACAGCATCCGGATCTTAAGCACTATAAAAAATATTTTGCCGATCTGCTTCGTAAAAAGCCTCATATTCTCTCGGAGGAAATGGAGGGCGTATTAGCCCAGGTGGGAGAGCTTGGCGATGCCCCGGGCAACGCTTACGGCATGCTTTTGAATGCGGATATGACCTTTGAAGAGGCCATCGACTCCAAAGGAGACAGCCATCCTTTAACCAATGGAACCTACGTACCCTTGTTAATGTCTAAGGACCGCAGTCTTCGAAAAGACGCCTTTGAAAAATACTATAGGGTTTATGAGGGTCATATCAATACCCTGTCCAGCCTGTTACAAAGTGAAGTTAATAAAAATATCTTCTTCAGTAAAATGAGGAATTTTTCCTCGGCTCGAGAAGCGGCTCTATTTGAGAACAACATTCCCGTATCCGTTCCCGACCGCCTTATTGAAGCGGTTAATGAGAATCTTGGCAGTTTTTATAAATATATGGAACTGCGAAAAAAAGTTCTTGGTTTGGATGAACTTCATCTGTATGACGTCTACACGCCGATCGTATCCGGTGTGGACTTTCCCATTACCTACGATGACGCCGGCACCATGGTTACGGAAGCCATTGCACCCTTAGGGAAGGATTACCAGGATGGGGTACGCTCCGCCTTCGATCAGCGATGGATCGATGTGTACGAGACCGAAGGAAAGCGCTCCGGTGCCTATTCTTCCGGGACCTATGATTCCCGTCCCTACGTCCTTTTGAATCATAAAGATGATATGAACTCCATGTTTACCCTGGCCCATGAGTTGGGACATTCTATGCACAGTTTTTTAACCCAGCAAAATCAGCCTTACGTTTACGGTAACTATTCCATTTTTGTGGCAGAGGTTGCATCAACCACCAATGAGGCCTTACTGAACGATTACCTATTAAAAACCATTGAAGACAAAGAAAAACGCAAGTATATCTTAAACCACTATTTAGAGCAGTTCCGCGGTACGATTTTCAGACAGACCATGTTTGCGGAATTTGAACGGGATATTCACCAGCGGGTGGAAAACGGCGGTGCCCTGACCAATGAGTATTTATGCGATCACTACCTGGAGCTGAACAAAAAGTATTTTGGTCCCGATGTGGTTATTGATGACCAGATCAAATACGAATGGTCCAGAATACCCCACATGTACTATAACTTCTATGTATATCAATATGCAACGGGCTTTTCTGCAGCCATAGCCTTGACGGATCAGATCCTTAAGGAGGGTAAGCCTGCGGTGGACCGCTACTTAGAGTTTTTATCCAGCGGATCCAGCGACTATCCCATCGATATTTTACGTAAGGCCGGTGCGGATATGGAGACGAAAGATCCGGTATCCAATGCTATGAAAGTCTTTAAAGATGGCGTGGAAGAACTGGAGAAGTTAATGGGTTAACCTTTGGCAAGATATTGCAAAGTATTGTTAAGATAAAAAAGAACAGAATCTTTTCCGATTCTGTTCTTTTTTAGTGCAAATGACTAATATCTCCTTCTAAAAGAAATACTCTCCTTCCCTCTTTAATCTCCAAAATCGTAAGATTGGTTCCATGCATAAAGGGAGGATTCCAAAATTCTTCTATGGGAAGATTTTTCACTAAAGCATAGATGCTTTTTATCACCACCGCATGAGCTACGAGCAGACACACATCATCTTCCGCTGCATTTTTCGCGATGCAGTTCAGTCCTCTGTCCACCCGCTCTAAGAGTTCATCAAAGTTTTCCCCGCCCATGGGTTCATGGATTTCCGGCGCCTGCCAAAAATTTCGATATCGATCCCCATAGGCTTCTTCAACATCCTCTACGGTTCTTCCTTCCCACTCTCCAAAGCTCATTTCCATAAAGTCGGGGACTTTCTCGATTTCAAGGTTTCGGTGCCCTTTGATGATTTCAGCGGTCTCCACCGCCCGGCCCAAGGGTGAGGAATAGATCTTGTCAAAGGGAACCGGGGCTAATCGTTCCTTTAGTTTTTTTGCATCCTCTATTCCCTTCGATGTTAAGGAAGAGTCTTTACTGCCCTGCATCCTTCGCTCTTTGTTCCATTTCGTCTCACCATGTCGTGTGATGTAAATTTTCATTGGGTTTTTTCCTCCTTAGAAGTTTTAGTGTAAATCCTTCGGTTCCATCTTTTGTTTGCGTGTTCATGTCAAACTGTTAGATAAATAGTTCTTAGGGTATATACTCACTAATTGTAAACTACAAATTATAAAGCGAAGGAGTGTTGATTAATGGAGATGAACTACGTAGTTGAAACGGATAAATCTTTTACCGAAGCCATTGAGGCCGTAAAAGCCAGTTTGGTCCGTCATAATTTTGGTGTGCTGCATGAATTGAATTTTCAAGATACCCTTCACTCCAAGGGGGTGGAATTTGATCAGGAATTTCACTTGCTTGAGGTGTGCAACCCTCATAAAGCTAAAGCAGTACTGGAACAACAATTGGAAATGGCCTTTTTTCTGCCTTGTAAAATCGGCGTATATAAAAAATTCGGCCAAACCTATATCGGCATGCCCCTTCCCACAAAGTTAATGGGAATCCTTGGCAATATGGCCCTGCTGGAAACCGCTCAGGAAGTGGAAGACGTCTTAGTTGCCGCCATTCAGGAAGCAAAATGATTAGTTAAGGCTCCCACGGGAGCCTTTTTTTATTATCTCAAAGTTATGGAATAAAAGAAAGACTTCCGACACTAAATCATCGGAGTTTTCTCAATCTTCTATGGATAATTTTTTCTGTATGTAGTAAAATATTTTTATGCATGTTCCCGTTTTACCATTTACTTATATAAACACCAATAAAGGAGGCAAACTATGCAAAACAATTTGGAAAAGTACGCTGAACTGCTGGTTCGAACCGGCATCAACATCCAGGAAGACCAGATTCTAGTCATCAACAGCCCCATCGAGTGTGCGGACTTCGCAAGACTGGCCAGCGTGAAGGCCTACGAGTCCGGTGCTAAGGAAGTTGTGATTCGATGGATTGACGAAAAATCCTCGAAAATTCGCTTCGATATGGCAAAGGACGAAGTATTTGATGAATTTCCCGAGTGGATTAAAACCATGCTGGATGGATACGCCAAACAAGGGGCAGCCTTTTTAAGCATTGCGGCTTCCGACCCGGAATTAATGAAAGATGTGGATCCGAAAAGAATGAGCCGGCAGCAAAAGGTGATGAGTCAGGGTCTGGAATACTATCGTACCCGAATGATGACCAACCAGAACGTGTGGTGCGTGGCTTCGATTCCAACCGCTGCCTGGGCTAAAAAAGTATTCCCCGATGTTTCCGAAGACAAAGCTTTAGAAAAGTTGTGGGAGGCCATTTATAAAGCGGTACGGGTGGACCGGCAAGACCCCGTGGCTGCCTGGGAAGAGCATCAGGAAAACCTTAATAAACGACTGACTTTCCTAAACAGCCATCATTTCAAAGCCCTACGCTATGAAAATGAAGCGGGAACCGATGTTACCTTAGAACTTCCCCAAGATCACCGATGGGTCGGCGGTGGGGATAAAGGCCCCCACGGCAAAGTATTCTTCGCGAACATGCCCACGGAGGAGGTATTCACCCTGCCGAAGGCCGACGGCGTGGAAGGTACCGTCGTGAGCTCTATGCCGCTGAATTATAACGGCAACTTAATCGAAGACTTTCGCTTTACTTTTTCCAAGGGAAAGGTCGTGGACTTTGACGCCCGGAAGGGTAAGGAAGTACTCCGAGAACTGCTCGATACCGACGACGGCGCAAAACGCTTAGGAGAAATCGCTTTGGTTCCCTATGATTCACCCATATCCAATCAAAAGATCCTGTTTTATAATACTTTGTTTGACGAAAATGCCTCCTGCCATTTTGCTCTGGGCAAAGCCTATCCCAGTTGTCTTAAGGGCGGCGATGAACTATCCAGGGAAGAATTAATGCGTAAAGGGGCTAACGATTCCCTTACCCATGTGGACTTTATGATCGGCACCGAGGATCTGAAGATTTTTGGGATCACGGAAAAAGGGGAGGAAATCCCCGTATTTGAACAAGGGAATTTTGTAGCCTTCTCAAGGGATTCTTAAAATCTGAACCCTTAGCAGAAAGCTTCATCATGGTTCTTTAACCTGAAGATCTAACATAAAAAACCACTGCCCCTTATATTTAAGACAAGGAGGCGGTGGCTTTTTTTCTTCGAAAACTGTCTTTGATAAATATATAAAGACCCAGTAAGATAATCAATCCGCTGAAAAGCTGGGCTTCCGTGGGAACCTCCCGGAGGATTAAAAAACCCAGGATGGTGGCGCCGATGGGCTCTCCCAAAAGGGCCACGGATACTTTATTGGCTTCCACATATTTTAAGGCCCAGTTAAAGACCGTATGTCCTCCGATGGTGGAGAACACCGCAAGTCCTAAAAATATTAAGTAATCCCCTCCGGAATATCCGGTTAAAGGGGTCTGCCATAGAAGGTTAACCGTCAGCAAGGTTATGCTGCAGCTGCCGTAGGCGAGGTATACATAGTCCAGATTGGACAGGGTTTTTCGAAGACCCCGGCCCAGGAGAACATACACCGAGGCAAAGGCGCCTCCCATTACCGCAAGGACGTCCCCGTAGAAATGGCCCCCGTCGCCGATGAAATCCGAAAGTCCGATTAAAGCACTGCCCAGGATCGCGATGCCCATGCCCACAATTTGTCCCCGCCGCAGACTCTCTTTATACAAAAAGTACCCCAGGGTCGCGGTGAACAAAGGTTGCAAGCTTACCAGCACCGTTGAGGAGGCAATGGTGGTATGTTTTAGGGACTCAATCCATGCGGCAAAATGAAGGGCCAGGAAAAAGCCGCTGAGAAGAGCCAGGCCGATGCCCTTCCCTCCGATTTTTTTCAGGGGAATTCCCCCTTTTTTCATCACCAGAGGGGTGAACAGTAAAAAGGTAATCAGCATTCGATACAGGGCAATGACCGTTGAGGGGGCATCGGTTGAGCGGATAAGCACTGCGGAAAAGGAAACTCCCAGTATGCCCAGGCCCATAATTAAGTAGACTTTCCCTAGCTCTTTATCTTCCATTTTTACTTCCTCTCCCTATTTATCCTAGGTTCTTATTTATCTTCGATTCTTTATTCTTCGGTTCTTATGGTCAAAACATTTGCGTTTACAAGGTTTTTGGTATACACTGTTTACGAAATAATCGAGTAACTGCAACATAAATAATCGCTATGTAAAACTATGTAAAGGACGTTATCTATGAAAAAATCATTCTTTATAGAAGGAATAAAACAGGGACTTCCCATCGCCCTGGGCTATATCCCCATTGCCATCGCCTTTGGAATTTTAACGGCTTCCGAGGGGCTATCCTACCTTACGGGGATGCTGATGTCTCTTACGGTATTTGCCGGGGCCAGCCAGTTTGTGGCGGTGAATTTGATGTCCCTTGGAGCCGCCTCGGGAGAGATTATTCTGACCACATTTATTTTAAATTTTCGACACTTTCTAATGAGCGCTTCCCTGTCCCAGCGACTGGAGGAAAGTACCCCTAAGCTTTCCCGAAGCATTTTATCCTTCGGGATTACCGACGAAACCTTTTCTTTGGCCTCGGTGACAAATCTTGATGACAATAAAAAACTTTCCTTTTCCTTTTTGCTCGGGCTGATGCTGGTCTCCTTTACCGCTTGGAACGCCGGCACCTGGGTGGGTCTCTTTATGGGAAATATCCTTCCGGACATTTTACAAAACAGTATGGGCATCGCCCTTTATGTGATGTTTATCGGACTGTTGGTACCGGCTCTAAAAAGTTCTATTCCCATTGCGGTTGTGGCACTGACGGCAATGCTTGCCCATAGCGCCATAACCTTTGTCCCCTGGATTCCAAGCTTTTCTACGGGATGGAATATTATTCTCTCCACCATGGTCGGGGCATTCCTCGGCACCATTTTGTTTCCGAAGGAGGATCTCCATGAATAATACCATTTTAATCGTTCTCGGCATGGCTGTTGTCACCTATATCCCCCGCATGCTTCCCATGGTGCTTATGCAAAAACTTCGCCTGCAGCCCTACATCAAACGCTTTTTAAGCTTTATCCCCTTTGCTGCCCTGGGGGCCCTGATTTTTCCCGAAATCCTTTATTCCACGGAGAGCATCCCCTCTTCTTTAGTCGGGGCATTCCTGGCGGTGCTGGTTGCCCTGTTTTCTAAAAATCTGATTCTGATCGTCCTTAGCGGAATTTTCGGGAGTTTTCTTTATCAATTACTCTTTTTATAACTTGATCCATCCTCGGAGCTTATTGTGCAAAATCCCGGGTTTATTTATGGTTATTTTTATAGGGTGTTTTTTATTACCCGATTATTTTCTTTTAATAAATCCACTTTCTTGCCCTTATCTTTTCCTCTTATCATTTGTATTACCGGTCTTGAAAAGAAATTGGGATGGACCTCCACTACGGCGGCAACATTCCCGTCGCTTAGTTCCACTAAGGTGTTTACCGGGTAAGGATTGATCTTTCGAAGAAAAATCCGGGTCAGCTCCGGATCAAAAACCGAACCTCCGCCCCCCATTATATACTCTAAGGCTTCCCCTACGGGCATAGCCTTTTTGTAATGACGATCGGAAATAATGGAATCATACTTGTTGGCCACGGCGATAATTCTGGCATACAGATGAATCCCCTCCCCTTTTTTCCCCGAGGGATATCCGGAGCCGTCATAATGTTCATGGTGATCGAGAATTCCCATTCTTGTGGTGGCCTCCATATTTAACTTATCCCTTAAAAACTCAAAGCCTTTTTTGGGATGTTCCTTCATTTTTTCAAACTCTTCCGGGGTTAAGGGCCCTTTCTTCTCAAAAATCTCCGTAGGCATGAAAACCAAGCCGATGTCATGCAGCAAAGCGGCTAAGGCTACTTTTTCCACTTCTTTTTTATTCAATCCGAGGCCCACGGCAAGGATCACGCTATGAATCATCACATTTACCGAGTGCTGATAGAGACCCCGATTAACATTCTTCAAGTCCACCAGCTCCACAACAATCTCTTTTTGATTAAATAGTTCATCCACCACGGTGGATACTTCCGCCCGTAAAACACTCATATTCTCTTCGGCTCTCTTCGGGTCCTGACCCTCCACAGCATTTGTGAATTTTCGAAGATCATTGATGGCCTTCTGTCGGATTTCCGGCCTTATAACATCCTCCAACTCATATTCCATACTGTCTTCCCATATATATACACTGACGTATCCGGATTCTTGCAGCTTACTTATAATGAAGGATGAGATGTATACTCCTTTACGAAGCAAAACCTCCCCTTTTTCCGTATATAAAGTTTGACCCAGAATCTGTCCGGGGTGCAGTTCCTCTATCTTTTTTATTCTCATAGGTCTACGACAATTTCTTGTCTTTCTCCTCCTTTATGGGGCTTATTGATTACAGCATTTATCTAAAAATTAATCTTACCATAGCCCGTCCATAATTGAAACCGCCTCTTATACTAAGTCACTCGGAAAATTCCCGAATATTCTTTTTGATCCTGTTGAGCCAGATACTGTAACTGGAATAAAGTAGGAAAAAAGACATGATAATGGAACCCACGGGGTCAAAATAAAGGGACAGGGGGTAGTCTTCAAAAATTCTGCTGGAGGATAAGATAATGATCAGGGTTATATCCATCAGGGATTTGGCTCTGTACAGTTTCCACTGGGCAAAAAAGATGGAGGACTCTTCTTTTTTTGCCAAGGATCGATTTTTCCACCAGAAGCCTCCGTTAACCACGATTCCCAGAATACCTATGGTCATTGCCGCCCAAATTTCCCCTAAGGGCTCCGGGTCCTTTAGCTGCGTGACGGCATTAAAGAAAATCACGAAGAAGGAGATGGCCATGACCACCATCACACCCCGGGCTGCGTAGCCTTCAAGCTTTTTCGTATCAATTTTTTTTTCAGCCTCTTCGCTCTTAAGAATCTTTTTGTAAATCAGCCAGTTCGAAAATAACACCATTAATTCCAGGGTCCTTCTGAAAAAATCCGCCAGCACCGAAACCGAACCGGATAGATAAAAAGCGAAGCCCGTTACTAAGGGGGCCCCGGAACTTATGATCCATGCGGCCCGCAGGGTTCTTTCCTTATCTTTTTTTAACCCTTGGTATTTACTCATTGTGTCCCCTCAATTTCCTAAGATTTTAATGCCCGGTATGATAAAGGCCGCTATTAAAATACCAGCACACCGTTAATGACTATGTATCCTAACAACGTAATGCCAATAGGGATGGTTACCGTATCCAGCCCTCTTTTAGACATTAATTCTATTACGGCTCCTGCAACCCCTAAAAAAGCAGCGATACCGATATTCAACCAAAGGGGAAGGGAGTAAAAAATTAATAAAAGGACCAGATTAACCAGGGTGGCGGAAACAACAAAGGCTTTAAATCCTTCATGGGTTTTGTCGGGATCAAAGAGTTTATGCTGAAAGTTTTTCTTGCCGTAAAACCGTCCCACAAGGGCGGCCAAAGCGTCGCCGAAACACCAGGTCATGGCGCCGAATAATATAAAGTGCTTATTCGCTTCCCCTCCAATACCCCAAAAGATGATGATCAAAAAAGAATAGACCAGGGTCACATATATGATCTGTTCTTTGATTTCGGCATCTTCCTTTCTTCGATCCTTGTGAAACCTTTTCATAAAGGGAGTATCTTCAATTATGGCCACTAATCCGTAGGCAACCATGAAAAATCCTACTACGGTTCCCGCTGCGCTTCTCCAGCCGGGGAATACATAGAGCAGGAGTACCATGGAGGCAATGCCGAATATATGATACACTTTCCTGATAATTTCCGGGTGGATGCGAAGTACTCTTCCAACGAAGCCTGTAGATAGACCAAAGACAATAAAATACCCTATGAAAATTCCTATGGCTATTTCCACTCGTTCCGTCATAGTGCCCTTCCTTTCTATTCTTCGGTTTTTCGATTTCCGTAAATCCAAACCAAGCCGAAGCCTAAAACAAACAGAATCACAACGCCGATTGTAAAATCAAAAGGGATGATGGCTCTCGCCGAGCCCGCAATGAGCCCTGAAAAAGTATAGGCGATCACTTTTCGGTGGTTCATATAAAGTTTTTCCAGGGTCCTGGCTAATACGAAAATCCCCAGCAATCCGCTAATTCCCATGAGGGATAACTCGAAAAACTGGAAATTTCCTAAGTAAAACAGGGCGTCATCATAAATCCCCCCAAGGATCAGCACTCCGCTGCCGGGAAGACCGGGAATGATCATGGTGGCACTGGCCAGTGCCCCGACGATGAACAACCGTAGATAGGATGCCGCCTCTCCCGGGTCTACCAGTTCGATGGGCTCTCCCGCCATAAGATATCCCACAACAAAGCCCGCAAGCAACAGTCCTATCATTCCAGGATTTTTGGTTTTCTGGCCTTTCAAAATCGGACGTATGGAAGCGAGCAGACAGCCCAGTAAAAAGGCTGCGCTAAGATCCCGAAATTGCTCGAATACGTAACTCAGCAACAGCCCCCCGATAAAAACCCCCCCGATTAATCCAATCAACAGAGGAATATAGGGCTTAAGCTTTAATCGGGCCAAATCCCTTATGATTTTTTCATATAATCCCAGCACCAAAAAAACGGTCCCCCCGCTCATACCCGGGAGTACGATGATAATTCCGATGAGTACGCCTTTTCCCAATAATTCCATATTAATCATCCTTCAACTTCTTTTTATGCATCAAATGCAAAATGGCTTCCAGTACCCCGCCGGAAATCGTTCTTCCTTTGTCGGATATTAAATCACAACGGGCGTTTTCCCCTCGAGGGTCCACATCCCCTATTTTCATCGCCTTCTTTACGGAAAAACCCTCCGGAATTAATCCTCTGATCATTCCGTCGATCGGGGAGCAGACCCGGATTTCTTCGGCCTTGTCTTTCCCACATCCACGGATTTTTCCGATCAAATCCCCTTTTTTCACCAAATCCCCGATTTCTTTACTCCCATAGAAGTGTCCGTTCCCGAAACTGTAAATCACCCGTTCCCTGCGAAGCCCTTCAATGGCTCCGGGGATCCCCGTATTTTCCATTGCCCGGCCTTCGTAGTAAATCCTGCCGAGATGATGCCCCCGGTTCGTCTCAATCACTGCATCCACATCCTCCGGAGCTGTAAAACCCGGTCCCAGAGCGATGGTGATCGGGGCAAGATCCCGATGCATATCCATATTTTTTTTTCGCAGGGTGGCATCGATCACAACATCGGGGGATATTTTTGATAAAATGTCCAGGTTTTCGTCTGCCAATACAGGAATCATACCCTTTTTACATAATCGCAAAACTGTCTCGGGGTCTTCCTTCGATACTTTTCTTGCGGACACACCCTCCACAACCACTTCTTGCTGATAAACCGCCTCTGAAAAGGAGACCCTTCGCCGAATACTTAAGGGCGCGGTTTTTTCCGTAATCATCACGGCAAACCCGGACTGTACCAGACGATGGGCCACAGCGCTCCCTAAATCCCCGCCGCTTTTAATGATTACAATTTCTTTGAACATATTACATTCGCCTCTCTGAATCAATTTTACAAACCTTTTCATAATCCTCTATGGTATCCATATCTTCCCCAACTTTCGGGTCGGCTATGGGTAAAAAAATTGTCTCCCGCTGATTTTCATCGATGATGCTTCTTCCTCCCTTGTCCCCGGAAACCGAAAGGAGATCCAATCGGTATTTCCCCGGAAATATAATGGGCATTCCCCGGTTATTATTGTATGTAGGGACCACAATGTGCCCGGGATTTTTCGTAAAGGTATCCAGAATTTCATTGATCACTTCATGATTAAGGAAGGGCTGATCCGCCACAAAGAATATATAACCTCTTGAATCCTTTTCACTTTCATACATTCCCAGCTTTACGGATTCACTCTGTCCCCTTGCCGGATGTTCGTTGTAAACCAGCTTAATCTCCATAGGGCTGTTTGTCCGTTTATTGTGTTCCTGTACATAATCTTTTATGACCTCCAACACACTTTCATCACTGTATATCACGATCAATCGCTGAAGTTTGGATTTTTCGATGGTATTTAAGGTTCTTTTAATCATCGGTATATCATCAATACAAAGCAACAACTTGTTCACGCCCATTCTACGGGAAAGCCCTGCAGCCATTACAATTCCGGTAATCATATATTGCCTCCTTTTAAAGCAGCTTTTTATCTATAAGCGACATGGGATCCTCAAAATCCCCTGTTTTTTTCGCATGGTAGACTGTTTGATTTTGAAGACTTGTTACCAGGCAGGAGATTTCAAGACCGTCAGCAAAGGTTATCGCTCGATTTCTTGTATGCCTATCCTCACATTGGTTCAACAGTAAAATACCCTTCGACTTCCCAGGCTTATCCTTAAAAAGTCCATTTTCGTGAAAAATCAGCCTTCGCAACAGAGCCTCATGGATTTCATCGCCTTCTTTTGCTCCCGTAACCTCGGTAAAATGTTTTATCCGGTGTACGATGCCTTCCTCAATGGACTTTCCTAAAACTTCCATTCCGATGACCCCGATTAAGATCGTCGTCTTAGAGGGAATCACCGGTTCACCGGCCTTCGGTGCCTTTATATTTTTGCCCCGGGCTCCGTCGCCCTCCACTAAGATCCAGGAAAATTTTCGGGTCTCCCAAATCTCATCAATATCCTCCGGGTTAATTCCCCGAAGCTTTCCCTCTTCATGGGTTTTCCTGCCCCAAACCACAATTTCTCCGGTACTCCGGGAAACCTGTAAATTAGCGATTTTCTTTTTAAAATCCAGTATCTCTTCGGTGTACCGTCGGTCATAATCCCCTGCCACCGGTTCATATATTGCGGTGGTTGTGGTTACTAATACCCTTTTGCCCAGGCTTTTTAACTCTTTTGCCAGCATAAACAGGGTGCTTGTTTTTCCCCCGGCACCGACAATTGTTACCATTTCTTTGGAGTTTTCAAGTTGTAAAGGATCCACGATCTCCTGTAATAACATCCTTCCGGACCTCCTCAATCTGTCTTGCCTCTGGCTTAAGCCCTAAACTTACCTCCGGTTGTCCGTGATTTTTCATGGGAATAGGTACCGGTATATTTCGAATATTATACCATATTTAGGGTTTTTATGCCTTAGGAATGTCTTATGAAAAAAGTCCTTTGAAGAAGATTCTCCAAAAGACTTTTTATTCCCTCAGCATATTCTGTATGAATCCTTCGATGTTTATTAATCGTCGTCGGTAAAATCCTCTACTTCAACATCCATTAAGGCTTCCCAAGTGTAGTTGTTTCCCGAATTCCAAAGAACCCATTCTTCCACTCCCGCATCATAGCTTGCCTGGATCTGGGTCAACACCTCCGCCGGTCCATAAGGCATCCAATTTCCCGCTCCCAGATAGCTGGCGTTAAAGTCCTGTAACCAAGGTCTGATTCTTGCCAGGGGACCGTCATGATCCATTGCCGCCATTCGTTCCTGAGCCCTTTCCAAGGACTGATATACCATTTCATAGGGATGAAGGTCCGGCTTTGCGAAGCCGAATATTCCCGGTCCGTAATGGGATGGGTAAACCATGGGTAAGATAACATCCGTTGCGGGAACGATAGTTTCCAGGTGATGTCCTACACTGGCTCCCCCGGTCTCAACCAGGGCCCATCCGAAAATATCCGCTGTGACAAAAACACCGTAGGGTTTTAGTTCTTCCCTGGCATACTCTAAAAATGCTGCAATAGCTTCGGACTGTTCCATCTCTTCGTCTTTTCCCTCATAGTCAATTTCAGAGGTTCTGCCGTCGGTGGGGAAACGCACATAATCAAACTGAATATCCTTGTATCCGTGCATGGCGGCTTCCTTCGCGATGTCCACTAAATAATCCCAGGATTCAGGATTGTAGGGATTTAACCAGGCATCCCCTTTGTTGTCCCGCCATACGTTTCCGTTTACATCTTTAATGGCTAAATCCTCCCGAGCGGTAGCCGCAATCCGATCCTTAAAGGCTACAATTCGACCGATAGGATAAATATCATTTTCCCTAAGTACATTCATCACGTGATCCATATCCCGTATGATATTCATATCCGCTCCCACTTCCTGAACCAAGGGAACCTCGGAACGGTAAACCACGTTGGCATTATCATTTTTAATGTTAATTACCCATGCATTTACAATGGAATTATTGGTTTTTTCAATAAGACTTTGAAAGTGTTCTTCCCCTCTGGACAAGGTGTACTCCGTGAAGTATAGCGCTCTTACATCCCGGTCCACCTTATAGGGTTCCCAGCTGATATCCGGCTGTCTTGGAACTTCCCCCTCAAAACGGGAGGTTTCTCCGGGGTCCATATCTTCCCAGGGATTCACTTCCACTTCCTGCTCTTCTACAGAAAATGTTTCGTCGTCTTCGCATCCCGTTAATCCGAGACTCAGAACCATACCCGCAACCAATAGCCATTTTGTAACATTACTAAACATAATCCGATCTTTTCCCAATATTTTTCCCCCTTATTTCATCACATATTCCACAATTTAGTCTTACCCATTATACCACAAGATTTCGAGGACCCTCAATCCTTTTTTCTGCACATTCAACGGATATCTTTAAATAGTAAAAAAGACCCCTAAGGGTCTTTAATGGTTTAGCTATCTTCAGGTTTTGAACTTTCAATAGGTTTCATCGTGGGAAACAGGATCACGTCCCGAATGGATGGCGAATTGGTCAACAGCATAACCAGACGGTCAATACCTATTCCAAGGCCTCCCGTGGGGGGCAGTCCTACTTCCAAAGCATTTAAGAAATCCTCATCCAGCATATGGGCTTCATCGTCTCCGGAATCCCGTTTTGCCGCCTGCTCTTCAAATCGTTCCCGTTGATCGATGGGATCGTTTAACTCCGAAAAAGCATTGGCAATTTCCCAGCCATTGACGAAGGCCTCAAAGCGATTGGTAAGTTCCGGATTATCCGGGTTACGCTTCGCTAAGGGGGATACTTCCACGGGGTGATTGGTAATAAAGGTGGGTTGAATCAAATGCTCTTCCACATATTCCTCAAAAACCTCGTTGATAATATGGCCTTTTTTCATGCCCTTTTTCACTTCCACATGAAGCTTTTTAGCCACTTCATGGGCTTCTTCATCGGTTTTTATTTCATTAAAATCCACACCGGCGTATTGCTTACAGGCATCAATCATGGATATTTTAGCCCAGGGCGGTGTAAAGTCGATTTCTTTATCTCCGTATTGTACTTTCGTGGTTCCTAAAGCTTTTTTAGCGGAATAGGAAACGATATTTTCCGTAATATCCATCATATCGTTGTAATCGGCATAGGCCTCATACAGTTCTATGGTTGTGAATTCCGGGTTGTGCTTAATACTCATCCCTTCATTTCGAAACAGTCGACCAATTTCATATACCCGATCCATTCCTCCCACGGTAAGTCTTTTCAACGGCAGTTCCGTGGCAATTCGTAAATACATGTCCATATCCAAGGTATTGTGGTGGGTAACAAAGGGTTTAGCATTGGCGCCTCCCGCAATGGTGCTGAGGATCGGCGTCTCCACTTCTATATAATCCCGTTCATTAAGATATTCCCGAAAGGAATTAATAATTTTTGACCGGATTTTAAAAGTCTCTTTTACATCCGGATTCATAATCATATCCACATACCGCTGTCGATACCTAAGGTCTTGATCTTTCAGTCCATGCCACTTTTCCGGCAGCACTTGCAGGGATTTGCTGAGCAGTCGGATCCGATCGGCTTTTACTGTAACTTCGCCTCTTTTGGTTTTAAATACTTCTCCGATAATTTCTACAATATCACCGATATCAAAGGTCTTGAAAATCTCATAGATTTCATCCCCGATGCGGTCCTGCCTAACATAGGCCTGAACTCTTCCGTCTTTATCCTGAATGTGAATGAAACTTGCCTTTCCATGGCCCCGTTTTGCCATAATTCTTCCTGCAATGGTAATAACGTCCCCTTCCAGGTTATCAAAGTCCTCAATGACTTGCTGACTGTAATGGGTTACGTTTACTTTTTCAATTTTAAAAGGATCCATTCCTTTTTCTTTGAGATCCTTCAATTTATCATGGCGGATTTTAATTAGTTCATTAACATCATGCTCTTCTATTGTCATGCAAACATCACCTTTCTTTTACTGCTGTCTGAATTCCCGGTACTAGTCTTGGGATCTTTGAATATCTAAAATTTCGTAGCGGCTGATCCCGTCGGGGATTTTCACATCTACGATATCACCGACCTTTTTATTCAACAACGCCTTGCCGATGGGCGATGCGTTGGAAATCTTGAGTTCATAGGGATCCGCTTCCGAGGAACCTACAATAGTGTAGTCCATTACCTCTCCGTCTTCCACGTCCTTAACCGTTACTACGGTACCCACACTGACATAGTCCGTACTGATATCACTCTCGTCCACAATTTTAGCATTCTTTAAAATGTTGGAGAGCTTGGCAATTCGCTCTTCCACCTGTGCCTGTTCATTTTTCGCTTCATCATACTCGGAGTTCTCGCTGATATCACCAAAATCAATGGCTTGTTTAATTCTTCCCGCCACTTCTTTTCGACGAACCACTTTCAGATGTTCCAACTCTTCTTCAATTTTCTTTCTCCCCTTGACCGTAAGTACAATCTCCTCTGTCATCATAATCTCTCTCCTTAAATTAAATTGGCGTATTGTAACAACTTCTTTTCTTCTATTAGAAATAAGCACTGATAAACTCAGTGCTCTGACAAAGAAGTGTCATACATTGAAGCTATTATAAGATAGGAAGGTTAAATTGTCAAGCATTTCTCACTATTTAAGCAAAATACTCTTTTACCAAGGTCAATATACCTTCTTTGGTCTCCACCTTATTAATTTCCCGTTTCAAGGCCGCAGCATGGGGTCTGCCCTTTACGTACCACCCTAGATGTTTGCGCATTTCTTTAACTGCGGTGTGTTCCCCTTTGTAGGCCACGGCTTTTTCGATATGGCGAAGAACGGCCTCTCGCAGAGCTTCAGCCGTAACTACAGGTTCTTCCTTTCCCTGAAGGGTACTTTTAATTTCCCGAAAAATAAATGGATTTCCCCTGGCGCCCCGTCCCACCATGAGGGCGTCTACTCCGGTTTGTTCATACATTTTTTTCCCGTCTTCCCCGGTAAAGATGTCTCCGTTTCCGATCACCGGAATGTTAAGGCTGTTTTTCACCCGTCGAATGGCTTCCCAGTCAGCGGTGCCGGAGTAAAATTCTTCCCGGGTTCTCCCATGGATTGTCAGCATCTTTGCTCCGGCGGCCTCGGCTATCCCAGCAATTTCCAAATCATTTATCCGGTCTTGGTCCCAGCCCTTTCGGATTTTCACCGTCACCGGTTTGACCGAGGCCTTCACCGCCGCTTCAATGACTTTTTTCGCTATTTCCGGGGTTTTCATTAAAGCGGAGCCGTCGCCGTTTTTTACAACCTTCGGTGCAGGGCATCCAAGATTTAAATCCAAAACCAAATGATCCCGGTCATTAAGCTTTTTTACCGCCTCATAAATCACTTCCGGCTCGGAACCGAAGATCTGGATGCCGTAGGGCTTTTCCATCTCTCCCATTTTCAATAGGTCATTGGTTTTTTTGTCCCCATAACATAAGGCTTTGGCACTGACCATTTCGGTAAATACAAAATCCGCCCCGTACTCAATGCAGATCTCCCGAAAGGCCCGATCGGAGATCCCTGCCATAGGAGCCATGAGAACCTTTCCTTTTATAAAATCCTTTAACATTTTTCTCCCTCTTTCATGTGCTCGGTGAACGATAATAAGCCCCGGCGGCTTTCCTCTGAATGCCCGCCGCTTCTTTCAAAGAAAAGCCAGGTAGGATTACCTGGCTTTTTTGTCCTGTATTCTTCTTTTTCTTTCCTCTTCATTACGCTCAAATATAATTTGCAAACCCTCTAAGGTTAGAAACTTGTCGATTTTATCAATGCATTCGGTTTCACTATCGATCAAGGTCGCCAACCCTCCGGTTGCAATCACTTTTACGCCGTTACTTTTAAACTCCCGCTTCATTTTCTTTACAATCTGTTCTACCAAACCTACGTATCCATAAATGATCCCGGATTGCATAGAGTTCACCGTGTTTTTACAGATGGTTTTTCCCGGTTTGATCAGCTCCACCCGGGGAAGCTTTGATGCCCGTTGAAACAAGGCTTCGCTGGAAATTTTAATGCCCGGTGCGATGGTTCCTCCGAGATAGTCTCCTTTGGAGGATATGGCACAAAAGGTGGTGGCCGTGCCGAAGTCGATCACAATTAAGGGACCGTTGTACTTCTCATAGGCCGCCACGGCATTAACGATCCGGTCCGCCCCTACCTGTCTCGGGTTGTCGTATTTCACATTCATACCGGTTTTAACTCCGGGACCCACCACTAATGGGTTGATTCCGAAAAGCTTAATAACGGTATTCTCCAGGGAATGCATAATATCGGGAACGACGGATGAGATAATCACATCCTTTACCTTTCGGCGATCCAGCCCTTTATAACTGAACAGCTGATCGATTAATACGCTGTACTCGTCTGAAGTTTTTTCTTTATCTGTGCCAATGCGCCAAAAGTCTACCAGTTCCTTGCCTCGATAAACTCCCAGAACCACATTGGTGTTTCCTACATCAATGACTAATAACATCGGTTCACCTTCTTACTCTGTCTTTAAAACCAGTTCGGATACGTTGGATCCGGTATTTCTTTATTGTTTTCTATATAATGATCTTATTTCAATGGTCTGCTTTTACTTAAATAGTCTGCTTTTCTCCAAGGATTTCAGTACCGCGAGGATAATAACTCCCGAAGCAATCATTTCTGCCGTGCCATTGGTTGCGGCTACGGTTAATACTACGGATAAGGGTAAATATCCAAAGGCATAAATTAAACTGAGTACACCGATGGTATTGGTTGCCGTACCCAGCACTGAAGCTCCTACAATGGCAATACTTTTACCCTTTGCGGCATCCATTTTGAACTTTTCGATTAAGGCTACTTTAATTCCCACATAACTGTAATAGCTTACCACACCGATCAGTAATCTCGGCAATATGGCAATAATGGGATTTGCAAAGAATGGGGTGGTCGCCCTTAAAAAACTGCTTGCTCCGAAAATCAGTCCAACCAGGACTCCTGTAATCGGTCCGCCTAAAATTGCGGCCATAATGGTTGGAATATGCATGGTTGTTGCCTGGATTCCCGATGGTAGGGGAATAAATCCTACGGGGGTCATGCCAAGTACAATTGATAGTGCTCCCAGCATTCCTGCCAGGGTCAGACCCTTTGTACCGAGCGCCTGTTTGCTTGTGAAACCTCCCATGCTGTGAAGTTTCGAATCTCTTGACATTGCTTTTTCTGCCATTTTCACGCACCTCCGCTCCAGCTCTTATAAAAGATGCCGGTCGTATTTTTTTCTTCAGTGAATGCCATAGTCCGGCTAAATATGCCGGCTATTTTCACCGTTATTAATTGTACCAGTTTATGATAAATAATTCAAATAAATTTTTTCAACGGAGGCTCTGTTGCGGTATCCGTCGGGTTTTCCCCAGGTATCCGGTTTACAGATATCCTTCTCTCCCCCGCACGGATATTTCTCCGGAACTGAGCACCTCTTCTTCTCCGGTATTATAACGGACCTTGAGGAATCCTTCTTCCGTAATGGAAAGAGCCGTTCCCTGTTTTTTTTCTTCCCCTCGGATCACGATGATTTCTTTGCCGAGAATTGCGGACCGGCTTTTAAGAAGGTTTAGAACCTCTTCTAAGCTTTTCTTCTCCACAAATTCGTCGTAGAACTTGAAAAACTTCTTTGCCAGGGTTATAAACAGATCTTTTCTAAAGACTTTTTCTCCCTTTTCTAAATACAGGGAGGTAGCTCGATCCTTCAATTCTTCGGAAAAGCCCGGGGTATTGACGTTAATCCCGATGCCTACAATAATGTAGTTAATGCCGTCCATCTCTCCCGATACTTCGGTGAGGATTCCGCAGACCTTCTTGCCGTTAACCACAATATCATTAGGCCATTTGATTTTTGCCGGAAGCTCAGTTGCTTCCGCTATGGCTTCGGCGACGGCGGCGGCGGCAATTCCCGTGATTTTAAAGCTTTCCTGCATGGTAATTTCGGGTTTCAAGAGAATTGAGCAAAAAAGTCCGGCTCCTTTGGGAGAATACCATTCACGGCCCAGTCTTCCCCTGCCCTTTTTCTGTTCCTCGCTAAGCACCATCATTTTATCGGGAAAATCCCGGAAACCTCTTTTTAAATAATCGTTTGTGGAATCAATGGACTGAAAAACCTCAACCTTTTTCCCCAGAAGCTTTTCCAGGTCATAGGAAATAAACTGATCCCCTTCAATTTGCAGTTGATAGCCTTTATTGGATACGGACTTTATTTGATATCCCTCTTCCTTTAAAGTTTTGATATGTTTCCAAATCGCCGTACGGGATACATTGAATTTTTTTCGCAAAAATTCCCCCGAGGTAAATTCCTCCTGGTGATTAAATAAGTACTCTAAAATTTTTTCTTTCATTCTGATCAGCTCCTTTAGAGGGAGGACAGGGGGACGAGGACAGGGGACGGGACAGGGGACGGGACAGGGGACGGGACAGGGGGACGGAGTAACTGTCCCCTTGTAACTTAAGAGGACAATTACTCCGTCCCCCTGTCCCCTTCTGTCCCCCTGTCCCCTTCTGTCCCCTTTCTCTTCGCTCTTTCCCTGTTCTTTTCCAAAATTTATGTACCATACATAAAAGAAAGAGATAAACAATTGCTTTTGTTTATCTCCTTAGAAGTTCTTTAGATCAAATCAATTCCCAGCGCTACAATCCGAATCTCTTTACAGAAGGGATTCGAAAGAGGGAGGACAGTTACTCCGTCCCTCTGTCCTCTCTGTCCTTTTTTCTTCTTTTAGCCTCCGAAGAGGGAGAGCATTACTCCTGCGGCCACGGCGGATCCGATAACACCGGATACGTTAGGTCCCATGGCATGCATCAACAGGAAGTTGCTCGGGTTTTCTTTTTGTCCCACGCTTTGTACTACCCGGGAAGCCATGGGCACTGCGGATACTCCTGCAGCACCAATCAAGGGATTGATGGCTTTTTTCGAAATTTTGTTCATCAGTTTTGCAATGATCACACCGGAGGCCGTTCCCACACCAAAGGCAACCACTCCTAAAATGATAATCTGGATGGTTTCAA
>PWEO01000157.1 GCA_003553525.1 Clostridiaceae bacterium
GAAAGCTGGGCGTCCATTCGGCAAAACCTTTAAAGCCCTCTCTTAGCCATTCTACCGGCTTGAAATCAAACACAGCATCTACTATACCGTCCAAGCTGAATTCTATTTCTGGTAAGCTGGGTCTCCATTCAGCAAAGCCTGCAAACCGCTCTCTGAGCCAGCCTATCGGGCTGAAGTCTATAATAGCAGTGACAATATCAGCAAGTGATATATCAATGTCAGGCTTTCCTGGCTCCCAACTTATAAACCCTTCAAAGCGCTTTCTTAACCAGCCAATGGGGGAAAAATCAGCTATTGCCTGCACTATACCACTTAAACTAAACTCTATGCTGGGCAATGAAGGCTTCCAGTCTCTGAACCCTGCAAACCTTTCTCTTAGCCAGGCCACCGGCCCAAAATCGGCAATAGTGTTGACTATATCTGATAATGTAATATTAATATTCGGCATACTAGGCAGCCAGTCGCTGAACCCTTCAAACCTATCTCTCAGCCACTTTACAGGGGCAAAATCTGCTATGGCATTAACAATGTCAGATAAAGAAAACTGTATTGAAGGTAAAGCCGGTCTCCACTCTTTAAAGCCTTCAAACCGCTCTCTCAGCCATTTAACAGGTTTAAAGTCAGCAACAGTCTGCACTATATCTGTCAGGCTAAAACTTATCTCTGGCAGTTCTGGGCGCCACTCGGTGAAGCCCGCGAAGGCATCACGCAAAACCTGCACTGGCTTTAGATTACCCAGCCAGGTTGTCAGTTCATTCCATCTCTTACTCACAGCTTCCTTAATGTCAGTTATTGTCGGCAAAGATATGTCCGGCCATGCTCTATCCTTAAGCTCACCGAACCAGCCAGTAAACCTTGACCATTTCTCACTGGCAGTTTCCCTAATATCTCCTATACTGGGCAGGCTAATGTTGGGCCACATTCTATCTTTAAGGTCAGCAAACCAGCCTATAAAACTATCCCAAACATTTTGAGCAGCTTGGGTTATATCATCCCATTCGGGCAGTTCTATGCTGGGCCAATATCTATCTACTAACCCACCAAACCAACCAGTAAACCTGTCCCACATCCCACTCACTGCTGCCCTAATATCACTAATTGTCGGTAAATTAATATCTGGCCAGTATCTATCAACTAAACTGCCAAACCAGCCGGTGAACTGCTGCCATTCCTCTTGTGCTAAAGCCGTTATGTCATCCCAGGAAGGGATATTAATACTGGGCCAGTAGCGATCTTTCAAACTTCTCAGCCAATCGGTGAACCTGCTCCACTGTCTTTGGGCAAAGGCAGTGATGTCGCTCCAGGTGGGTATTCTTATTTCCGGCCAGTACTGCTCTTTAAGGCCGTGAAACCAGTCGGTAAATTCATTCCACTTTTCGCTGATAAATTCCCTAACATCGGCCCATCTCGGCAGCTTAATTTCCGGCAACTCAATTCCTGTCCATTCGGCTATTTTGCTTCTTATTCCATCCCAAACCTGTTCGACTAACCAGGTGGCGCTATCCCAAATATTTGCTCCCAATCTTGTCACTAAGCTCCAAAGTCCTGTTAAAGCTGTCCAGAACAGCCACTGCAGGGCATCGTTTAGATTGCCGCCTATATTCCAGAATAGTTCCGGTATGCCCCAGAATATATCCTTGATACCTTCCCAGAGGTTGCTAAAACCTTCCAGCATCATGTCAGTATCGAAGGTTAAAAAGCCCCATATTATCTGCCCTAAGCCTATAAAGACTGAAGCAATACCGCTGCCTATCCTTCTAATGCTGCTCCAAATTTCCGACATACCATCGGTGAAACCCTGCCAGCCTTCTTTAAGCTCTTCAGTTATACCTAATGTATCACCCAGCCAGCCAATTAAGTTGCCGATAACCGAATCTCCGCCTTGCAGAGCAACCCATAAATCTTCAATAGCTAAAACCAGACCGGCAACAAGCAGACCCTTAAGCAGAAAAGGTGCTATTAAACCCAGCACTGTTGTGCCGGCTGCCGCTGCTGCTGCTTTAAGTTTTCCAAATAAGAATGTGGCAAAACCTATTCCAGCTGCAAGTCCTGCAACAGCTGTTGTTAAACCCAAAAACCCACCTGCCAGCCTTAATAATCTACTTTCCCTTAGCTCATAAAGAAATTCTGTCACGCCGGCTAAAGCACGACCTATGCTGGGCAAAAACATATGGCCCAAATCACGGGATATGTCACCTAATACACCCCTAAAATTAGCCATTCTGGTATTCCACTCTAACTGCCCAGCTGTTGCTGCACCCTGTGTTAAGGCAAGCTCTTCCTGCAGTAAAGATAAGGTTGCTATCCTTTCAGCTTGAGAATCCATTTCCTCACCCTGCTGAATTAAACCCTCAGATAAAGCTCTCTGCTCAATGTCTGTCTGCCTTACCTGGCCGGTGAGGTCTCTTAAGGCCCTGGGAAAGCGCCCGCCCCTAATGGCTTGGTGAATACTTGAGAAGGCTGCTTCTGGCTCCATATCCATAAAATGAGCATAATTATGGGTAAGTTCTATCATTTCCTGTGTAAGATCAGCTGTTTGGTCAGCAGTTAAATCCAGCATCCTAAAATTAATACCTAAAGTTGCAGACCAGTCAATCAGCTGGTTTTCAGTAAGCTCGGTTGCTCTGGAGTATCTGCGGGCAAAATCTTCCACCTGCCTAGCAGATGCACCAAACTCCCTGTTAAGGGTGTTTAATCTCTCTTCCATATCACCGGCCATGCCTACCATTTTAAAAATAGCAGCAGAGCCGGCAGCAGCCACAGCACCCAGTTTAAACTTCATATCTTCTAGGGCGCCAAGCCCTCTTCCTATGCTGTCTTTAAATCCATCAAAAGATCTGCTTAATTTGCTACCTGCATCCTGGCCGGCAGAGGAAAGCCCGTCAACGGCTGATTCGGCATCTTCAGTTGTATCAACAAGACCGTCAGTAGCCTGATTGGCTTCAACTAGGCCGGAATCATCAACATCCCATCCGACCCCTATTCCCATTTTTCTTACCAAACCATCCATATCAGGGCCCTCCTTTTTTCGGTTTCATGTCTTTGTTTATTTCCTGTAAAGCCGCATAGGCTTCGTAAAATTCTTCGGTATCCATTGCATCTATCGCAGTTTTCTCAATATTGCTCATCATCACTAATTGCCAGTACATCTTCTTCTTGCCCTTGATCATGCGGCGGTAAGCTGTATGATTAGGTCTTATATTGCCTTCTGCATCTTCTTTAAATTTATCGGGGCTAAAGAAAGTTCTGTACCGCTTCCTGAAATTCAGTTATTTCCTGCATATTATCAAAATCATCAACCTTGAAGCCTTTCGGGTCAATAACAACATTGTCCAATATTCCCTGAATAAAGTCGGCAGTTTTAATATTGCCATTCCTGTCTCGTGAGTTATAATCATGATCAAGGCACCACTTAATGCCAGGATGCTGGAGAACAAACTCCTTCTTATTATCCCCGGAGCCTATAACTATCTGCTTTTTTTCTTTACTCATCTATTTAATCACCTCAGATTAAACATTCTCGTATTCATTAACCAATATGGTTACTTCTCTATCAGACACGCCACCGCCACGCTCCATAGAACCTATGTTAGATACCATGGCTTCGCTGCCACCTGCTGACTCGTTGAAATCTTCGTTATTATCCTGAATATCAATAGCAAAGATTTCATCGCCATCATACAGGCTTTTTAGTGTATCCAGTGAAGGAGAATTGTGTGCTAGAGTAATATTAATTTCTCCGCCATCGTTGGCATTAATTACAAAAGTACCTTCACCCTGCGTGCCTTTATGCAGCTCAATCTTATCTTCGATCGGTTCTGCTGTAACCATGCTGTCTTCAGCAAATCCTGTAACAACTTCACCGTTAACCAGTACATTAACTTCAGTGGGATCATACTGTTGTGCCATTATTTTTACACCTCTCTATTAAAATTATTTCTATTATACCCTGAGAACACCGTGTACTTCGACTTCGTGGATAGCTCCAGATACGATACCTTCAAAATTAACATCGGGAAGTATCCGGTTAGCAACATCATTAGTCGGCACATCTTCTCTGCGGGGAGCGTCTATGCTGTATTCAATTAAGACATCACGGGATACTGCCTGTTGGAGTATCTCTCTCATGCGGGCAACAACCTGGGCAATACCTTCGTTGGTGTAGCTTACCTTGCCCTGAGTTACCAGAAGCTGAAAGATATTCTCTGTGAGTCTGGCAGTCATCCAGTCAATAGCACGCTGTATATCAAGATATGTGCCGTCTGCTGCCTTGCCTTCGGCGGTATAATCAACGCCCATCTCCCAGATCATCGGGTTCATAGCCGGCTCACCTTCGCTAGGATTAATCATGCTGGTCACATCAGCGCTGGGATAACCGGAAGTTGTGACTCCTTCAAGCTGCTTCCATTTCCAGGTGGCAGTGCCAGGGTCAGTGGCAAACATCCTGCTCATAATAGCAGCATCAAGTGCCTGTTCTTCTTTGCTTGGGAAGGCGCCAACTCGACCGTATCCCTGCAGGTTATATCCATCTAAAGCAGCCCAGCTATCTTCTACAGGCTGAGTAATGAAAAGTTCGTTTGTCAGCCAGCTGGCAGCTTCTTCTATCTCCGCCTGGTCACGGTCAGCTAACAGCAGACCATACCAGTCAGTATAGCCTTCATCAGCTAACTCTGATAGGGCATCAGGCACGCTGAACCCATCGGCGCCGCCTTCAAATTCAACAGTCTCTGGTGTATCAAGTACAGCAGTACCATCTCCGCTGGCTTCAGCGGTGAAAGTATCACCCAGCTCCAAGTTAATTTCATCGGCCACTTCAGCAGCAGTACTGGTGGCGTTTCCTTCATTGTCAGTAGCTATATTAACAGTCAGCGTATAGTCATCTAGTTCAACCGATAGGGGGGTTTCAGTGCCGTCTATAACTACCTCAGCGGTATAGTTATTGCCGTCATCACCGTCCTCATCAACTTCAATATGCACTTCACCATCCGTTGCTCCTTCATTCAAAACCGCTTCAGCGTTGTCGCCATCAAAAGTTTCCTTGCCGGCCATTGCCACAACACCTGGGTTAGGTGATTGCGCCAAATAGCGTCTGGCCATATCTTCTGCCAGCTCAGATGCATCTTCTGGTATATCTTCACCGCTTCTAATCTCTGCATAATCATAGTCAGTGCTTGGGTCAAGTATTAATCCCAGACCGAAACCTTCCCTTGAAACTGGGGTGGTTTCATCTGTTATGTTAACTTCAATAAATCTACTCACCTAAAATCACTCCTTAAATATCAATAGTTTTGTCGATAAGCCCGTGTACTTCAACATATTCAATAGTCCTGTAAGCCACAGTTACAATGTCTTTAAACTCCAGTATTACATCAAAACCGTGTCTTTTTTCATAATCCGACTCAAGATAAACAGTGCGGTCATTAATTTCCATTACCTGCCTGACAACACAATCAGTTTCCTGCTCCTTAAACCACTTAGCCGCCAGATCCTTAATGTAAAACCAGTCTCTGAGTTTGGCCAACTCCATTGTTGTGTTATTATAACCTGTAATAGATAGGGTGGCTTCGGGGAAAAAGATATTATGTCGACCTATGTCATAATCAAAGCCTTCATCTCCTTCATGCGGCACCACCTCTTCTTGCTTGATAACAGTATGCCGACCACCTGTGTTGCCTGAAACTATCATGTTATAGATTATCCTGTCATCCTTAAGTTGATCATCAGGCACCTTCTGGTTAGCTAACAGCAATTGGTCTGCACCTGAGTAATCTATCATCGGTGTATAAATATCCAGCATAAACTGCTCAATATCAATCGCCATTGTTATCACCATCTTCATCATCGCCGCTGTCCTGCCGCCTAACCGCTATCCACTTGACAAAATCAGAGTGGGTTGTCCTGTCCATTAGGCTGTCCAGCACATATCTATTGCCCATATATTTAAGCTCATCATCCTCAGCCA
>PWEO01000214.1 GCA_003553525.1 Clostridiaceae bacterium
CCGGTTAATGGACCAGGTGAAGGCAAAAGGAATGAACAGCATTGCCATTACGGACCACGGATCCATGTTCGGGGTGGTTGAATTTTATAAAAAGGCCAGAGAAAAGGGAATCAAGCCCATTATCGGGTGTGAAGTCTATACGGCCCGTAGAAAAATGCAGGACAAAGATCCGGTAAAGGATAAAAATCAGGGACATCTGGTTTTATTGGCGGAAAATGAAATTGGATATCAAAATTTGATTAAACTGGTTTCCATGGGTTTTTTGGAGGGTTTTTATTACAAACCGAGAATTGATTATGAAACCCTGGAAAAGCACAAGGAAGGCCTCATTTGCCTCAGTGCCTGTCTAGCGGGGGATATTCAGCAATTGATACTGAACGGGGAACATGAAAATGCGGAAAAAATGGCCTTAAAGCTAAAAGAGATCTTCGGATCGGAGCATTTCTATTTAGAGCTTCAGGATCATCAGCTAAAGGAACAAAAGGTTGTTAACCATGAGTTTATACAAATGAGCAAAAAACTGGATATCCCTTTAGTGGCAACGAATGATCTGCACTATATTGACCAACAGGACCATGAACCTCATGATATCCTGCTGTGTATTCAAACGGGAAAAATTATGCAGGATGCCCAGCGCATGAAGTTTCCCAACAGTGAATTTTATTTGAAATCCCCCGAGGAAATGGAAGATTTATTCTCTCATGTGCCGGAAGCCTTGGAAAACACCGTGAAAATTGCGGAGCGGTGCAATGTGGAGTTTGACTTTAACGCTATGCATCTGCCTGAATATGAGGTGCCCGAGGGTTATACGGTATACGAGTACCTGGAAAAATTATGTACCGATGGACTGTATATGCGCTATGATAACCCCACGAAAGAAATGATAGATCGACTGCAATACGAACTGGATACCATCAAGAGCATGGGCTATGTGGAGTATTTTTTAATCGTTTGGGACTTTATTCGCTATGCCAAGGATCAAAATATTGCCGTAGGTCCGGGGAGAGGCAGCGCTGCAGGAAGTATTGTGGCCTATACCCTGGGAATCACCGATATTGATCCGATCAAATACCAATTGATTTTTGAGCGATTTTTAAACCCCGAGCGGGTTTCCATGCCGGATATTGATATTGACTTTTGTTATGAACGGCGGGAAGAAGTGATTGACTACGTTAAAGAAAAATACGGTTCGGAAAAGGTGGCTCAGATCATTACCTTCGGAACCATGGCGGCAAGAGCGGCGATTCGGGATGTGGGCCGGGTAATCGATATGCCCTACATTCAGGTGGACCGGATTGCCAAGGAAATTCCCTTTGCCATCGGAATGACCATCGATCAAGCCTTAAAAATCAATCCGAAGCTGAAGGAAATCATGAAAGAGGACGGCCAGGCGGACTATTTGATACAAATGGCAAGACGGGTGGAGGGTCTTCCAAGACATGCTTCAACCCATGCGGCGGGAGTGGTAATTGCAAAAAAGGCCGTGGATGAATACGTACCCCTCTATATGCATAACGACAGTGTTTCCACTCAGTTTACCATGGGAACCTTAGAAGAATTAGGATTATTAAAAATGGACTTTCTGGGTCTCAGAACCCTGACGGTTATTCGAAACGCCATGGATAATGTAGAGGCCATTCACGGAGTGAAAATTGATTTTTCCAAGGGAGACTATGAGGACCCCCATGTATACCAGCTGATCAGTAAAGGGGATACCCTGGGGGTATTCCAGCTGGAGAGTACGGGCATGATCTCATTTATGAAGGAACTGAAGCCCGACTCCTTCGAGGATGTGGTGGCGGGAATTTCCCTTTTTCGGCCGGGTCCCATGGAATCCATTCCAAGGTACATTTCCTCAAAGAATGATCCCTTGAAGGTAACCTATACCCATGACGCTTTAAAACCGATTCTCGACGTAACCTACGGCTGCATGGTCTATCAGGAACAGGTTATGCAGGTGGTACGGGAGCTCGGGGGGTACAGTTTCGGCAGAAGTGATATTGTACGGCGGGCTATGAGTAAGAAGAAAATGGACGTCATGGAAAAGGAGCGGGAGTATTTTATCCATGGAAAAGAGAATGAACAGGGGGAAGTGGAAATACAGGGCTGCATTCGAAACGGAATTCCGAAAGCCGCGGCAAACAAGATCTATGACGAGATGATTGATTTTGCCAAATACGCCTTTAATAAATCCCATGCGGCGGCCTACGCGGTACTGGCCTATCAAACCGCCTATTTAAAGTATTACTATCCCGTGGAGTTTATGGCGGCGCTAATGACCAGTATTATGGGGGACACCTCAAAAGTAGCCCAGTACATTCATGATGCCAAAAAGATGGAGATCGAAATTCTTCCGCCGAACATCAATAAAAGTTACTCGAAATTTACGGTGGAGGACGGGAGAATTCGATTCGGTATGGCAGCGGTTAAAAATGTAGGGGTATCCATGATCGACTCCATCGTACGAATTCGACAGGAAAAGGGAGAATATAAGGACTTTAATGACTTCTGTCAAAAAGTGCCATCCAAGGATTTGAATAAACGGGCCATTGAAAGCTTAATCAAGTGCGGGGCCTTCGACGAATTTGATGCCAACCGGGCCCAGCTGATGTCTATTCATGAAAACGTATTGGACAGTGTTTCCAAAGCAAAGAAAAAAAATGTGGATGGGCAGATCGGTCTATTTGATTTAGGAGCCGTTGACAATCTATCCATACCCAGTCAGCGTCTACCGGACCTAAAGGAATTTAACGAAAAAAAGAAACTGGCAATGGAAAAGGAAACTGTTGGAATGTACATTACGGGACACCCCCTGGCAGAGTATGAAAATATTTTAAAGGATTTTATCAGCACCAACAGTGCGGAACTGAAAGAAGGAGTAAAGGAGACGGAAAACACGCCGGTTTATCGGGATAAACAACCGGTGATTGTGGGAGGACTGGTGGCGGAAAAATCCACAAAGATGACTCGTAATAACAATATGATGGCTTTTATTCGATTGGAGGACTTATATGGAGATTTGGAATGTGTGATTTTCCCCAATGTCTATGAACGTTACCAGCCATTAATCGAAGAAGATCAGATTTTATTAATAAAGGGTACATTGGATGTGAAAGAGGATGAGGATCCCAAAATCCTGATTAATACGATTAAGTCCGTGGAAACCTTAAAAAAACGAAAAATATGTATTACCTTAGAGCATAAAAATGATAAAGAAACCTTTGAACGGGTAAAGATGATATTAGGTAAGGAACGGGGAGATACGCCGGTGTATCTACGGATTAAAGATACGGAGGAGAAGCTTAAAGCTCCGAAATCCCTGTGGATTCCTCATAATGGAAAGGCTATTTCTCTGTTGAAAAAAGAATTAGGGGAAGAGTCGGTTACTCTTTACGAATAGGGCTAATCACATTCTTCGGGAGAAATAACCGGAACAATGGCTTTAAATAAGGAACAGGGACAATGGACTAATATATTACAAAAGAAGGAAAGGAAATGGAGTGATAGTTATGCAAACGATTGCAGTATTAACCAGTGGAGGGGATTCTCCGGGGATGAACGCAGCGATTCGTTCCGTGGTGCGATTCGGAATTTATAAAAACTTGAAAGTATTAGGGATTCAACAGGGGTATGAAGGACTGTTGAATGCGGAAATTGAAGAGATGAATTTATCTTCCGTGGCAGACATTATTCACCGGGGAGGAACGAAACTGAGGAGTGCCAGAAGTGAGCGTTTTAAAACTCCCGAAGGTCTTCGAAAAGCCTTAAACGTAATTAACATCTTTAATATTGACGGAATTGTGATTATCGGGGGCGACGGATCCTTTCGAGGAGCGCAGGTGCTTTCGGAGAACGGAGTCCCTACCGTCGGCATACCGGGAACCATCGATAACGATTTGGATTATACGGAATATACCATTGGATTTGATACCGCGGTAAATACGGCCCTGGATGCCATCAGTAAAATCCGGGATACCTCCACATCCCATGGAAGGGCCAACATCATTGAAGTGATGGGTAGAGATTGCGGCGATTTAGCCCTCCATGCAGGACTTGCCGGGGGAGCGGAAAGCATTATTGTCCCGGAAGTGCCCTTTGATATTGACCGGGTATGCAATAAACTTTTACAAGGCAGGAATCGAGGAAAGCTACATAGCTTAATTGTTCTTGCAGAAGGGGCGGGTTCCGCCATTGATATCGGAAAACAGATTCAGGAAAAAACCGGTATTGAGACTCGGGCTACGATTCTCGGTCATATCCAGCGGGGAGGAACCCCAAGCGGAAAAGATCGGGTAATGGCAAGCCAAATGGGAGCCAAGGCCGTGGAGTTACTGATGGAAGGCAAGAAGAGTATGGCGGTGGGAATGAAGGGGACAAAAATTATTTCCATGTCCATAAAAGACGCTCTGGCAGTAGAGAATAAAATTGAACAGGAAACCTATGATTTAGCCGACATTCTATCGAAATAGAAGAATGTGTAGAGCCAAAGCAAAGCAGTTGAAATATTAATTAAATAAACTGATTAAGCTATATGACCTAATATGTGAATGAGGATATAGAAGCTCAATTAAAAAACGGAGGTGCGAGGATGAAAAAAACAAAAATAGTATGTACAATAGGACCCGCCAGTGAGTCCTATGAGATCTTGGTGAACCTGGTACAAAACGGAATGAATGTGGCGAGACTTAATTTTTCCCATGGAAACCAGGAGGAGCATCAACAAAGGATTGAGGAAATTAAAAGAGTACGGGAGGACCTGGAGGTGCCTCTGGCCATTATGTTGGACACCAAGGGACCGGAAATCCGAACGGGAAAGTTTAAAGTCGATAAAGTGGAACTTAATGAAGGGGATTCCTATATCATTACCACCCGGGATGTCCTGGGAGACCAGACGATGGCTTCGGTTTCCTATGATGGAATTGTGGGAGATCTGAAAATCGGAGATAAAATTCTGATCGATGACGGTTTAGTATCCCTGAATGTCGACGGATTTTTAAATGATACGGATATTCAATGCACCGTGGAGAATCAGGGAGAAATCAAAGACCATAAAGGGGTGAATCTTCCCGGGGTAAAAACCAATTTACCATCCCTTACGGAAAAAGATATTAATGATATCAAATTCGGGATAAAAATGGGTGTGGACTTTATTGCCGCCTCCTTTGTTCGAAAAGCTAATGACGTATTGGAAATTAAAAGAATACTTGAAGAAAACGGGGGAGAAACGATCCAGATCATCCCGAAGATTGAAAACCAGGAAGGGGTAGACAACTTAGACGAGATCATTGAAGTCTCTGACGGTATTATGGTGGCCAGAGGAGATCTTGGAGTAGAAGTTCCCACGGAAGAGATCGCTTTGATTCAAAAAGATATGATTGCAAGATGCAATGCCGTGGGAAAACCGGTAATTACAGCAACCCAAATGCTGGACTCTATGATTCGAAATCCAAGACCCACCCGGGCGGAAGTGACCGATGTTTCCAATGCCATATTCGACGGCAGTGACGCTATTATGTTATCGGGAGAAACCGCTGCGGGAAAATATCCGGAAGAAGCGGTTCAAACCATGTCCAATATTGCCATTCGAACGGAAGAGTCAATTAATTACGGAAAAAAACTCAAAGAAAGAGGGTCGGAAGAGTCGCCTTCCGTAACCGATGCCATCAGCTATGCGACCTGTACTACAGCTATGGATCTTGGGGCATCCGCCATTATTACCGCCACATCCTCAGGACATACCGCCCGAATGGTCTCGAAGTTCAGACCCGGTCCAAACATAATCGCGGCCACAACCAATGAGTACGTTAAAAGACAATTAAGTCTCAGCTGGGGTGTATACAGTATGTTAATGGATGAACTGGAAGGTACGGATGACATTATCAATCTTTCGGTTATGGGGGCATTAAAGGAAAATCGTATTCAACCGGGAGAATTAGTCGTCATTACCGCAGGAGTTCCCG
>PWEO01000023.1 GCA_003553525.1 Clostridiaceae bacterium
ATAGAAGGATAATAAAAACGGGGAAAGGGAAAACGTACCTTTCCTCTCTCTTTGTAAACCTTAAAAACAAATATGGTTTTATTTCTTTATTTAGGATAAAATGAAAAATGAAAAGCTGATTTATTAGAAGGGATGTGAAATATTTGGACATCGCCAGACCGAAGGAGAGAATTGATTCAAAAGCTGTAACCGCATGGCGGACAACCGGTGTTGTTTATGTCATTATAAGTATCCTTAGTATCATTGGTTTTTTTGTGGTCTCCCATTTTTTAGGACCTTATCCTATCTGGATTTCCTACATTCTAGGGGGAATTGCCCTATTATCGGGAGTTTTTTTGATAGGTGTTATTCCCAGTATTCGAATGCGTTACTGGTGCTATGAAATTCGGGATCATGAAGTGGATATTCAGTACGGGATTATTGTTATCCGAAGGAGCCTTATCCCCATGGCAAGGATCCAGCATGTGGATACGGAACAGGGACCGATTTTAAGATATTTTAAGTTGGCCACATTATCAATTTCCACTGCGGGAACCACCCATAAAATTCCAGCGTTGAAGATGGATAGAGCCCTGAGTCTTAGGGATCAAATATCCACATTAGCAAGAATGAGTGATGAAGATGTTTAGTCCTGAAAGAGCCCATCCGATAATGATATTTACAGGATTTTTTCGGCAAATAAGAGGTTTTATTTTTCCCATACTGGTCGCCTTCGGATTCCAGGCCCGATCGGAATCAGGGTTTTTTGAGAACCGATACACCTTGATGATCACCATAGTATTTTTTTTACTGAGTATCGGAGCCGGACTTCTTAAATGGTATTTTTTTCTTTATGATTATAAGGATGGGGTGCTACATATCAAATCCGGAGTATTTATCAAGCAGGAACGTTTCATTAAGAAGGAACGGATACAAACCGTAAGTTACAAAGCAAATATTTTTTGGCGAATGATGGATCTTGTCACCTTGCAAATTGAAACCGCTGGAGGATATAAGGAACCGGAAATTGACATTGAGGCCGTGGATCGAAAAAAAGCAGAGGAACTGCGGGAAGTTTTAAAGAAAGAATTTGATCAGTGGAGTTCTCAGGGGACAAATGGAGAATTTTACAGGGAAGAAAATGAAATTGATTTCCAGGTTAATGAGGCATCCAAGAACAGTGAAACCAATTCAAAGCAGGTAGCATGCTTCGAAAAAGGTGAAAACCATGAAAATGGGAAAGCAAAGACTCTGAAAGTGGGGTATAAACCCTTAGTCTTAGCCGGCATGACTTCCAGCGGCATCGGTGTGATTTTCTCTTTTATCGCAGTGATTTTCGGCCAAGGGATTGCATTAATTCCCGAAGATATGATGAATCGGGTTTTTAGAGTTTTTCAAAATATCGGAGGCTCCGTAATTATTTCTTTAATATTTATGGGATTTTTGTTAGCCTGGGTTATTTCCATTATTCGATTTGTGATTAGTTACGGAGATTTTACCATTGAAAAAAAAGAGGATGAAATTCTCATTCGGCGGGGACTGCTGGAACAAAAACAGGTTGCGTTAAAAACCCATAGAATTCAGGGGATTAGAATCGTAGAAGGGATGTTTCGTCAGCCCTTCGGATACGGAAGCATTCATGTGGAAGTGGCGGGGGGAGCTTCAAAGGAGGAGGGTTTTCAAACGGTTATTCATCCTTTCATTAAAAATACGGAAGTATACGATTTTATTAAACATATTGCGCCGGAGAGAGAGTTTATCAATTCCGTTAAAAAACTGCCTAAACGATCCTTAAAAAAATATTTGTTTCGAGGATTGGCGCCTCTATTTCCTTTGCCTATTGCCTTTCATTATGTTCCTACGAATTGGCCCTGGTTGGGAATGGGGATCTTTCCAGCTGCAGCTATATTGGGGTACCTTCGCTACAAAGACGGAGGATACCGTATCGACGGCGACCATTTGGTATTTCGATACCGGGTAATGGCAAGAACTACGGTGCTTTTGAGACGAAAACAGATACAGTCCTTCCAGATACAGACGAATTTCATTCAAAAGATGAGGAACTTAACAACCCCGAAAGCATCGATTTTAACCGCCAGGGGAAGTGCTGAATTTATGGTAAAAGACCTTACTAAGGAAGCGGGAGAAGAGTTATGGAGATGGTATTCCAAAGATGTCTAAGTTGATAATAGGCAAGAATCATAATCTCATACAGTATATATAAAGATGTAAAAAAACCTCTCTAGAATTAAGATTCCAGGGAGGTTTTTTTGTTGGAATTTAATTTGGGTGCATTACTGGTGTCCCTCTTTAGGAACAATACAGATAAATTTAAGGGTTTTATCCCCGGTGTTTTTAAACTGATGAAGTTCGCCCGGTGGAACGAAGGCATAGGAACCTGATTTAATGGTTTGCTCTTTTCCGTCTAATAGTAATGATCCATTGCCTTCGATGACATAGTTAATATGGGGCCAGGGGTGGTTATGCTTCGGTGTGAAGCCTCCGGGACCGACTTCCATGATCCGCATTACGTGTCCTTCCCATCCATTCTTTGGAGAAATAGCCACTTTCATAAGCGCCTCTTTTACCTCGGGATGATTCATTTCTATGCTTTCTAAGTCATTCATATGTCCAATTGTCATAATCCACATCTCCTTTTTTGTATTCTCTTCTTAAATTTTTCATCTCAAGTAATATATTTTATTGTTACCCTAAATGCTCAGTAAAAATCCGGTTTTCAGATAATATTCTTGGATTAACTGGTGGGATTCGTGGTATAAGTGCTATAAACAGGAAGGAATTCTTATTTCTTAGACCGATGCAGTGATGTACCCAGCAGTATGCTGATTTTGAAAAGCCTGGGTTTAATGTGTCGTCTACACTGGCGGCCTTAATAGGGAATATGAGAATGATGACAGGAGGGAAAACATGAAGAAAAGAAAAACTGCGTTATGGGTATCATTGGCAGTTGTAATATCTGGAGTTTTTCTATGGCAGACCGGGGCCGTAAATTACTTTCTGGCCAGAACGATTTTTGCTCCGGATTTTGATGAAGAGATTCTATCCGAAGAAGATCCGGTTACTGAAGGAAATGAAGAAGATATGGATGAAAATAAAAAAGAAGTAGACGAACCCCCTGTAGGTGATGAGGAGGTAGAAGAAACGGTTTCTATAGTCGGTGTGGAGTATGAAGTCGAAGTAATTGCAGAGAACCTTGAAATTCCTTGGGAAATTATCCATTTGCCAGATGAACGAATACTGGTCACGGAGCGTCCCGGAAGAGTCAGGATTCTAGACGAAGGAGATATTGCCACGATTCACTCCGTAGAACACGCAGGTGAAGGGGGGCTGCTGGGAATGGCCCTAAGTCCATTCTTCGAAGAGGATTCATACATCTATTTGTACTATACTTATCGGGAAGATGGAAACTTTTTAAACCGGGTTTCCCGTTATTCTTTTGATGAAGACAGCTTAGGAGAGGAAGAGGTTGTGATAGAGGGAATTCCGGGAGCAAGAATCCATAATGGCGGTCGAATTAAATTCGGTCCCGATGAAATGCTGTACATTGCCACGGGAGATGCGGCGGATCCCGATCTTGCCCAAGACATTGATTCCCTGGCGGGGATGATACTACGTCTTCATCCTGATGGAAGCATCCCGGAGGATAATCCTTTTGATCAGAGTCCGGTTTACGCCTATGGAATACGAAATCCTCAGGGGTTAGCCTGGCACCCCGATACTGAAGAGCTTTTTTCCAGCGGTCATGGTCCCACCAGATTGGACACGATTAACCGAATTATAGCGGGTGGGAACTATGGATGGCCGGAGGTTACCTGCGACGAGGAAAGTGAAGAGTTTGAAAGTGCCGTTGTTTGTTATACAGAATTTACCTTAGCCCCTTCGGGAATGGATTTTTATTATCATGAAGATCTTGAGGAAGTTTCCCTTTATGTATCAGGACTTAGAGGGAATATGGTTATGCGTATGGATTTTTCCAAGGAAGGAGAGTTTATTCGTCAGGAAGCATTATTTCAGGATTACGGGAGAATACGAACGGTGGTCTATCATGATAGATCGATATATATCGCTACGAATAATCAAGATGGAAGAGGTGTGCCCGCTGGGGAGGATGATCGGATTTTTCGAATTACCCCGATTATCCCATGATTCCCTAATTCTTCATTCCTGTACTTTTTCTTTGTTTTTTCTAGATAACATGATAAATTATAATTAAGGTAATAATATTTACAAGGAGAGGGTGAAAGAAATGGTTCGATTATTGCATCTGGCAGATCTTCATTTAGGGTGGGAACCGAAATATATAACGCAGGAAAAAAGACAAAAAAGACGACAAACCCGGGACAAAGTGCTGAGAAAAGCGGTGGACTTTGCCCTGGAAGCAGGCAATGAGATTCATGGAGTATTACTTGTAGGCGATCTCTTTGAAAAATACAACCCTGAAAAGGTTTTAGTTGATGAAGTAATCCGACAATTGGAAAGACTCACCTGCGCCGGGAAATTTTTACTGACGGTGCCGGGAAATCATGATGAAATTACTTATAACAACTCCGTGTATCGTGAGGCGAGAAATAGATGGCCGGGTTATTTGGTCACAAATCCTATGCCGGAAAAAGTGCTGAGGGAAGAGATCAACGGAATTCCCGTATATTTCTATTCCATGGCATACACTGGCGGGTTGACCTTTCCGGGGAAAATCCATAAATACCCGAGAATGCCGGAGGAAGGGTTGCATATTGGCTGTTTTCATGGCTCGCTGGATTGGGAAGGAATACCGGACCGGAGCTTGCCTCTTAACTCAAAAGTTTTGGAAAAGGCCGGATACCATTATATTGCTTTAGGACATTACCATACTCCTCTTCAAAAGTCCATCGGTGAAGGAAAGGGGGTCTATCCCGGAGCTTTGGAATTTAAAAGTTTTCATGACCGGGGTACGGGAGAATTGACAGTTGCTGAAATTCAGGGGAAGAATATAAGGGTGTTAAAGTATCCTATTGAAATTCAGCCCCATCAGGAAAAAACTATGGATATTACGGGGTTGGAA
Source organism: Clostridiaceae bacterium (assembly GCA_003553525.1). GTDB lineage: Bacteria > Bacillota > Clostridia > Peptostreptococcales > T1SED10-28 > Isachenkonia. Next base: position 5,042 of record PWEO01000023.1, read on the forward strand.
ACCTTTGAAGAACTGCTTGAGCAATGTAAGGAGGACCGGGACAACGACTTACTGATGAAGTACCGACTATCGGGGACCCCGGGTTTTTCTATAGATGAAGAGGAACTGAAAGACCGCTTATCCCCATATTTTTTCTATGTGGAAGTGGAGAATGAATCCCATTATTTTTCCGATGATTTTCTGGAAAAAATCATGGAAGAGCCCACCATCCGAGGGATTTTTGCCAAGGGTTTAAAAAAAAGAGCGGAAGAGTCGGAGTCAGAAGAGGAAAAAGCCATTCTTGAACAGGCCCTCTTGGAAGGGCTGGCAGCAATTAAGGGAAGGGGAGGCCTACATGGTTAAGAATGTACAATTTATTAATCTTGAACTTGAAGGGTTTGGTCCCTATCAAAAGAGAACCTCGTTTTCCTTTGAGAAAGGGATTAACGCCTATGTGGCAGAAAATGAAACCGGTAAATCCACCATGGTCTATGGTATTTTAGCAATACTCTTCGGACTACCTCACGGGAACACTCCCGAGGGTTTTGATTTTTCGCGATTCAGAAACGCCAAAGGAGATCGTCATGAAGGAGTTTTATCATTAATTATCAACGAAGAAGTATATGAAATCAAGCGGAACTTTCATAATCATGAGGTGATCCTGTGGAGTATAAAGGAACCGGATGAAAGAAATGTTTTAATTGAAGGAGTCCACAACCCCAGGGCAAAAAAGCCCTTTAAAACCTATGAAAGTTATTTAAGAAAAATTCTTGGGATCGGTGACCGGTTTCTTTTTGAAGATACTTTTTTTGTAGCACAACCGCTGATGGAAACCGACACAATCAGCGGAGATCTGCAAAGTCTGATTATCGGAAGTCGTGGAAATTCCCTGGGCAATTTACTGAATCGATTGGTGGAACAGTTAAAATCCGTAACGAAATATACCGGCCCGAGAGATTTAGGTGTTACTGCAAGAAATATGGGTAAAGATGGAGACTTGGAGAAGATTGTTCAGGCTTATGAAGATTTAAAAAGTGATTATCGAAAGGGAAAAGAGACCGCGGAAAATCTCGTTGAGGTGCAAGCCGAACTTTTGAATTTGGAAAATAAAATAGCAGAAGATAAAAAACTTCTAAATGATAGGGAGCAAAGTTTGGAAGCACTGAAAACCTGGGAAACTTTGAAAGTTCGATATGAAAGTGTTTCTAATGAACGAAATCGTCTACAAAAAGTCTATAATAAAATTGAAGAAAAAAATCGACTGCAAGAGGGGTTGAATCAGGAAATTCAAAGAGAGTATCGGGTTTTTAATGAAGCGGGGGAAGATCTAGAGGAAGATCTTCGTCGTTTAATAAATGAACATCAAAAAGAACGAGAACTTAAAAATGCTTTTGAAAAAGAGAATATGGAAAAAAAGAAAATTGAGCAGAGCATAGAGGAGCTTCAGCAGAGGATACTTCCCTACGAAGGCTGGGAGGTTTTAGGGTCCGACCCCGTGGAAAAACTTAAGACCACGGAGAAAACCCTTCTAATGATGAAGGAAAAATGGAATCATCTAAAAACTCATCAAGAGGAGTTAAGGGAATTAGAAGAACTTTTGGAAACTCAATATAAACTTTTTGAGCAGGAAAATCCCAAAACCCTTTACTTGTTGGAGAATTACCGGGAAGAGTATATAACTCGAAAAACGGCACTGGAAAAAGCAGAAAATGCTATGAAGGTTGAAGAAGAGAAGTTTAAGGTTCTGGAGAATAGCAAAGAGAAGATCCGAAGAGAATATACAGAACTGCAGGACTTCTCTGAAAAAGCAATTGAAGGGGTTCATGAGAAATTAAATCTTATGCAAAGGGAGAGAAAACTAAAACAACAAGTCCTGCAGGAAAAGGATCAAAAGAAAAGGGGAACCTTCTATCTTCCCTTGGGAGGTGCTTTTTTCGGAGGTCTGGGGTGGTTGTTTTTTAATGTTTTGGGTGCTGTGACCGGGTTGTTCCTCGGTTTAGGTTTGGGGCTTTTTATTAAAAAAACAGTCTTTAAAACCGATAACAATGAATCCGTTCAAAAAAAAGACTTAGAGAAAGTGAAGGATCAAATTCACGGGATTGATAGAATTTTAGGCATTTATAGCGCATATGATTCCGTGGAGCTCACCCGATTATCGGAAGCCTTAAAACAAAAAAAACGGGATGAAGACAGTATCGCAATAGAATTTGAAAATCTTAATTTTGATAATTTGCAAAGACTACAAAAGGATTTCAATAAAAAGAAACAGGACTTGGAAGTCTTCGAAAAGCAGATGGTTCCCTATAGAAAAACCTTTGAGGCTCCGGAAAAGTCCTATAAGATTTGGATAGGGCATAGGGAAAGGATGAAAGAGCTTCAAGATAATATCGAAGGGTTTTATCTGCGTTTTTTTACTGAGAATGAAGAAAAATTCAATTCGTTACCTTTCGAAGAAGGGGTTAAAGACGAGGACTGGCTGAATACATTTGAAATACTGGGATTAATCGATCAAGAACATCAATTTACAAAGGATTTATCCACGGAGGATTTCTTCCTAAAAGGGGAAAATCTGAATGAAACTTGGTGGAAAGAAGCAGGAGAAAGAGCAGGGGAGTATTACAATCTGGTTCAGCAGAAAAAAAATCTGGATCACCATGGGTATACGATTGAAAAGAGTTTGGAGTCATTGAGAAAAAGAAGAAAATACATTTCATTTGAAATAGATAATTTAGAGTCGAAATGGATAGAGTCTTTACAAGCTTATGAAATGAGACCTGAAAAAACCTTGAAGAGTTATGAGTATCGACTCAAAAAAGAACGGGAGAGAGATCAGTTGTCAAAAGATATAAAGAACCTTCTTGAAGGGGAAAATATAAGTGCTTCTGAGGATTTGGAAACCCTTGTGGCTTATAAAAACGATGAAGCGGGAATAGCCCTTGGGAAGTGGAAGGATCATATTGAAAATTGTCCGGAGCTTCCCGGGGTACTCGAGGAATATGATCGAAAAACATTAGCAGAAAGAAGGGAAAGGATCGACTCTGAAACCTCCTTACTCAAATACGAATTGGAAAAGGACGAGACTGCCGGAATAAATCTTCGGGGAAAAAAAGCAGCATTAGAGGGGGTAAACCCCATAAATCTGGCATCTGCGGAATTAGAACTTCAAGAAATGAACAAAGAAATCCAAAGGCTGGAATTTAGAAAAAAAGCTCTGGTTATAGCGTATCAGGAGATGGGCCTGGCTATTAAAGAATATCGACAGACCTATCAGTTTAACCTTGAAAAAATGGCTACAGACTACTGTCGGGAAATCTCCGGTAATCAAGCTCGAAGTATTTCCTTTGGAGAAAACATGGAAGTTGCAGTAAAAGAAGAGGGCAGAGGGTTACCCATCCAAAGTCTCAGCAAAGGAGCAAGAGATCAAGTGTTTTTATCTCTGCGTTTTGCCATTAGTGATCTTCTTAGCGAAGAAATAATAATTCCTTTTATTTTTGATGATCCCTTCGTGGGAACGGATCATAAACGATTAACAAAAATCAAAGAAACTATGGACAAAGAAAAAAAAAATCGTCAGATTTTCATCCTTTCCCATCAAGCTCAGTATCGTAGCTGGGGAAAGGAAATTGAAATTCATAACTAGTAAGGAAGTTCAATAGAGGAGGAATACTTCATTGAAATTTATTGAATACATCGGCAGAATGCTGGTTTTATCTTTAATTTTAACAGTGATTGTAAATTTATTATTGCTGGGTTTTCGATACTTTCCCTTTGAAATCTTCATCGAATGGGCATGGCGTTTTGAACTAGGCAATACGGTAATTATCATCCCTTGGTTTGCTATGGTGCTACTGTCTTTGGGTTTTATGTTGGTTCAATATATAATTCGGGGTATTCGAAGAAATAATTAAAAAAAACTGGCTGTTGGAATCAGTGTCTTAACAGCAGTACCGATATTATGGGGCGAATTTTTGGGTTTCTGGGAGCTTGGTACTTGCAAGCACCCCAAGAGGTTAAAACATTGTTTATGGTATATCATGTGGCAGGAGTGCTGTTATGGGCTACCAACTTTATTATTGGCAAAAAGGCCAGCGGTCATGCCTGTAGAGTTTCAGACCCGATCGCACTATTAACATTTATCTTTGGCGAAAAAGCCCTGTTGGCCTTTCTTCTGATGCCCTTGATCTTCTGGTCAAGATTGCAACGGAAACGTCATAATATAAGTGATCTGTTCTTTGGAACAATAATCGGTATCTCAGTGACGGTAATTTCTATATTTTATGAAGTGTAAATCAATTTTTACAAACAAAATACCTCTACAGGACAAAATATCCCCGTTGGAATTGACAGTTTTAAAGATTCATAATACACTCATTTTATAATAATAACTACCGGGGATGAGGCATCATGACCAGTATTAAAACTAAGGGGATCATTTTTTATTCATTATATTTTAGCTTTTATTTTTGTGATGTTTCCTTTGTCCCACGGCGGCACCACCGGATGGACGCGAAACCAAATGAATGATAATCTTCAAAGCTCCGCTGCGACCATTGGCAAGTTCACTGATGGCACTCGCTTAGACCTATGCGATAGAACCTACATACAAAAGGCCCTCGAAGGAGACTTCAATATTTCCGAAGTAATCACCAGTAGAGTAACCGGAGAAAAAGTAAAAATGATCGGTTATCCCATCAGGTCGGAAGGAAAAGGAGGAGTGTAAATGCGGTTATTAGAAGAATATCAACAGAGAATCCTTTGCTATATGGGACACCCTGAAGGAGACCTTTCAGAAGAGCTGCAAGTACTCCTGGAAAAATGCTTTACAAAGATTGGGGAAAAAGTTAAACCCCAAAGTGTCTGGAAAGTGATTTCAATAAAGGAATTAGAAGGAAAGTTCTGCGGAAAGGACTTAAAGAAGCATTTTAGTGAGGCCACCCATGGCGCGGTATTCATTGTGACTTTAGGAGAAGCGATGGATAGGATGATTGAAAAAGGAAAATCCCGATCCGTCCTGGAAGGTTTAGCCTGTGAGGCTATAGGCAATGTTTATGTGGAAACTCTAGTGGAAGACTTGAGACAGGAGTTGCAAAGGCAATGGGAGGGGGTGTGTAGCTCTTTTAGCCCAGGTTATGGAGATTGTCCATTAACTCTTCATAAGGAAATACTGGAGCTTTTGGACCCGGAAAGCCGAATGGGAGTTCATATAAATAAACAACACTTATTAATTCCCAAAAAAACAATTACAGGTTTTATTCCCTTGAGCGATAATATTATTTTAGAGAACAACAGGAAATGTAATGATTGTAATTTTGAAGAACAATGTGCTTTTCATGATGAAAAAGCAATTCTTTTCGACGGAGGGCTGGGAACAGAACTACAGCGGCAAGGGTTCAAACATGTGGAGAACCTAACGACACTTAATATCTCTCATCCTGAAGCGGTATTTAAGGCCCATGAAGCCTATGTCAAAGCAGGGGCAGAATACCTTTCCACGAATACTTTCAGTGCAAATTCTTTTAAAATTGAAAATATAAGCCAACTGCAAAGAATCATTAGAAGAGGTGTAGAATTAGCAAAGAAGGCAAAACCCAAAAAGGTTTTCTTAGATGTGGGACCTCTAGGAGTACTCATGAAACCCCATGGGAAATTCTCCTTTGAACAAGCTTACAGACTTTTTCAAGAGTCCATCAAGATTGGTGTGGAAAAAGGTGTGGATGGTATTTTGCTGGAGACCTTTACAGACCTCTATGAAATAAAAGCCGCTATTTACGCGGCAAAGGAGCAGACGGACCTTCCGGTTTTTGCTACCATGTCCTTTGAAGAAAACGGGAGAACTTTTCTCGGATTGGAGCCAAAGGTGGCCCTTCGGGCTCTTGAGGCTTTTGGCGCTGATGTGGTAGGAATCAACTGCTCTGTGGGACCGAAGGAAATGATCCCCTGGTTACAGGAGAGCATTCCCTATCTTTCAAAACCCGTAATGGTACAAGGAAATGCTGGCCTTCCAGTACATCATAAGGGAAAGGACCATTTTCCGCTATCCCCAAAAGACTATGGGACTTATACAGAAAAGCTGCTGGAACTGGGAGTAAAAGTTATCGGCGGTTGCTGCGGAACCGGTCCTGAAACCATCAAAGAAGTAAGTGAAAACCTTCATGGAAAAATTTATCCTTCACCAAAAAGAAACCTAAAAGTTCCATTTACCTGCTCTTATAATGAAGGGTTGTTTATTGAAGAGTCCGTAATTGTTGGAGAACGTATTAATCCCACCGGAAAGATTCACATTGAAAAAGCCTTGCGAAGTCAAAATTACAGCTCAATACTTCAGGAATCGGTTCTTCAAAAAAAAGAAGGAGCCGAAATACTGGATGTCAATGCAGGTCTATCCGGTATAAAGGAGGATGAAATTTTACCTGAAGTGATTGAAGCTATTCAACAGGTGGTCTCCCTGCCACTGCAAATTGATACATCCGATGTACAAGCCCTAGGAAATGCCCTTCGGATTTATAATGGAGTACCGATAATTAATTCCGTAAACGGAGGAGAAGAGTCTTTAAAAAAAATACTTCCCTTGGGAAAAAAATACGGTTGCAGCATTATTGCTTTAACCTTTGATGAGGGCGGACTTCCTAAAACAGCAGAAAAAAGAATTCAAGTTGCCCATAAAATCATAAGTGAAGCAAAAAGTGTTGGGATTTCTAAAGAACAACTCATTTTTGATACTTTAGCCTTAACCGTAGCCCATGAACCGGAACAGGTGAAGGAAAGTTTAAAAGCCTTGAGGATTATTAAGAATGAGTTGGGTTGTAAAACGATTCTCGGTTTAAGCAATATCTCATACGGCATGCCCTATCGAAGCAAGATCAACCAAAGTTTTTTAACCCTGGCGTTATATGAAGGGCTGGATCTTTTAATGATGGATCCCGGAGACAAAGGCATGCAAGAAGCTCTGGCTTCTTTTAGACTGCTTTCAAATCAGGACTCCCAGGGGAAAAAATACGCCGAATTATTTTCCGGTACGGGAGTAAAGACTTCTAAGAAGAGATCCTCGGAAGCCACCTGGGAGAGTTTGTTGCTGGATGGGGATTCACAGCGATTTAAAAATGCCCTTAAGAATTGGATACTGATCCACCCAGCAGATACTGTTAACTATGAGGAATTTATTGAAAAAGAACTCCTTCAAGCTTTCGACCGAGTAGGAGATCTTTACGATCATGGAGAGGTTTATTTACCTCAGCTGATTCAAGGGGCAGAAGTATTAAAGTCGGGTCTTCAGTTAATCAATGAAGAGATCTTAAATAGAAAATCAAAAGATATAGAATCAAAGAATAAAGAAGTGAAGAATGAAGAGTTTAAGAGTAAAGCCAAGATCCTACTGGCAACAGTGGAAGGAGATCTCCATGATATCGGGAAAAATATCTTTCGAATATTAGTGGAAAATTACGGGTATAGGGTAAAGGACTTAGGAAAAGACGTAAAAATCGAAAATATTCTGGAAGAAATGAAAAAAGAGGATTTTCATATTGTCGGATTATCCGCATTAATGACCACGACCCTTGACTCTATGGGAAAGACCATTCAGGCAATTAATAGACTTCATCCTCAAAGTAAAATAATTGTAGGGGGTGCTGTACTGACCGAAGATTTTGCAAAAAATCTTGGTGCCGATGCTTATGCAAAAGATGCAAGAGATGGGGTTCGGTGGGTAAAAAAATGGACAGTTTAATCATAATTTCATTAAAATTTTGTAATAACTAGGGGGAAAAGGATTTGAATAAATGGAGTGTTACAAAAGTGTTTGAAGGTTTAGAGAATACGACGAAAAGTCAGATTAAGGATATACAGGTGGATGACAATGTAATTAATGTCTTGGACTCGATTTTTGACCGTATACCGGTGTCCATAATTTTAATTGATGCCAAATCAAAAATTTTAATGATCAGTAAGTCTTTTGCAGAATTTCTAGGTGTAACTAAAGAAGAGGCTGAGGGCAAAACCGTGGGGCAGATTAATCGGAACACTCGTTTTCCTTATGTCATGGAACGAAAAAAATCGGAAATTGCATGGAAGCACACTTTTCAAAATGGGGAGACTGCAATTGTTCATCGAATTCCCATATTGAATAAAAAGGGAGAGGCGGAATACGGTTTTGGTATGGTGTTATTTGATAATATTGAAGAACTGAAACGAACTATAGAGAAAAATGAACTGCTTAGTAATGAATTAAAGCACTATAAGAAAGTACTGAAAAAAATACAGGGAGCTCACTACAGTTGGAAGAGTATAATAGGGGAAAGTGAAAGCATAAAAACGGCAAAATACTTAGGCACTAAAGCCTCGGAAACCGATTCCACTGTTCTAATTACTGGAGAAAGCGGAACGGGGAAAGAACTTTTTGCCCACGCAATCCACAATGACAGCAAGCGCCAGGACGCTCCCTTCATAAAGGTAAACTGCGGAGCGATTCCTTATGAGCTACTAGAGTCCGAACTTTTTGGCTATGTCGAAGGAGCCTTTACCGGCTCCCGTAGAGGCGGCCAAATCGGCAAATTTGAGCTGGCGGATAAAGGAAGTATTTTCCTGGATGAAATCGGAGATTTACCTATGAATATGCAGGTAAAACTTCTTAGAGTTATCCAGGAAAAAGAGATCCAAAAGCTGGGTGATAGTCGAACGGCTAAAATTGATATTCGAATAATTGCAGCAACAAACAAAAAACTAAAGGAGCAGGTAAAAAAGAACTTGTTTCGGGAAGATTTATATTATCGATTGAATGTAATGAGTATCGAAGTTCCTTCCCTAAAAGACCGAATTGCAGACATCGAGGAATTATCTGAATATCTCATAAAAAAGATATGCCGGCATTTGGGGAAATATGTAACAAGCATATCAGATGAAGCAATGGCGATATTGGTAAACCATAGCTGGCCGGGAAATGTGCGGGAACTTGAAAATGTTTTGGAGCGGGCCATTAATATTTGTGATAATGATAAAATTCAAGTTAAACATTTTCCAATGTATTTATTGGATAAAAAGGAGTCAACGGTGTATGAAGCTCCTGTTAAAGTCAAAAAGATACCTGATTTAAAGAAAAGTGTAGAAATTATGGAAAAAAATATTATACAAGAAGCCCTTGGTCTTACGATGGGTAATAAAGTGCGAGCGGCTCATGAACTGGGGATTTCCAGATCCAGCCTGTATGACAAAATTAAAGAATATGGACTTTAACGGAAGGAAAATACCATGTGTATGAAAAAAGCACAAGTGTATGATATTCCTACACGAATATAACAAGAATTGTCTGAAGATCAGACAATTCTTTTTTAGAGTAAAAATCTCTAGTAATTAAATAGTAAGCAGTAAAATTTATTTAGATATACAAAACAATGAAATTTCAGGCGATTAAACAGCGTTTATTGTACAGAAAACAAACAATATGTTCATAATGTAAAAATTGGCACAGGTATTGCATATTAATATAGTGTGAAAAGTAAAAACAATTCTAAAGGAGGAGTTTTAAGTGAAGAAAAAAGTATTAGTATTAATGGTTATCACATTATTAATGGCAAGTCTTTTTCTAACCGGTTGCGGGGAAGAAGAAAATTCCGAAGAAGGACCGATTAAAATCGGAGGAATTACATCCCTAAGCGGTGCTCTCCAAGATTACGGTGAACAAATGCAGCGAGGTTTTGAATTAGGACTGGAGTATGCAACCGATGGTACTATGGAAATTAACGGACGACCTATTGAAGTACTATGGGAAGATACTGCAACGGAACCTGAAGTTGCAAGAGAAAGAGCACTAATTCTTTTGGAAGAAGAAAATGTTGATATCCTAGTTGGTCCAGCTTCTTCAGCAGATGCCGGAGCAATGCTAAGCTTAGCCGAAGAATTTGAAACCATATTGATGATCGAACCGGCAGCAGCTGAAAGTTTAACCGGAGCAGACTGGAATCGTTACGTATTTAGAACCGGAAGAAACTCGGCGCAGGATGCCCGAGCAATGGCAGAAATTATTACTAATGCTAATCCTAATGCCACGGTGGCCACCCTTGCACCGGATAGTGCTTTTGGTCAATCTATGGTAGCTCCATTTGCAGAAGCTTTAGAAGAAATGGGCGGCGAGTTAGTGATACAAGAATTCCCACCGGCAGAAACCACAGACTTCTCTTCCTATATTTTACGGATTAGAGAAGAAGCACCGGACTATGCCTATGTAATTTGGGCTGGAGCAAACAATCCTTGGGGAGAGCTGATGGAGCATAATTTAGAAGACTATGGAATTGAAATTACCACAGGCGCTCCAGAAATGGCAGCCCTTAGAATGATGAATCCATTAATCGGCATGACCGGGTTTACGGTATATTATCATAGTGTACCGGATAATGAAGTAAATGACTGGTTAGTTCAAAGACATCAGGAAAAATATGATATGCTACCGGATATTTTCACCTCCGGAGGAATGGCATCGGCAATTGCCATTGTAACCGCAATTGAGGAAAATGGTGGGAACACCGATACTGATGAGTTAATTGAAATTATGAGGGGTATGGAATTTGAAAGTCCCACAGGAACCAGATACTTCCGTTCTGAAGATCATCAAGCGATTCAGCCCTTATTCGAAATCGAACTTACAGAGGTAGAGGGTGTGGACCACCCGGTTCCTGTACACAAAAGAACCATTGACGGAGAAGATATTGCGCCGCCAATCAGAGTACCAGAGGGAGCCCCTCGATAATTAAAGGACATATAGAAAGGATGTAGGTCATGGGTGAGATATTAATTGAGACGAAGGATATCGGAATCAGCTTTGGTGGTCATAAGGCTGTGAATAAGGTGAGTATTAAACTTGAAAAAGGGAAGTTTACCACAATCTTAGGACCCAATGGTGCCGGAAAAACTACACTTTTTAATTTGATTAGCGGACTCCTTGAGCCTACAGAAGGACAAGTTTTCTTTAAAGGGACAGATATTACACATCTGTCCCCTCTAAAGAGAATTAAAATGGGCATGGGCAGATCCTTTCAGTTAACCAATGTATTTGGAGCCTTAACGGCTTTTGAAAATGTACGGCTAGCAATGCAGTCTAAGGAGAATGTAGGCTATAAAATTTTTACCGACCACCGAAAATATAAAGGTTTGAATAAAAAAACCGATGAAATTCTAGAAAAGGTACTTCTTAAGGATAAAAAAGAGTTTCTTGCCAGTGAATTAAGTCACGGAGAACAACGAAAACTGGAACTTGGTATGGTAATGGCTTTAGACCCGGAAATTCTATTGCTGGATGAACCAACTGCAGGAATGGCCATTGAAGAAGTACCGGTTATGATCGATATTATGAAAAATATTCAAGAAAGCGGTACCACGATTATTTTGATCGAGCATAAAATGGATATGGTAAAGGCACTGTCCGATAAACTGATCATCATTGTAAACGGTATGTTTCTAACCGAAGGAGATCCTGAGACAGTATCAAAGGACCCGGAAGTATTAAAGGCATATTTAGGAGGAGGTGTTTTAGATGAGCTCGCTGTTAAAGGTTGATAACTTAGAATCCTATATTGGTTTATTTACAATCCTTCATGACGTTAACCTGGAGATTAATAAAGGCGAAGCCGTAGCTCTGTTGGGAAGAAATGGAGCAGGGAAAACAACCTTTCTAAAAACCCTAATGAACCTTGTGGATACCCGCTCCGGCTCTATTGAATTAAATGGGAAATCCCTAGTAGGTATTCCTACCCATAAAATTGCGAAGATGGGTATCGGGTATGTTCCCGAAGACTACGGAGTATTCGATGCCTTAACCATAGAGGAAAATCTAAAAGTAGCCATGTGGAAGGAAGATAAGGAAACTTTAGAAAGACTGGATTATGTTCTTGAACTTTTTCCGGACCTGAAAATAGCATACAAGCGCATGGCTAAAACCTTGAGTGGTGGCCAACGTCAGATGCTTTCTATTTCTCGGGCTTTGGTAAATAAAAATCAAATTTTATTGATTGATGAACCCAGTAAAGGGCTGGCCCCCGTAGTAATTGAAAAGCTTGCCCATGCTTTAAAGGAAATCAGTCAAAACACAACGGTATTATTAGTGGAACAAAACTTTGCCATGGCTTGTGCCGTAGCGGATAAATTCTTCATTATCAGTGAAGGACGAACTGTGGAAAGCGGAAGTATTAAAGATTTAATGAAAGATAAAGAGTTGCAACATAAACATCTAGGTGTTGTATAAAGGAGGTCACTATGGATATATTTGTTACATTAGCGATAAACGGATTGGCACAAGGGGCACTCCTGTTTCTTCTCGCCTCAGGCCTTTCCATCATTCTTGGTTTGATGGGAGTTGTAAACTTCACCCATGGCACCCTGTTTATTTGGGGTGGTTATGTATATATTTGGATATTCGGTTTGACAGGCAGTTTCGTTTTAGGACTCCTAGGGGCAATGGTCGTGGCCTTTGCTATGGGAGTATTCTTTGAAAAGTTCTTTGTAAGCAGGGTTTATGGAAATGTTCCGGCTCAGATTTTAATTACACTAGGTTTGCAGGTAATTTTCACAGAGTTGGTAAGGGTAATTTGGGGCGCTACACCACTAAGTATCGGACGCCCGACTTTTCTTGCAGGTGCTTGGGATATAAGCGGTGTAGTGATCGTACATTATCGTATTTTCTTAATCGCCATTGGGTTGGTTATTGCAGTAGGAATACATTTATTGCTGAATAAAACAAAAATCGGTATGATCGTGAGAGCGGGTGTGCAAAGACCGGACATGGTTCGGGCTCTTGGAATCAATATTAATACTTATTTTACTCTGGTTTTTGCCGGAGGAGCAGCACTTGCAGGATTAGCCGGCGCTTTGTACGCTCCCTTGGTAGGAAGTATGACTTCCACCGCGGGGATGCATAACCAGGTTTTAGCTTTTATTGTTGTGGTCGTTGGCGGGATGGGAAGTTTTATCGGATCTGCCGGTGGTAGCGTGCTTCTAGGACTGATGGGCTCAGGGGTTGCCTGGTTTGCTCCGGGCTTGGCAACTATAGCCAATGTAGGACTTATGGCTATTGTACTAGCATTCAAGCCCAGCGGGCTGTTTGGATTGGCGGTGAAAAAATGATTCTAAAGAAGGATATTTCAAAAAAAATGATGATTTTTCTCGGGGTTTTATTAGCCGCTTTAGTAGTGCTGCCACATGTTAGCACACTGTCCACTACCGCTTTATTTAGTAGGATTTTTATTATGGCGATTTATGCCATGAGTTATGACATTCTTCGAGGATATATGGGATTTATTAATTTGGGTCACGCCCTTTTCTTTGGAAGTGGTGCTTATATTGTGGGGATTTTATTCAACAATATCGGAAACACGGTGCCAATGTTTATTCTAGCCATTGTTATTACTTTAGTATACTCCTCAATAGCCGCATTTATTATGGGTAAAATTGTATTTAGAAGTAAAGGCGGAGGGGCAGCCAGTGTAGTAGCAGGTGCTATGACAACTTTGGCCCTTGGAGAAATTGTTAGACATACGGCAGAGCGATGGAGAGATGTAACTATGGGTGCGGATGGTCTGAGTTTCAGGATTCCGCAAATGTTTTCCGACAGAACCATGTTTTACTATTATGCTCTGGTTTTTCTGATTGTTATGACATTAATTCTACGACAGTTTATTAACTCTCCCACGGGAAGGGTATTAATGTCCATTCGTGAAAATGAACAACGGGCAGAGTTCCTGGGATTTGACACAGAGAAATATAAGCTTATCGGACTTCAAGTTGCCGGAATTGCATCGGGATTCTCGGGTGTCATGTTCGGCGTAATGAATCGATTTGTTAATACTGAGTTATTAACCGTACAACAAACCTTAAATGCGTTACTGATGACTTTAGTCGGCGGAACTGGGACTTTATATGGAGCAATTATCGGCAGTGGATTTGTGAACATAGTACAAAGCCAATTGCTGAACTTTCGAAGTGTACACCCCATTTTTGAACGATGGCTGCTGTTTTTCGGAGCCATGTACGTAATCGTTGTAATATTTATGCCGAAGGGTTTCATGGGACTATACTATAGCATCACTGATAAAAGAAGAGCAAAAATAAAAAATCATGCAGTTAAACAAACTGCCGGTAAATCTTAGTCGATCAAGTTCAAACATAAAAAGCAGGAGGGTTTTGTTTCGATAAACTTTAATGGGATTCGGAGGGAAGAATAATGAATTTAGGAACCGTTGATTTATCCAATGGAGAAAGTATTTTTTACAGGGAAATGGGCAGCGGCGAAAAAAACCTGCTTCTAATCCATGGGAATATGTCTTCCTCAAAGCATTGGGAACCGGTGTATGAAAAAATGAAAGATAAGTATAAGATATTTGCAGTGGATCTCAGAGGTATGGGAGAATCCACCTATCATAACCGTTTTGACTCCTTAAAAGAACTGGCCGATGATCTGGCGGAGTTTTGCGAAATTCTCAAATTAAGAGACCTTGTTGTGGCAGGCTGGTCTACCGGTGGGGGGATTGCTATGGAACTTGCGGCGGATTATCCGGACATTGTGGAAAAGATGATTTTAGTAGAGTCCGTATCACCAAAAGGATATCCCTTACTAAAAAAGAATGAAAAGGGTGAAGTGATTCCCGGAGCGGTATACGAGTCGAAAGATGCCATGGCAAAGGATCCTGTTCAAGTACTTCCTGCAGTTTCAGCCTTGGAGAATCATGATTTTGATACTATGAAACAAATTTGGGACGCCGCAATATATGTGGTAAAAAAGCCGGAAGAAAAAAAATACCGGGAATACTTGGAAGAAACTTTAAAGCAACGAAATTTAGTGGATATCGACTGGGCCCTGGCCACCTTTAATATTACTGAAGAACATAACGGGATGGTGGAAGGAAATGGAAAGATCAAAAAGATTAAGCAACCTACTTTAATATTCGGCTCAGAACTTGATTATGTCGTACCTCTTAGTATGGTGGAGGAAACATCAAAGGCCTTAGGAGAACATGGAAAGCTGTATATTTTTAAAAACTCAGGTCACTCACCTATTACCGATGTAACGGAGGAGTTAGTTGAGAAAATAGAGGGGTTTATTTAGTAAAAGATAGGTAGAATCTATATTGCAACTAAGCCATCGAAGAAAATCTGCTGAATAGATTTAAAAAAATGGTAGGGATCTTTTCAAAGGTTCACCTCCCCCCATTCTTTGAAAGATCCTGAAAACCATATTTGCTCATGCTTACGGGGAACACTTATTATTAGAATTCACAGGGCTATAGAATCGTAGTTATAAGGCGGTGTATATATGGCAACAATGATGATTAATGATGTAGAGTTATACTATGAACTTACAGGAGAATCAGGCGAGGTCCTCACGATTCTTAACGGAATAATGATGAGCAGCGAAAGCTGGACAGAAGTTAAAAAAGACTATATTAATGCAGGATATCGGGTTTTAACCATGGATTTTCGGGATCAGGGAAATTCCGGATCATCTTCCATAACTTATAAGATCGAACAACATGCCGAGGATTTAAAAGCTCTTTTGGATTGTCTAAATATAAAAACAACCCATATTTTAGGGATTTCCTACGGCGGCCAGGTAGGGATGATTTTCGCCATAAAATATAAAGAACACGTTAAAAAGCTTATTTTAGCCAATACCAGTTCTAGACTCAGCAATTTTTTGAAAGGAATTGGGGAGGCCTGGGATGAAGCGGCAAAACTTAATGACGGTGAGCGCTTCTTTCGAATTGCCATGCCTTTGATTTATTCCGACATATTTTATGAAACCCATTATGATTGGCTGAAAGAGCGGGAAAGAAGTTTTAAGGGTATACTTACGAAACCCTGGTTTGAGCGATATTTAAGACTATCCTCAAGTCATGGAAATTACAATATCGAAGAGGAAATCCATAAAATTGAAGCGCCAACTCTTGTGATCGGAGGGGATCGGGATATTGTCACGCCCTATGAGGAAACTCTTAAAATTTATAAAAAAATAAATAATGCGGCTTTTGTCATGATCCCTGAATGCGGCCATGCCTCATGCTATGAAAAACCACAGGAGTTTAATATACAGGTATTAGGGTTCTTGAGTATTAAAAGATCGAAAGAGGAGGGACGGATATGAAGAAAAACCATGTAGGGGTAGTAGGATTCGGCACCTATATCCCTAAAGAAGTTGAAACCGCAGAGGAGATCTCGGAAAAGTCGGGAGTTCCCGTGGATGTAATTAAGAATAAATTCGGTTTTCACCAAAAACCGATTCCCGGTAAAGAAGACGGCACCATGGAAATGGGGGTTAAAGCTGCGAAGGCTTGTCTTAAAAATACGGGAGTAGATCCCTTGGAGATTGATCTAATCATTTCCATCGGCGAGGAATACAAAGAATATCCCTTAGTGACTACGGGAATTTACATTCAAGAAAAAATCGGAGCAAGAAACGCCTGGGGATTTGATGTAGCCCAACGCTGCGGAACCGCCGTAGCGGCGATGAAAATCGCTAAGGCTATGATGCTTGAGGATGATGATATCAATACGGTGCTCATTGCCGGAGGTTATCGAAATGGAGATATGATTGATTATCAGAATCCGCGGGTATCTTTTATGTTTAATTTAGCCGCAGGGGGTGGGGCCATTCTTTTAAAAAAGAATTATGGTAAAAACCGACTGCTGGAGAGCTCCATCATTAGTGACGGATCCTTTGCAATGGATGTGGGTGTTCGCTATGGCGGCACGAAGTATCCGATAGATGGGGAAAATGTGGAGGAGAGTAAAAAAAGTCTGGATGTATTTGATCCGGAACATATGAAACAAGGATTGGGTGAGGTGAGTATGCCCAATTTTGTAAAGGTTATCGACGAGTCTTTAAGAAAAAGCGGATACGATAGAAAAGCCCTTGACTACTTGGCAATTCTCCATATGAAACGATCGGCCCACGAGTTTGTATTATCAGAGCTAGGCCTTAGCCTGGAGCAATCCGTTTATTTGGAGGATTTCGGTCATATTGGTCAGGTGGATCAGATTCTTTCCACAGAGCTTGCCATGGAAAGCGGAAAAATACAAAACGGTTCGGTCATTACCTGGGTTAGTGCCGGAATCGGGTATGCCTGGGATGCCTGCACCATAAAATGGGGGAGTTAGGAGGAGTAAAATGGACATTCAAAAACTATACAATGAACGTGTAATTACAGTGGATAAAGCGTTATCTTTTATTAAAAGTGATGATGAGATTATCTCAGCACTAGGAGCAGCCGAACCCCGTGGAATCGTCAGTCGAATCCATGAGGTTGCGGATCGGGTTAAAAACGTAACCGTGGTTACCTGTCTACCCATGGGAGGCTATGAGTACTTTCAAAACCCGCAGTACAAAAACAGCATTCAAATGGAAGGCTGGTTTTACAGTCCGGAAATCCGAAAGGCTCATAAAAACGGAAATGTTTCTTTTGTACCAAATCATCTGCATTTGGCCGCAGAGCGACGATTGGATTATAAAATGCCGAATATCTTTATGGGAACCGCAAGCCCCATGGATAAACATGGGTATATTTCCTTATCCCTAAGTGCTACCTATGAGCGTGAAATGTTAGAACATGCGGAACTTACCATAGTGGAAGTGAACCCGAATATGCCCAGAACTTTTGGGGATACGGTAATTCATGTCAGCGAGGTTGATTATATTATTGAACAGAACTATGAGCTTCCGGAACTACCTGTCACCCAGCCCAGTGAAAAAGATCAGCAGATTGGAAAACATATTGTGAATCTGGTGGAGGACGGATCTACTATACAATTAGGCATTGGAGGAATCCCCAATGCAGTGGCTTCAGAGTTGAAAACTAAGAAAAATCTTGGGATTCATACGGAAATGTTTACTGATGGCATGGTGGAGCTTTTTAAAAGTGGAGCAGTGACCAATAATGAAAAAACCTTAATGCCGGGTAAAATGGTGGCAAC
Source organism: Clostridiaceae bacterium (assembly GCA_003553525.1). Lineage (GTDB taxonomy): Bacteria > Bacillota > Clostridia > Peptostreptococcales > T1SED10-28 > Isachenkonia. The sequence goes on from PWEO01000023.1 coordinate 22,964, forward strand.
CTTCGCATTGGGTAGTAAAG
>PWEO01000075.1 GCA_003553525.1 Clostridiaceae bacterium
GCCAATTCACCTCCCACCTAAACGCAGTGGCGTTTTGAGGAGGGAGTCCTCTTGGCAAATGTGATAGATAGTATCAATCATTTTTAGTTAATTAGTTCTTTTTTTTAAGTATTGCTTACATATTCTCTTCGTATTTAGTACATGTTTCATATTGCCTATACTCCTTAAAGTTAGCCTTACTCAAAAAAATGAATATGTAAACTGAAAGAAATGGACAAATAAAACTTATGCATTTTTTATCAATTCTCCCTTTTCAGCCTACATAGACTGAACTTCATCCATACCCAGTAAATACATTCCGGTTGTTAACACCTGCAGTGTTGCCTTAAGTACTAACAATCTTGCTGCTTTCAGTTCTTCATCATTACACGTCAAAACTGGACACTGATGGTAAAAGATAGAAAATTTTCTTGCCAATTTATAGATATAATTCGCCAGGAAATGTGAACTGTATTCTACCGTAGCCTTATCTATGATCTCTTCAAACCTTCCAAGTTCTTTTATCAATTCATATTCCTCTTCTTTTACTAAAAGTTCGAGATTTCCGTCCCGTGGTAGTGGTTCTTGAAGTTTGTTAAAGATCGAGTGAATTCTAGCACAGCAGTATTGTAAATATGGACCGGTATCACCTTCAAAACTTAAAGCACTCTCTAAATCAAAAGTTACATTTCTATTGTTATCCACCTTTAATATCGCATACTTTACCGCTCCATAAGCCACCGCTTGCGCAGTTCTTTGATCTACATCCTGCTGATTTCTCAGCATATATTTTTTTGCCTTATCAACGGCTTCCTGCATAAAATCCTCAAGTAGTACAACCGTTCCTTTTCTTGTAGACATTTTCCCTTCTTTAAGTAAAACAAAAGAATAGTGCACAGCCTGGGGCGTTTTATATCCTAAAATTTGTAACGCCGCACAAATTTGTTTAAAATACAGTTTTTGATCTTCCCCTAGGACGACAATATTCAATTCGGAGTTTGTATTCACCTTATCAATGGTATAAGCGATATCTCTTAAAGGGTAAAGTGAGGTTTTATCATTTCTTGTCAATACCAAAGATGGAGATTTCATCGGCAAATCAAAATCTTCGAGATCTAAATACAGTCGACCATGTTCATCCTCTTCTAACCTGTCAATTCTTCTAAAAGTCTCCAATAGTTCATCAATTCTATTATTGAAAATATAATCGGACTCATACTGGAAAATATCGTAATGAATACCCAGTTTTTTGAGGATTTCCGTTTGTCCTTTAATACAAATATCTACAACATTTTTGAACAGTTCTCTTACCCCTTTATCACCCTTTTCGAGTTTGTTTAAAAGTTCAAAAACTTCCTTCTCTAAATTTGGGTCCGTCTCCATCTTACGATTGATTTCAATATATTCTTCTAAGAGACCTTTAAATAATACCTGTTTCTTATTCTTCCCGGCGAGAACTAACATAGCAATCTGTTTGCCCACGTCATTGACGAAATACTGGGTTTCCACTTGATATCCTTGAAACTTCATGAGTCTTACCAGAAAATCTCCGATCAGAGCGTTTCTAGCTCTTCCGATATGAGGGGAAGCATTAGGATTAATGCTCGTATGCTCAATCAATGCTTTTTTATTTTTTCCTATCATAGAAGATCCGTATTCCTCACCCTTTACAAGTACCTCTTTGATAGTATTCTCCATCACCATCGTCCTATTATAATAAAAATTCACGTAGCCTCCAACAGATTGTATCTTTTCTATGTATTCCGGCTTGTTATTCTCTATTACAGACTGAATCTCCTCGGCAATTATCTGAGGATTTTTTTTGAGTTTTTTTGCATACTTAAAACAGGGAAGTGCTACATCTCCTTGTTGACTTTCAGACAAGGTTTCAAGAAAAATCTTATCCTCATTCAAAACAATCTTTAAATAGCTAATTAACTTCGATTCAATTCCATTCATCTATTTTCCCCATTCCTATAGTTTTTTCGTTTATAATATTCCTAAAACCGTTGCAGTCCGTAGTTCCGTATAATTTCAAGTTCCTCCGGATTAAAGACTTTTTCCTGGTAGAGTTTTAAATATTCCTCCGAGACACTTTGACCAAAAACTAAGACATCATCAGAGTTAACCGTAACCCTCACACCGTGATCGTAGAGCCTTCGTATCGGATGTTTTTTAAACTTTTCAACCCGACCAAGCATCACATTGCTGGTGGGGCAGACATTCAACTGGATATTATTATCCGCCAACCAATACATGATCTTTACAGAATCCGCTGCAGCTATTCCGTGCTGTACTTCGTTTAACTCCAGCTCTTCTACCGCTTGTTTTACGGAATTTGCGTCTCCCCATTCCCCTGCATGGGCTTTTAGAATAAGTCCTCTTTCTTTGGCTTTTCGATAAATTTTTTTAAAATTGGTGATTGGTTGAGCCAACTCATCAGAATATAGATCGATGGAGTGAAAGCAGTCTTTTTCCAAAAACGGCTCAATCCACGCTTCCAATAGTTCAATTTTACAGTGGCGGGACAGCCCGATTTGAAAACGGAATTCAATTTCCGGTGCAATATTTTTATGGACCCTGTGAAAGGTTTCAATCAGACGGTCAATATCCTTTTGATAATAATACCCATTGGCCCACACGTCCTCACCGATATCCAGAACCGAAACCCCGTCCTCTTTTGCCTGTTGAAAGCAGGCTTCAATGGCCAGGATCCGTTTTTCTTCCCCATCAAAAAGATCGCCAACATTCTCGCCTACCCATTGATGCATAGCCTCCATACTCTCCAGTTTTTTCCTAAGCGGTGGAATCGCAACGCCGGTTTTTTCGTTGATATATTCTCGATTTCCTCCCAACAGAAAATGATTATGCAGATCCGCCTTCGGTATTTTTTTTATGTCTGCCAATGACCTTTGTCTAAGAGCCGTCAAAAACTGCTCACGGTATTGATTGATCCCGTTAGGATGATTAGAATTTCTCCGATTCATATTTTACTCCTCCTTAGATCAAGGTTTTTACTGAGTTTCCAGCGATGTTAACAACGTTACAATATCTTCAATCCACCCGTTAACGATTGCCGATGCCTCCCCCGGCACCTGTCAGCAGTACGGTTTTCCCCGTCAAGCGGTTTTGTAAGTCGGACCTCTTTTCAATTAGCATAGGACCTCTCCTTTTTTAAAAAAAAATCGATATTGATCCACTAAAACTCCGTCATTGGTTTCATTTGCTGTTCGCAGTTCTTTTTTTTCGAAACCCAAACGCTCCAACAGGGCCATGGATTTATCATGTTCTTTGATAACAAAGGCCTCTATTTGTTGAATATTTAATGTATTAAAAGCATATTCAATAATTCCGCAACTTGCCTCCAACCCCAGACCTTTACCGGTATAGGGCTTAGAGATCCAGTATCCCAACTCGCAGCAGGATTTTTGATGAGTGATGTTATCCAATGTGGCCATTCCGATAAATTGATCCGTGGTTTTTTCAAAAACACCCAACTGCAGAGTTTTATCGGATTCCTCCACCATGGTTAGGAAATTCAAAAAGGTTTTTGCATCCTCCAATTGATAATTTTTCGGCGCTCCGCTCAGGTACTGTAGTGTTTCCCAGTCGTTGATGGCCTGTAAAATATCTACCGGCTTTACCACGCCTACCGGGGATTTTAATGTCAGTCTTTCGGTATCAATAACAACGTTTTTCATCACGGCACCTCCTATTCTGGTCTCGAGAAATTATTATTACCTCTGGCAAAAAGGCGAATCTTAAAATAATGACTGTTTTACGGTTACAGCTCCAGCGTTAATGTACATTCTTTCTTTACTATTCTATTATAAAAAATGCCCTTATAAATTATAAGGGCATACAGTCGGATAGATGCTCCGCCTTAAGGCGGAGGTATTATTATTTTTTCCTAATCGGTACTTGTAGTTCCGTTAACCAGTCTTCTTCATTTTCCTTATTCCAAATTCCGTCGATGTAGCTTTCCCTTGGACTGTCCGCGGCTTCATATCCATTTTCGTCGATCCATTTAAAGGCATAGGTGTAGGCTTCCGATATATTTTTGTAACTTCCCTTATGCATCACCGACACTGCAGTGGTGCCAGCGACTTTTTTAAACTTAATATCGTCAAAATCCTCTTTCATTTCGATTACCGCTTCGCAGAACTCTACATGAAAATCTTCTTCTTTATACTCGTTGTCCAAGTAAACAATGAAGCAGTATTCAGGAACTGAACATTTTAGATCCGGGTACTTTTCCATTACCTGTTCTCCGATTTTGGGAATCAGTTTGAAATAGGCGTCATAATTCGGTACCGTCATCTTCTTGGAGTACACAGTGCACTTCGGTAGTTCTTTGATTGTTGCTTGATAGTTCATCATACCTTCCTCCTCTTTTCCCGATAGGATAAATTCAAGTCGGGAGAGCTGCTCTGTACCCTGGGCAATTTCTTTTTTCAGCGCATTCTTTCGTTTTTCCAGAAGCTCTTTTGCCTGATGTCCCTCAGTAATTAACTTGATCTCACCGATAGACAAGCCGATTTGTCTGAGAGCTTTGATGCTGTGGAGTTTCATTAATTGGTCTGTGGAATAAAAACGGTAATTCGTTATCTCATCCACATACTCCGGTTTCAACAACCCCACTTCATCATAATACCGTAGGGCTTTGATCGTGGTTTTGCTCATTTTGGAAAAATCTCCGATGCGGTACATGGCCTCACTCCTTCCTTGTAAATTAATCTTATCGTCTCCCGTAACAGGAGAGTCAAGAAGTTTTTTTAATTTAGTTAGCTGTAATTTCGACCTTCATTCTATCAGGATCTTCAAAAAATACCGCATAGTAATCCGGACCCCCGGCATAGGGATGTTGATTCGGATACAGGATTTCGACCCCTTTATCCTTTAACTTCCCCGTCATTTCATCAACGAAAGCTTTGCTTCCCCCAAAGAAGGCCAGATGGTTTAAACCGGCTCTGCATCGATGATAGGGAATATCCAAAAACCGCTGTTCCGCCTGGACAAAAACCAGATAGGTATCCTGAAACTTATAGCTGACCCCCTGTTCCCAACTTTGGTATTCTTTATAGCCAAGTTCCCTGAGCAGCCAGCCCCAGAAGTTTTTTGTTGTTTCTAAATCCTTTACATAAATCTCGATATGATGAATTTTTCCTTTCATCCTCAAACCGTCCTTTCCTAGTATTGCGGTATATTTTTATTTGCTCACTTTACGTTCCTATCCTGTACTTAATGCTATTATTTTGCCAGAGGATGTTTTTTTACCTGTCGCTATCCCGATGTAAGGATTTCGCCATAAACAAACAGGGATTGCTTTCATCCCATAAAGTCGGAAAAACCTCCAGGGGTTTAAAGCCCACGGACAGATAAAATTTCCGGGTCTTTTCGTAGGCCTTGCTTTCGCCGGAAGCGTCCAGGGTTTTTACCGTCAGAAATTCCATTTTATTTTCCAAACAAAATTCCTCGGCTTCGCTGACAAGGGCTTTTCCCAATCCTTTACGGTGAAACTCCTTTAAAATCCCCATTACATAGATCTCTGCGGTGTACGGGTTATGAAGCTTCAGGGCAACAAATCCCACCGGTTGTTCGTTGTGATAAAGAGCAATAAAGGGCAGGTTCTTTGAAGTCTTTACGTAGTCCTCTGTTGCTGCTTCGATGCCAAACCAGTCCGGCAGGGCCTGTAAAATCTCCCGGGCGATTTTTCCCTTTTCCTTTTCTTCGACTAAGATACGTGGACTAAATATCATGGTTTACTGCCTCCTTTACTTTTTCCCAAGCCAGGTTATTACCTGTTCAAACATATGCATGCTGACCGCATGGGGAATTTTCGGAATCTTATAGAAACGAATCTTCTTTCGATCCTTCCCGTAATATTCTTTGGCTTTTTCAAAGA
>PWEO01000129.1 GCA_003553525.1 Clostridiaceae bacterium
CGGTAAGATCGGCAAGCTCGGACGGAAGCACCCCGTCCAGATTATTACCTTGAAGATCAATCTCTACAACGCGTTCGCCGGAAACGGTTACGCCATACCAATCCTCGACATTACCGGACAGCCAGCCTGAATTGTTGTTCCAGCTGCCACCGTTTGTCGCATGATACAAAGCCTCCAGGGCAAGGACATCCAGCTCCGCCGGCGTAGGACATACGAGACCGGACGTTCCAAGCTCACTGATCCCATTGAGCCACGCCTGAAAATCCGGATGATCCGGTTCACATAGTTGGGTATTCGCAAAATTAAACTGATCCATATTTATCAGATTGATAAGCGACATCGGGAGCGGTCCGTCTAAAACGGTATTGTCATTAAAATACAGACGGGTCAATCCGGTGATATTTCCTACCCACTCGGGAACCTCACCGGAAAAATTATTTCCTTCCAATTGCAGGTGCAGCAAAGTAGGTGCCAGTTGTGCCAGTTCTTCGGGAATCCCGCCTTCCAGGGAATTGTCATCCAGCCTCAACCGCTCCAGATTGGACAAATTCCCCAACTCAGAGGGGATCTCTCCCGTAAGATCATTACTTTGGAACAGCAATCGATCCAGATTGACCAGGCTGCCGAGTTCGGATGGAATCGGACCGGTCAGATCATTTTCCCCCACTTCCAGACGCTGCAAACTCGTCACATTGCCGAACTCCGGAGGAATCTGACCGCTGATATTATTATCGCGCAGATGCAAAAATTGCACGTTGGTTACATTACCGATTGATGATGGAAACGACCCGCTTACATTATTCCTGCTAAAGTCTATATGAGCTACATTATCCCAGATGGGTATCAAATCGGAAACCGTGCTGGAAATCGCATTTTCGCGCAAACTCAAAAATTCCAGGTTCGCCAAATCGGCGTATTCGGAGGGAATCGCACCGGTTATATTGTTTTCTCGCAGATTCAAAAGCTCGAGTTCGGTAAGATCGGCAAGCTCGGACGGAAGCACCCCGTCCAGATTATTACCTTGAAGATCAATCTCTACAACGCGTTCGCCGGAAACGGTTACGCCATACCAATCCTCGGCATTACCGGACAACCAGCCTGAGTTGTCGTTCCAGTTATTACCGTTTGTCGCATTATACAACTCCACCAGGGCCAGGGAATCCTGCACCGTAATGGTCTGTTGAGCAACGGCATTGGGAATTGCGTGAATGACCATCACGGTCAACAAAGTTAAGATCACAGTGAATCGATTATGTAGCCTGGTACTTGTACCCATACCTATCCTGCCTACCCATTCCAATTTTTCCATAGTTAGCTCCCGCTATTATTTGATATTTGACCTCATTAGTGTCCACTTAAATTGATTGAATGGACATTTTATTGTAAAAATGCTCGTTGAAACTCTTGTAATAAGAGTTAATCTGCTTCAGTAATGCAGTTAATCAATTCAAATCGTCACCGCATTAAAAAACTTGTAAAGCTATAATTGTCAATAATTTCAATGAGCATTATTGGATTTTTAATAAACATTTATGATTTGACCTCCTAAAACAAATAACCGGTTAAGTTGCTTCACACTATGTGTCTTAAGTGGTTATTACTATTTCGTGTGATTATTCATTGTTATCCGCTTTTATTCTTGGCGGATTCAGGACTTATACAACAACCCATTCTACTTTATCAATACAACCCCGTCTGCTTTCACCCTGACAGTTTCTTACAAAAAAATTATATTCAAGTTTCTTTCAGGTTAGGGGCTATGATACAGATGGGGGCTTGTCATTTATCCATTTTCAGGAAAAGCTCCCTTTTTACAAATACTCATGCAGCCGCCGGGTTAACATCTTGAGAGCACGACGGATCTGTGTTTCTACAGTTTTTACGGATATATCCAGCAATTCGGCTATCTCTCTATAACTGAGTTCGTAGTCCCGGCTCAACATAAATATTTTTTTCCTCTGCTCCGGCAACCCATCCAAAACTTTGGAAATCTTTTCACCCAGTTCGCTTACCACCAGGTCTTCTTCCGGACCGGCTGTCAAATTGGAATCGGTCTCGCGTACCCAGTCTTCCCATTTCCTCTCTACGTCCTGATGCTTCAGATAATTCAGTGCCCGATTTTTTACTGACTTGTACAAATATGACAAGATGGTACCTTTGGGATTCAAGTCACTCCTGTTTTCCCAAATATATAAAAACACTTCATGAACCAGATCCTCGGCAACTTCCAGGCTGCCGGTGTACCAATTCACAAATTCACACAATTTTGGATGATAAAGAAGATACAATCTCGTAAAAGCATTCTGGTCCTCTATTATGCTTTCAAGTTCAACATCAATCGCTCTTTCGCCTTTTTTCCCAATACCATTTTCCCATCGGTTCTTTCCAGGCGTACCCCTGTATCCACTTTTGGGTAACCACTGATTACGATGGCATTTATTGTTTGCTAAATTGTCTTTCGGAAGAATCATCTTGTACACCTTTCTGATTCAGGTAATGTGATTCAGACCTCATTCGACATGAATTTTCATCTATAGAGAAAGGATTTAAAAATATGATAATCCCTGTGAACAGTAAGAAGACGTGAGGTGCTGATCCATCCGTTACAACCAAAATTATTATTATGCCTGATTATCCCGTTAACATGTTGAATTATGGGCACTACAGAGCCCCATCTTTCCAGGATAATTTGGAATGCGCTTGTGTCAAACAAATCAAATGAAAATTCAGTTACCCCACCAGGGCTCAGGTGTGGCAGCTTCAGCCTCCTCGGAATTGGGCTCTGGAGAATTCTGCAATTCTACATGAACACCTGTGAATTCTCCGGTTAAATGTATATTGTGGAATTCCCACGTTGAATCAATCCCCCATGAGGTTGCATCTCCAATTGATGGATTAGCTCTGTCATTATAAATACGAACATTTTTCACCATTCCATTTGAATCCTTGGATAGCTGTGATTCAAACATCATAGGCCTGCCGCCGCCTGTCGGTACATCATCGAAATAGATATCCGACTGGACAAACAGATGGTTGTATTCGGGCCAGGGAGGCAATCCACCATCGGGTTGCCGCCAACGCATTCCCCGAAAATTCTGTGTGCCAAAGTTGAGTTCGCGTGGGTCGTCCAGAACAATTGTTGCACCATACACAGTTGCATAAGGGGTACCTAAACGTATCTGTGATATGTTACTGTTCGAAAACAATCCCCCTACAATGATTACCTGGCCATAAGCATTTGGAGCTGATGCCGTTGTCGGACTGTTTGGTCCGTCCAAGTACATCGCATTATCGCCAAAATTATTTGACATGCACCACAGAAACCGCAAAACCCCTTCATTACCGTTACCACCAATGTTGCGCTGTGACCCGGAATATATTCCCGTACCGTTTGGACCCGGCTCTTCTCCACCCATGAATCGAAAGTGTTTGAGGATAAGTTCTGAATTCGGATGACGTGCATCTACTCGCAAACCACGCGATTCACCGGAAACAGTCCCGACGAAATCAATATTCTCCAATAGCAGTACACCACCGTCAGAGTTTGTGTACATTGTCAGACCACCTTCCTGACCAACGCCTAAGTCCAGTACAACTCCCCCGGGGGCATCTCCGAGTCCCTTTACATGCAGATGCTCCCATCGCCCACCCAGTACGGTTCGATCACTCAGCAAGTACTCTCCTGAAGGTATTTCCACCCGTGTATGGTTGGCCAAAGCGTTCTGCAACGGTACCGTAATATCTTGCCCCTGCTTAACATCCAACAACACCACATTCCTTATATCAGGCATTGGGTGATCCCATAACGCCGACGGCCACGGGTCACGGTTTGGACCTGAAAGCGGTGGTTTGCCATTCCATGGGCCAATCGGTGTACTTCCCTTGACAGGCATTTCCTGCATGGTTATGGTACCCAAATCCATGTCTTCATGCTGAAATTCCTTTTTCAGTGCTCGATAAATACCTTCTTCGGGTATGTATATCGTAAGAGTTGGATCTGTTGGCAACCCTGTTTCGGCAAGGGAGTATGATATATAAAATTCTCCGTTATCGTTAGTCACATCCTCAGCAATGAGCAGATTATCTTTTACAATTTGAATTGGTTTCCCCTGAAAAAGTTCACCGTAATGATTTTGAAGCCGGCCGTTTACAGTTCTATAAATTTTCTGCATTTCCAAATTTCTATCAATCTCGCTGGAATATGAGATGAGGCTCTACTGTTCAAAATAGTGGTCTCTGGAGGATTTGATTTTATACATGCCGACATCACTGTAAAGCTCCAAATCGAACTGAACCTTACCTTGTTTATCGGTATAAGCTTCAGCAATCAACCAGTCGGTCTCAGCGTCCATAATCCGGACATAAACCCCTGCAATGGCTTCCTCATCGTATGTGTACTTCAAGGTAACTTTTCCGGATTTGACCGGAGAAAGCTGCATGGTCCCAAGGTCATAGGCATTGTTGCTCAGGAAGTTCTCCTGGAAAAAGTCCCTTCTGTTTTTGCTGAAAACGGCAGTGAAAGTAAACGGCACGTTCCGTTTTGGTCCGGAATACGTGGTCTCAAACGCTCCGGATATAAAACCGGTCTGGAGGGTGTCCCCATGGTAGATCAAATGATATTCGGACCTAAGCGGGGCTCCCTGATTACTGGTGACATTTCCTGTAAAAACAGTGTTGGAAATTTTATCGGTTACGATTATATCACGCCAGATATTCTGTGCATAAGGAATCTGGATCGTTTTGCTTTCGTAATTTCTGGTCTCCTTTTTGTGAAGGAATAATCCATCCATACCCAGTGAACGGGCCGTTCTCCATTCGTCATTTCTGAAAGATGGATTACCGGAGTCATTGCCAAGACTAATGGTAACTTGTCCAGTACCCCGATAGCCCATTTTGGTGATTTTCTGTGTGGAGGATAACCCGTTGCCTGAAACCCGGACCAAATAGACTCCATTTCCGGCAAAATCCGAGATATTGATCCGGTGATGTCCCTTTTTCAGCGTGGCTGATTTGTCTGCCAACATCCGACCCAGGATGTCATATACCCGTATCTGATAGTCCCCATTTTCCGGGGTGGCAAGTTTCAGGCTGGTGGATGGGTTAAACGGATTGGGATAATTACCACTCAGCCGGAAGTCGTCGGGGAGTGACGGTACCCGACCGGTACTGGTAAGTATGTATTGATATTCAAAGAAAAAAGAGCCATCAGGTTCCGTCCGGGTGGAGACAATAGTGTCATCGGGTGTCACTAACAAAATATCTACCCATCCGACCGGTTCTTTATCCGCATTTTGCACCGTGCCTTCCACGGTATAGAAATTTTGTGCCGGGACCGTGATTGTGGCAAAATTCAGAAAAATCAGGATAAGCCCGATATGCACTTTTTTAAAAAAGACACATATAGTTCGCATAATCGATCCTCCAGCTTTTTTTGATAAATCATTATGCCGAACCGAATGGGGCAGTTTATGAATCTGACGGCAAACACCATCGGCAATTATGCCCTGTGTTGATTCCGTTTAAAATTTCCTCGCAATTTCCTGGTGGGAAGGCAGCTATCACTTGTTAAATAGCTTTACAGCCAACTATGAAGTTATGGTGCCTTTTTCCTGATGGCCAGGTTGTGCAAGGCACCAGTAGCAATGGCAACAAAACTTACATTATCAGGTGTGTTACTCATTTGGCCACTATCCATACGATCCCATCCCCATGCAACAAGAGTTCCGTCTTCCTTCATAGCAATGCTATGGGTGTATCCAACAGAAACTTGAATAAACCCGCTGCCATTCGGCATGCCGCTTACTTCATTTC
>PWEO01000224.1 GCA_003553525.1 Clostridiaceae bacterium
AAGAATGTGTAACTAAAATAAAAGAATGTGTAACTAAAATAAAAGAATGTGTAACTAAAATAAAAGAATGTGTAACTAAAATAAAAGAGTATGTAACTAAAATAAAAGTATCTGTAAGTAAAGTAACATAAGAAAAGGTGGACGGTTGAGTGTCAATAAAAATGACTTCCTCCGTCCACCGATTTTTTCGGCTTACAATCTTTTTATTTAATTTTTAGTTCAATAGGTTGTCGTAGTTACTGTAGCATCGGGAAATTTTCGATACGCAGCGGATACATTGGGCTTTGCATTATTGTTTTTTACTGGAATTGGTCATGGAAACAATGGCTACAATGACCACCACAACAACAGCACCGATGATTACGTACAGTATAATGTTGCCGAGACCGGCATCTTCACCGTTTTCGCCGATATCTACTTCCACATCCAGGTCACTGTCTCCATTACCGCCGTCATCGTCTCCGTTGTCATTTCCGTTGTCCGCAATCAGCATTGCTTCTTCGGAATTTGATAAAATCCCTTCTTCACTGCCTTCAGCCCCCGCGAAGGCCAAACTGCTTACAAAAATCATCATTAATACTAAAACAAAAACCAAGCTTCTTTTTTTCATTTTTTTACCCCTTTCATACTATAGATATTTATATCCTGTATTACACAATTGGAACGGCCGCAACTAATTTGCTTCCTTCCTCTTATATAAAACTTTATACCACCAAGAGAAATTATTAAACACTTGGGGCGGTTTTATTGACAACCATTCTCGAAAGGGGTATATTAAAAATGAACAGAAGCAAGGGAAGGAAGATTAGCGCTTTGAAAATAGAGGGTAAGGTGATCCAATGCGAAACTACTACCGGGAAATCAATGAGTATCTAAAACGGTTAATACATTTTATCGTCTCATCGGAAAAGAAGAGTCGGAAAAACGGGAGTCTGCCCTTAACCTTATCCGAGCTCTTAGTGCTCAGGGAACTGGGGCGTAACGGAGCGAAAAAGATATTTGAAATGATGGAGACCTTAGAGCTGGATCGAAACACCTTGGTGACCATTACGAAAAAGCTGGCGGCGGATGGTTACATCGAGAAAGAACCGGCCTCCGATGATAAACGCTCCGCAGAACTGAAGCTCACAAAATCCGGGGAGCTTTTATACCGAGAAGTGGAAGAAAAAGAGAAAAGACTGATCTCCAATATACTGGATGACTTTACGGTAAATGAGGAAGTTGCGATTTTGAAATTTCTCGTAAAACTGGAACTTCTCAGTCGCGGAAAGTTGCCGGAGGATAAAAAAGAAAAGGCAAAAGCAACAGAAAAATGAAAAACCCCGGAAATTCCTTTAGGAATTTCCGGGGTTTTTCGGTTATGGGCGTTATGATAAAACTAAGATGTATATAAGTGCATAGTATGTCGGGGTTAAATTATACTTGTTGTGGTGAGTCTACAGGGCATACATTCGCACAAGCGCCACAGTCGATACATCCTTCTTCGTCTACAACATAAATGTCATCTCCTTGAGAGATTACACCTACTGGACATTCCGGTTCACAAGCTCCACAGCTGATACATGAATCATCAATTCTATAAGCCATTTTAAGTTCCTCCTTATTTAATAGTTAAGTTATTACAAGTTGATTATATCAATGAAAAAAGCACTTAGGCAATAAGAAAACAAGAAAAATTCGTTGAATCGGTCCATATATAATGATTATCATTATACATAATATCCTAGCGAGGATAGAGAAGGCAGGGGGGATAGGGAAAACAGGAGAGAAAGGGGAGATGGGGGGACAAGAGGGGACAGGGGGACGGAGTAATTGTCCTCCCAAACAGGAAAGAGGACAATTACTCCGTCCCCCTGTCCCCGTCCCCCTGTCCCCTTCTGTCTTGGCCCCGATCCCCCTCTTTCTGCTGCAAATATGATATAATAAAAAACAAACGAATTCTACAGAAAGCAGGGTGAACCCATGAATGTATATGCACTAGTAGGATCCAGCGGCACAGGAAAGAGTTATCAGGCCATGAACCTCGCCCAGGAGAAAAATATTGAGTTTGTCATAGACGACGGGTTGATGATCTTTGAAAACAAGGTAATCGGCGGTCGGTCGGCAAAACGGGAAAACTCCCGCATGGCGGCGGTAAAGCGGGCCCTGTTTTTAGATTTAAAGCACCGCCGGGAAATTCAAAGCATTTTGAAGAAAAACTGGAACAAAAGTCTATTGATTATCGGTACCTCGGAGCGTATGGTGGATTTGATTGCGGAGAATCTGGAGCTGGGAGGCATCGATCAAAAGGTATTTATTGAGGAGATCTCCTCTCCCGAGGATATCCGCCGAGCAAAGAACCACCGGGCCTCGGAAGGGATGCATATCATCCCGGTGCCCACCTTCCAGATCAAAGAGGATTTTTCCGGTTATTTCTTAAACCCCCTCAGGGTGCTTCGTCGCTTCGGCAAAGGGGAAAGAGTCAGCGAAAAGTCCGTGGTTCGGCCAACCTTCAGTTATCTCGGGGATTATCGGATCTCCAACCAGGTAATTCGGGACCTGGTGCTTTTTGCCTCCTTTAAAATCATCGGGGTGGAAAAAGTATGGAATATCGAGGTGGAAAACACCCCGAACGGACTGGTGATAAAATTTACCATCAACATTGTTTTTGGAAATCCCATAAGGGCCATTTCCGAACGGGTTCAGGAACAGGTTCGGGAGGAGATCGAATATATGACCTCCTTTAATATCGTGGAAATAAAAGTTTTCGTTAAAAATTTAATTATCCCCGAAGAATAGGTTGCCATTTTAAATTCCAAGTGTTATAATGCTTTTGTGAGTTGAAATATTCTACATTTACCCAATGGTTTTTACCCAAAAAAATATAATTTTATAGGAGGGTATTTTAATGGCTAACGAAAACAATCCTTTTTTAATGGCACAACGACAGGTAAAATCAGCATGTGACAAGCTTGGTACGGAAGAAGCGGTATATGAAATTCTGAAAAATCCACAACGAGTGGTAGAAGTTGCAATCCCCGTAAAAATGGATGACGGAACCGTAAGAACTTTCATCGGATACCGGTCACAACACAACAACGCAGTAGGACCTTTTAAAGGTGGACTTAGATTTCACCCTGACGTAAACATGGACGAAGTAAAAGCACTTTCCACCTGGATGACTTTCAAGTGTGGGGTTGTAGGCGTTCCTTACGGTGGAGGTAAAGGTGGCGTAATCGTAGACCACAAGTCCTTATCTGAAGGAGAATATGAAAGATTATCCCGAGGTTATGCAAGAGCCATTGCTCCGGTAATCGGCGAAAAAGTCGACATTCCTGCACCGGATGTTGGAACTTCCGGAAAAGTTATGGCCTGGATGACCGATGAATATGAAAAAGCAACCGGTACGTTTGCACCGGGAGTATTTACCGGAAAGCCTGTAGAATTTTACGGATCCTTAGGAAGAACAGAAGCAACCGGTTACGGTGTTGCGATTATGGCAAGATCCGCAGCGAAGAAAATTCACCTTCCTTTAGAAGGCGCAAAAGTTGCGGTTCAAGGTTTCGGAAACGTAGGATCCTTTGCAGCATTATACATTAGCCAAATGGGAGCAAAAGTAGTAGCGGTATCTGACTCTACCTGTACCTTAGTGGATGAAGGCGGATTCCACATCAAGTCTCTTATGGAGCACCTGAAACACAACGACGGTGAGCTTAAAGGATATGAAGGCGCGGAAGAAAGAGATCGTGATTCTTTACTTACCTTAGATGTAGATATTTTAATGCCCTGTGCATTAGAAAACCAGATTACTGCAGAAAACGCCCATGAGATTAAAGCAAAAATCATCTCTGAGGGAGCCAACGGACCGACTACCATCGAAGCCGATGAAATCCTTGACGAAAAAGGCGTAGTCGTAGTAGCGGATATTCTTGCTAATGCCGGCGGTGTTATCGTATCTTACTTCGAGTGGGTACAAAACTTAACTCGTGATAGCTGGACTTTCGATAAGGTTCAAAAGAAGCAAGCGGAATTAATGGACAATGCATTTGCTGAAATTTGGGACCTTAAAGAAGAAAAGAAAACCAACATTCGAAATGCCGCTTTCATGATCAGTATCCGAAGAATTGAGCAAGCCTTAAAACTTCGAGGGATTATTTAGTCCAAAGCCGAATACCAACTATAAACCAAATCTGGAGATCCTCGGATCTCCGGATTTTTTATTTTCAAGAAAATCATTGTCCTAAGCCCCAAAAGATTATACAATTAACTGGCAAGGAAAGGGGAGAATCCATCGGTGGATAATACAAAAGCAAACAATAAAAACCCGGGAAGCAACAAAAGGCTGATAAAAACAGCCCTAAGTATCATACTCTTTACGATCCTGATCTTCAACGACACCAGCCACACGGCGGCGGAGAATAACGAGGTCGAAGGCTACTTTATAGCACCGGAATACAAGTACATAGCACCCTATGAAAACGGCCTGGCGAGAGTTCATACCGATGAAGGGGTGGGATACTTATCCATCGGCGGCGGGTATGTGATTTTCCCTGAATACCAGCAGGGCGGGGATTTTAGCGCAAGCATTGCCCCGGTTCGCCGGGAGGATCGATTCGGATATGTAAACTGGGAAGAGGACTGGGTGATTCCGAGGAACTATCTTTATGCCATGAACTTTTATAATCGACGGGGGAAAGTTAAGACCGACGGAGGCTGGACCTATCTAACCCTGGAAGGGGGACTGTTAACCAAACTTTTGGCAGAGGATCGAATTGAAAAAAACCCTAAGAGTCTCGGTAACTTCTCCGAAGGCCTGGCTCCGGTAAAGGGGCCCAGGGGATACGGATACATCAATCAAGAGGGAGAAGTGAAAATCGGACTGTCCTTTGACGCGGCGGAGGGCTTTTCTGAAGGTCTGGCCCGGGTAAGGCGGGAAGGCAAATGGGGCTATATTAATCCGAAGGGGGAAGTGGTAATTCCTTTGGAGTATAATTTTGTCCTGGACAAAAAAGAAGGCCTGCTTCCCGTCATGAAAGAGGACTCCTGGGGGTATATTAATAAAGAGGGGGAAACGGTAATCCCGCCGGCCTTTGATCAAGCCTTACCCTTCCTGGAGGGTTTTGCCAGAGTACGTATTGATGAGCAGTGGGGATTTATTAACTCCGAAGGCGGTTTTGCGGTGGATCCCATATTCCACGGCGCCATGGATTTTTCCCAAGGCTACGCCGCCGTAAAGCAAGGGGATCAGTGGAGCTATATCAACGAAGCCGGTCACCTTTTATATCCCTTTCAATTTGAACGGGCCAATTACTTCAGCAGCGGCAGGGCCCCGGTACAGGTCCGGGGACTGTGGGGACTGATCAGCCGATAATTAGTAACTCTCCGCCGCCTCTTTTCGCGCCCGCCGTCGTTCCCGTTCTTTTTGCTTTTTCTTATCAAAAACCATATACAGGGCAAGTCCCGCAGGGCCCAGGATCACGGTGACCAATAAAAAGGGAAAGAGAAAATACCCTTTTTTAAAGCCGTCGGTGGCAATCCAGCGTCCGAAAAACAGATTGGCAATCAGCATATGTAACCAGGCGAACAGCGGCAAATTTTCATGGGTAAACACTTCCCGTATTCCGGAAATCGAGGGAACAATCAAAGAGAACCAGTTGATTTCCCAGCCGAAGAAAAAAAGTGTTATAAAATATATTCCTCCGAGAAGAATCCAATAATTCCGATGAAAAAGCAGTTTCCG
>PWEO01000039.1 GCA_003553525.1 Clostridiaceae bacterium
AAAAAAAGTCATCATAAAAGCAGGAATAAAAAAAGTTTTGAAGAATTAGTCTTAAGGAGCGATTTATAGTAGAATAAGATAAGTGAGTAAAATCCGGCTGAAAAAATAGTACTTGAAGTATTCCCGTGGTTTAAGTCATGGGTTTAGGTATTAAAGGATTAGTAAATAATCGTAAGAGAAAGGAAGTTCGATAACTGTGGTAATAGAAGGTATCGTATTAGGTTTGATTTTAGGAAAATTACGGCGTGGGACCTTCAGAAATTTGGGACGATTTACGCTGAGGCTTCCATTGATTTTAATCATCGGATTTTTGGGCTATTTGTACGTATCGATCATGGGATTTTTCGGCAACGATTTTGTTGTGGAAAACCTGTTATATCTAAATATCGGCGTATTTCTGCTGCTGTTTATTGTATTGTTTTTCAATCTGCAGTATCGTTCCGTATGGCTGATTTTATTCGGAACCCTGTCCAATTTCACCGCCATTGTATTAAATGACGGGCGAATGCCCATAGATCCCGAGGCCCTGCAGCAGGCGGGTATGGTCAGTATGGAAACCAGTCTACATGCGGGAACCCTTCATAACTACATAAATATCGAAGCCGTAGAAGGCTTCAGTGCGCATCTGGGAAAAATCATCGCCACACCGGAAATCTATCCCTTCAGCCAGGTACTCAGTCCCGGGGATATTTTCATCGCCCTTGGCATATTCTTTTTAATCCAGCGGGGAATGACCAAGGCCACCAGTCGATTTAGAACGGTGCAATTTGATCATCGACGGGAAAATTTCCGATAATCTTCTTCGGAAAAGGTTAATTAACAACGGATAAAAGCATATATAAATAAGAGGGCATACAAGGTAAAAAGCAAAGCAAAGATCAAGGGGATTTCTCTTGATCTTTTTATATTAAGAAAAACGGGAAAGAACATGAGATGAGTGAGGATGAGGAAGCGCTAAAATTTGTGTCATCGCCAAATTAATGATAAAATAAATGGGACTATGAATAATTGTCTGATGAATCATCGGTCATGGAGGAAAAGCCAGGAATCAATTGGATTTCCATGGACCGAAGTTAACTTTTAAATTGTAAGGAAATGAATTTAGCCTCTTCAGGGAGAGGAAGAATTCTCGCCTAATATCAATCAAAAAAATAACGGGTAAAAAAGTATCAAACAAATTAAAGTAACCATGAGAGGTGTGAAACAATGAAAAAAATGTTCGAAAAAATATTCGGAAGCCACAGCGAACGGGAACTGAAGAAAATGGACAGCAAAGTGAATGCAGTAGAAGCCTTGGCGGAAGAATACAAAACCCTTAGTGAAGAGGATCTGAAAAACAAGACGGAGGAATTTAAAAAGCGCTTAGCCGACGGGGAAAGCTTAGACAGTATTTTACCCGAAGCCTTTGCTACAGTCCGGGAGGCCTCAACCCGGGTGCTGGGTCTGACCCACTATAAGGTACAGCTTTATGGAGGGGTCGTGCTTCACGAAGGACGAATTGCGGAGATGAAAACCGGGGAAGGTAAAACCCTGGTGGCTCCCCTGGCGGTATATTTAAATGCCCTGGATGGAAAAGGGGTACACGTGGTTACCGTGAACGATTACTTAGCCGAGCGTGATAAGGAATGGATGGGAAGACTTTACGAATATCTGGGTCTCAGCGTTGGGGTAATCGTCCATGGACAGACGAAAAAAGAACGAAAAGAGCAGTACAGCTGTGATGTGACCTATGGTACCAACAACGAATTCGGTTTTGATTATCTTCGGGACAATATGGTGATTTACAAAGAAGATATGGTTCAGCGGGGCCAGCATTTTGCCATTATTGATGAGGTGGACTCCATCTTAATCGATGAGGCCAGAACCCCCCTGATTATTTCCGGAAAAGGGGATAAATCCACGGGGATTTACAGCTCCGCCGATCAATTTGCCCGAATGTTAAAAGATGAAGAGGATTACAGCATAGAAGAAAAGGCCAAAAGCGTTACCTTAACGGAAGAAGGGGTGGAAAAGGCGGAAAAGGCCTTTGGAATCGATAACCTGTCGGATCCGGAACACATGACCCTGGCTCACCATATTAATCAGGCCTTAAAGGCAAGAACCTTGATGCGACGGGACCGGGACTATGTGGTAAAGGACGGGGAAGTGGTCATTGTTGACGACTTTACGGGACGGCTGATGTTTGGTCGGCGCTACTCCGATGGCCTGCACCAGGCCATTGAAGCCAAGGAGAAACTGGAAGTTCGACGGGAATCCAAAACCCTGGCCAGCATCACCTTTCAAAACTACTTCAGAATGTATAATAAACTGGCCGGGATGACCGGTACCGCCAAAACCGAAGAAGACGAGTTCTTAGCTATTTACGGGATGGACGTTGTGGAAATTCCCACCAATAAACCGGTGATTCGAAAGGATCATCCCGATGTGATTTATAAAACCGTGGAAGGGAAATTCGGATCCTTAATCGAAGAGATTGCAGAACTTCATAAAGAGGGACAGCCCATGCTGGTGGGTACTATTTCCATTGAAAACTCCGAGGACCTTTCCAAGAGACTGAAGAAAAAAGGCATTACCCATGAAGTCCTGAATGCCAAGCAGCATGACCGGGAAGCGGAAATCGTCGCCCAGGCGGGACGAAAAGGCGCCGTTACCATTGCCACCAACATGGCCGGTCGTGGTACGGACATTATCCTTGGAGGTAACCCCGAGTTCTTAGCCAGAAAAGAAATGCGAAAGAACGGATTTTCCGATGAGATCATCAACGAAGTAACGGGAACCCAAGAGCTTAGGGATGAGGACTTGCTGGATGCAAAGCGTAAGTACGACTTATACTTTGAACAATATAAAGAAGTGACCGATCGGGAGAATCAGGAAGTACTGAAAGTCGGAGGTCTCCATATCATCGGTACCGAGCGTCATGAGTCCCGACGAATCGATAATCAGCTGCGGGGTCGTGCAGGACGTCAGGGAGATCCGGGGTCCTCCAGATTTTTCATCTCCTTAGAAGACGATCTAATGCGTCTCTTCGGCGGAGAGCGAATGCAGGCTATGGTGGAAAAACTGGGAATTGAAGAGGATCAGGCCATTGAGAACCGTATGCTCAGCAATTCCATTGAAAATGCCCAAAAGAAAGTAGAGGGCAAGAACTTCTCTATTCGTAAGCATGTACTGCAGTATGATGATGTAATGAACAAACAGCGGGAAGTTATCTACAAGGAACGGCAAAAAGTTCTGGAAGGGGAAAACATGAAAGACCATATCTTCGGTATGGTGGAAGGCCTTCTGGACAGCGCAGTGGAAATTTACACCGCCGACGGACAGTTCCCGGAAGAGTGGGACCTGGACGGTCTGAAGGACTATTTGTACGGACAGTTCCTGCCTAAGGACAGCTTGGATTTTGGGGATATCGAAAATCTTACCCGGGAATCCTTAAAGGAAATCACCCTAAAGGCCGCGCAAGAGGCTTATGCTAAGAAGGAAGAGGAAATCGGCGAAGAACGGATGCGGGAAGTGGAACGGGTAATTCTTCTTCGAATTATCGATCAGAAGTGGATGGATCATATTGATGATATGGACCAGTTAAAGCAGGGAATTAACCTTCGGGCCATCGGTCAGCAGGACCCGGTTCGAGCTTATCAAGTGGAAGGTTACGATATGTTCCAGAACATGACCCATAGTATTCAGGAAGATACGGTAAAATACCTGTTTAGAATTGATCCCGAAGCCACTGTAGAACGTAAAGCCGTAGCGAAACCCTCCACCGCCAGTCACGGAAAAGTACAGCAAAAGACCGTGGTTAAGGGCGAGCGAATCGGTCGAAACGATCCATGCCCCTGCGGCAGCGGAAAGAAATACAAAAAGTGCCACGGGAAAAATGAATAGGAGGCAGTCGAATGATTAATACAGACCAATATCAACAAAAACTGCAGGAGATACAGGAAACTTTAGATGAAGTGAGGGTTTCTCTTTGACATAGAAAATTTAAGGGAAAAATCCGAAGAGCTGGACTTTAAAATGACGGAGGAGGGCTTTTGGGACGATCCCCAAGAGGCCCGGAAAATTGTAAAGGCTGCCAACCGCTATAAAGAGGAAATTGAAAACTACAATAAGCTGGTAAAAGATTTGGAAGAGCTGGAGATGATGCTCAGCTTCATAGAAGACGGAGACGAAAGCTTTGAAAAGGAGTTTTATCAGGAATTGGAAAAGCTGGAGAAAAATCTGGAGAAAAAGCGGCTGCAGCTGCTTCTTACGGGGAAATACGATAAGAACAATGCGATTGTATCCATCAACTCGGGAACCGGGGGCCTGGACGCCCAGGACTGGGCGAAGATGCTTTTAAGGATGTATACCCGATGGGCGGAAGGCCATGGATACAGTGTAGAAATCCTGGATTATATCCAGGATCCGGAAGCGGGGATTAAAAGCGCAACGATCCTGATTAAAGGGGAAAATGCCTACGGGTATTTACGCAGTGAAAAGGGAGTCCACCGATTGGTTCGAATCTCTCCCTTCGACTCTTCAGGTAAGCGGCATACCTCCTTTGCTTCAATCGATGTTATGCCGGAGCTGGAGGATGATGTGGAAGTTAATATCGATCCGAAAAACTTGAAAATCGATACCTACCGGGCCAGCGGTGCGGGAGGACAGCACGTCAACAAGACGGATTCCGCCGTACGGATCACCCATATTCCTACAGGAATTGTGGTCCAGTGCCAAAATCAGCGTTCCCAGCACAGCAATAAGGATGCGGCCATGAAAATGCTTATGGGTAAATTGATTGAACTAAAGGAAAAAGAACAAAAAGAGCATATCGAAGATCTGCAGGGGAAATATACGGAAATCGCCTGGGGATCCCAGATACGATCCTATGTATTTAATCCTTACAATCTGGCAAAGGATCACCGTACCGGAGAGGAAAGCGGAAACATCTCCGCCGTGATGGACGGCGCCATTGATCCCTTCATTATCGCGTACCTGCAGGGGAAACGGGCAGAGGATTAGGTTGGGAAATAAATAATACTACAAAAAGCGAAGGTTCCTTTTAATAGGAAGACCTTCGCTTTATTTTTCCAGTAAGTTTGGCGTGTCATGGGGGGTCCCTGATGTGTTGGTCTATGTAATCGGATACCAAGAACTTGTAATCAGGAATAAATATTAGATAGGTTAAAGAGTATATCATAGAAGTGATGAATTGGCAAAAATTCTACCGGGGGGCGCCCCCTTGTACAAAAACTCTTATACAAAAACTACATAAAGACGTCGATCAGCATTCCCCGAATGTCATCGAGTTTTCGAAGCACGGATATCCGGTCCACTTCCCGGGTTAAAAATTCCTTCGTTAAATGGTCCAGCTCCCGGTCCACATTTTTAACGATGCTGTATACCCGGTGTCGTCCCCGCTTATCAAGGAAGTTCTGCTTTTCAAAGTGGTGAGAGTTCTTCACTGCCACATCCAAAAACTCCCGGACCAAACCCTTATATTTAATCACTTCGGAAAGATGCAGCTTATCTCCGATTCGGTCGGACTGTTGTGAAATTTTCTCATATAAATTTTCCAGATGAGTTCTGACATCATCGGATTTAATTTCCTGAAATTTCACTAAAAACTCCTGTTTTTGTACTTCCCTGCGGCTTTTGGTCTCTTCAAAGCCGGGAAAGGATTCGATGGAACCCAGGGGGTTAATATTATTATCCATAGATAAGTCCTCCGTT
>PWEO01000121.1 GCA_003553525.1 Clostridiaceae bacterium
AGCTTTTTTCGAAACAATTGAAAATCCCGGTGGTAGGGCACTAGAAATTGAGGGATCTTATTTTTCTTCGAGGTTGTCCCTTTCCTCTCGGCGGTGCTTTTTCCGTTTTCTTCCCGGATTCCCTGATTTCCTGCAGTTTTTCCCGTATTCGAATCCACCTCGGTGTCCATCAGGGTTTTATTCTTTTGAGTCATAAATCGTTTAAACACAATGGGAAACATAAACATGGTCAGCATCATCCGGACCGTATGCATAATTACCACCGTGGTAATGTCCGCCGAAGTTTCCATAGAAAGAATGGTCATCTCCGGAAGACCTCCCATACTGGATGAGAGAATTGCCGTAAAAAGATCCAAATCCGAAACCCTGTGCAGCCCGTACCCGAAAATAAATACAATCCCCATGGTCCAGGTAATAATAACAAGGGCAGGCTTCAGCAAGGACCTCAAATCCTTAACCGTCTCTTTGGTTATCTTCGATCCGATAAAAATTCCCAAAATGATTTGTACAATCGGAGAGATAAAACCGGGAGCATAGGGAATGTCCACCTCCAGGACTCTAAGGGCCCCGATAAACACCATGGTCCCTAATATTCCCGGTACCGGCAGCTTCAAATAAGAAAACACCATCCAGCCCAGTACGCCAATGGAAAAAAGCAGCAGGGTATCGGTAATAACTTGTATCCAGCCTTCGATCATTTTGATGTCTCCTTTCCCGCCCTTTATCGATTAATGATGTATCGATTATTATGTATTGATAAATCCTAACTCATCACATTAATTCTTCGTTATGCTAAGTATTATAACATAACTGTATCTGTAAATATATAAGGGAGGACCGCCGCAGCTTAAGTCCCAAGAGATTCACGTCTCGTGATTCTAAAAAGAAAAACCTAAGAGAATTGTCCCTCTTAGGTCCTTATCTTGATTAATCTTTTGTATGGAATTCCATCTGGGTTATCTCAAGTTAAGCCTTTCACACCGCTTTTTTTCTTTGGTTCTTTCGGTTGTACATGTTTTGATCTGCCTTTTCCATCATGGCTTCTATATTAATTATAGGCTCCGTCACGGTAGAAATTCCCAGGGAAATGCCGCAAACCATCCCATGTTTCCCCAGAGCGCATACATCTTTCTCAATACGCTCCGCTACCTTTCGTGCTTCATCCTCCTGGGTTTTCGGTAGCAGCATTACAAACTCATCGCCTCCCATTCGGCATACCAAATCTTCTTTGCGACAATTGTTCTTCAGCACCTTTCCTACGGACCCCAGAATACGGTCGCCGCGGAGATGCCCAAAGTTATCATTGATTTTTTTCAAATCATCAATATCCCCAACCACAATACTTAAGGGATAGTTCTTTTCTTCCTTCAGATATTTCGGAAGCTGATCTTCGAAGTACCCTCGATTATGAAGCCCCGTTAATACGTCTTTAAAACGGAGATTTCTGAGGCGGTTTTCCGTTCGTTTTCGCTCCGTAATATCCTGACAGCTGATTACGGCTCCCGCTTCTTTTCCTCTTTCATCATACAAATGTTTTATCTGGGCTGATAGATAAACGTAGTAGCCTTCCTTATGTAGAAAACGCCCTACAATTTTCCCATAATTTTCCCGTCCCGTCTGAAATCCTTTCACTGCGGATTTTTTATCCTCGGGATGCACATAGTCCAAAATGGCTTTTCCCTTTACCTCCGCATCGGTGTACTTCAAAAACCGGGTAATCGAGGGAGTGATGTATTGAATACGGCCCTTTTCATCAAGAATTAATATCAGGTCCATTACATTCTCCGCTATGGTTTTCATCCATCGTATTTCCTGCTTTCCCTGCTCTTTTCGAGAATGAACTCGTTCAAACAAATAGGCCAAACCAACGAAAATTACCCCGATCACTAAAACAATGGCAAACCATTGTAAATCACGGTGTTGAATAAACATCTGTAAGATTCCCCCCATTGGACTCCCCCCATGATACTTTATTTCGACGCTGACTATCTTTAATTCTTCTGTTACGGTAGTGCTTTTCCCTTTATTCCCCTATAGCCCAATATTTCTAGATCTTATATATGTGTATCCCTTTATGCATATGAATATGACTAGATGTATATCAATATCACTAGCTGTATATTAATATCACCAGATCTATGTAAAAATAACTAGGTCTCAAGTCCTCATTTTCATAATATTATACCATAAGCCCGGAGTAATAAGTATACTAAATTATAATTTTCTCACTATTTTTTCATTCATTTTTAGCACCAGAATTCCGGCGCTCTTTCTCCCTTAAAATATGGCCATACCCCGGCTTTCATGATCACTTGTTGTAGGCTTGTTTTCTTAATTCTCACAACCAAAGTCTTACAGACTCTGCCTAATAATAAAAAAAGAAGACACGCATTTTTCTCTCGTGTCCTCTCCATAAGGGTTATTGTTCTGCTTCATATTTTCGAGG
Source organism: Clostridiaceae bacterium (assembly GCA_003553525.1). Lineage (GTDB taxonomy): Bacteria > Bacillota > Clostridia > Peptostreptococcales > T1SED10-28 > Isachenkonia. Next base: position 2,447 of record PWEO01000121.1, read on the forward strand.
GGACAATTACTCCGTCCCCCTGTCCTCTTTTTGAGGGGACAATTACTCCGTCCCCCTGTCCTCTTTTTTGTCCCTGGTGCTTGTCTTTATGCTTCCTGCTCTGAGATGACCTCGCCCCGGTTTAAGAAGGCATTTAAGCCAACTCCTACGATGGCGGCAAGGCTTAGGCCGGTAATTTGCAGCCCTTCAGTTACGGGGATTCCGATTACGATTCCGGTGTAGGTTTCAAGGTAAGTGGTTCCAAGTCCCAGTAGTAAGATACTTCCTATTACAACAAGATTCTTCTTTTTGAAGGCTACTTCTTTGTTTTTCTTTAGGGTTTTGATTCCTACCAAAGCGATCATGCTAAAGAGCATCATGCTGATTCCGCCCATAACCGCTACGGGAATGGAGGTTAGGACTCCGCCCAGTCTTGCGACAAATCCTAAGATGATGGCGAAAACTGCGGCGATTCGCAGTACTGCGGGGTCGTAGTTTTTGGTGATGGCCAATACTCCGGTGTTCTCTCCGTAGGTGGTGTTGGCCGGTCCGCCGATCATGCTGGCGAACAGTGTTGCGATTCCGTCTCCCAGTAAGGTTCGGTTTAGTCCAGGATCTTTGATGAAGTTCTTTCCTACTACTTCTCCGTTGGTGGTGATATCTCCGATATGCTCCATAAATACTGCAAGTACTACCGGTGCAATGATCAGGATGGCGCCGATGTCAAACTTCGGTGCGCTGAAATTCGGCATTTGTACCAGGCTGGCTTCAGTGATGATGGTGGTATCTACAATTCCTCCGATGGCCAGGGCTACGATGTACCCTGTGGCCACGGCGATTAAGATCGATAATTGCTTAGAAAATCCTTTTCCGAACTTCGTTACTACTAAGGCGGTTCCAAGAGTTAGTGCCGCAAGACCGAATCCGTAGGAGGCCATGTTAATGGCTACCGGGATTAAGCTTAGGCCGATGACGATGATCATCGGACCAACCACTTGAGCGGGTAAGTATTTTCGAATTCTTCCGATGCCGATTTTCTTAATCAGGAGCGATAGGATGACGTAAATTCCTCCGGCAACCATCAGCCCTCCCTGGGCGTAGGCTAAATCTCCGTAGGTGTTTGCTACATATAGGATGACGGGAATAAAAGCGAAAGAAGACCCTAAAAAAACCGGTACCTTTCCCTTTGTTACCAAATGAAATAACAAAGTTCCTGATCCAGCTGCGATAAGGGCTACCGACGGGTCAAATCCTGTAATCATGGGCACTAAAATTGTGGCTCCGAACATTGCGATTAAGTGCTGCAGTCCTAAGATCACCCGTTTGATATTCTGTTGAATCGTGCTTTGTTCTTTCGTTACTTCCATCTTTTTTACTAATGTACTTTCTGACATAAAAAAACCTCCTTTGTATGTTGTATACAAGGAGAAGTCCTCTTGCTCTTCTCCTTTTTCAGCCTCTCGGGACCGAATTAAAAGGTGAACGAAATATTCACTTTTTTACTTCTATTTATTCTATCACAGAAGAAGGGGGAGTACAAGAAAAAAATCCGGCTATTTGATAAATCCTTCCGTGCAAAAGCCCCCGAATCCTACCCCGGAGGCCTTTGCTATGTCTTATTGCATAGGGGGATCAGATCAATGCACCAGTGAAGGTGTTGCTCTAATCCGCACAAAAGATATGTCATCATTGGGACTTGCACTTACATGGCGCGTCCTCTTTCTACGCCTGCTCTATAGGTTTAATTCAGTAATATCCTCTTTAGTTTCAAACGGATGCTGTCCAAATTAGTTTCATTCCAACGGATTAGAACCAAACTGATTACAAGCGATGGGTTACGGAAAATCCTCCGGAACCTTTGATCATATCCACGGAGTGGCCTGCTTGCACACGGGAAGCGTCGTGGGTGGTATCAATGATTACCCATCGATCTTCACCGGCCAGGTATACTTCGTTCCAGGCATGGTATACTTCTCCGTTTCCGACGGCATCGGAGTATCCCTTAACCATTCGGGTGGGAATCCCCTGACTTCGAAGCATGGCGGCAAATAAGGAAGCGTAATCGTAGCAAATTCCTTTATTGGTACTGAAAGTATCATTGATATTCGGCAGATAGAATATATTTAATTGATTCACTTTATCGTGATCATATTTTACGTTTCGCACCACATGATTGTAGATTGCCCGTACTTTTTCCCGATCCGAAGATACTCCGGCGGTTAGCTGGGATGCTTTTTGAATTGCAGGGTCCGAGGTGCTCCAGTTGATTTCTTGAATGGAGTTTAAGTATACCCCATGTTTTTGCTGGCTTTTAAAGGTTACTTCCTGCCGATACACCTCTCGGTAACTGTTGCCTTCAGTGTTTTCCATAATTCGAACCAGATACGTGCCTTCGCCCCGTTGTAAGGGATACGTCGCCACGGCATTGCCGGTACTCGTGCCGTCATGAAGATTGTATGCGGATCGTTCCCCGCCTTTTTCAACCAATACCCGCAGCCGCTTTTGAGGGGCATTGGGATATACTACGGTTACGGCGCCTTCAGCGTTATGATAAATCCCTATGCTGTCCATACTGTAGGACGGAACATTCGGGGATCTTGGCGGTGTTGCGGCTACCGTGGTAATCTCGGCGGAACTTTTGCTTTCCGTCGAAGCTTTCGTTGCACTTGCAGTGCTTGTATTGGAAGTGCTTTCAGCTTCGCTGTTTCCTGAAGCCTCAGCAGCCTTACTGCTTGAATTCTTCGCCCCTTGAGTTTCTTCCTTCAGGGCGCTTTCATTCTTGGAAGCCTCTGCGGCTTTATCTTCTGCTGACTTTTTTTCTTTCAACTCTCGGGCTTCCCGGGCGTCTTTTCCATAATCCAAACTCTCGAATGTGTGACGGTTTCCCCGTTCGTCCTCGATAAAGCTCAAGTGATACTGATTGATTAAGATAATCCCGTCATTCAGTTCAAGTTCACTGGGATTCTCCTCTCTATTTACTGATAAGGATCCTGCTGTGGGATCCTCTTTATTTTCAATGCCTGCTTCCAATTCATCGGTTTTAGGAGCACCGGAAGGGATCTTTTCTATTTCTTTATCTGTGTTTGCAAACAGAAGTGTTGTTGTGGTTAATGTCAGTACAAAAATCAGTAAAATCATTATTTTTTTCATTTCTTACTCCTCCTTTGGTAGCTGGCTGCCTTCTCAGGCCCTGTAGCTTTGCGTCCCAATATTCCTATTGGTTTGCCTTTATCAG
>PWEO01000041.1 GCA_003553525.1 Clostridiaceae bacterium
TCGTCTAAAAGGTCGACAACATCAGTGATTGTTACGTCGCCGTCTCCGGTGTTCTCGATAGTTACTGCACCAGAGACATTGTAACCGCTGTCTTCATAGCCTTCATAGGCTACATCTACATTCCAGGTAGCGGTTTCATCACCGGTTCCATCAGAGTAGAGCCAGATCTTGGAGATCGTCTCATCTTCATCCCACACTAAACCTTCTTCAGTTTCGACACCCTTGTTGATGTCCCACTCATGGGTTCGGGTGTAGGAAGTCTCGGCAGTCTTTTCAACCGTGAGTTCCTCTGCAAGGATGGCAACCGTAGCACTGGCTTCATCCTCAATGTCGTTTGGCAGTCCTACCGGATTGGAATAGACACTAGCCGTGTTCTCAATCGGTCCCGGAAGGTCGCCCTCCTGGATGGTGTAGTAAAATGTTGCGGTTTCATATTCATCAGGCATTAATGGTTCATTAAAATCAAATGCTTCGGTAATATCACCTTCGAACATGGGGTCTGTTACCACGATGTTTTCCAGTCCGTGATCCCCCACATTTTCTACGGCGATGGTGTACTCTATTTCATCACCTACATAACCCTCATCGGGATCCGCAGTTTTGGTGATCTCGATCTCTGGGTTTACCAGATCCACAGAAGCATCATCGGTATCGGTGACTACAGCCCCTTCGATTTCAGGATCAAAGCCTTCGGCTGTACCTTCAACATCCACGTCGTTGAGCAGCGGATCATTGTCACCTTCCTGTACCGTGTATTCAATTGTCGCTTCTATCGACTCATCCGGTTCCAATGGTTCATCAAAGTCAAAGTAAGCAGAGATGTCGCCTCCCAGAAGCTCATCGTATACAGTGATATCTTCCAATGCCCAATCGCCGGTATTGGTTACCGTGATATTGTAGTCAATAGCGTCGCCGACCTTGGAGAACTCGTCCGCTACCTTGGTGACGGAGATATCCGGCTGTATTACTTGAGAAGTCTTCGTAACCTCCACAGAAACTTCCTCGATACCTTGAGTACCTTCAGCAAAAAGTCTGTTTCTGACAGCGTTAACACCATCAACCACTATCAGATCATCTTCTCCAACCGTATAGTGAAAGTCCTGCGTCCAAGTGTCTCCTGCTAAAATTACCTCATCCGTTGCCAGCACATGTTCTTCTCCGCTCGGATCAACATCCCAGATATCAACTTCCATGGACTCGGTCCCATGGGTGTTGGTAATCTCCAATAAATAATGAACCTCCTGTCCAATCAGATAGACATCTTCAGGGTGTTCCAAGTCACCTTCATGCTGCCAAGTACTTTTTGCCCCCTCAATCTGACCGCCATCTGTTTGAGCATTAATGGGAATTGCAGACATCGTAAATACCATGGTCAGTGCCAGCATTACTGCAAAGAGCCTTCTCGGATTGTTAGTTTTCTTCATTTTATTTCCACTCCTTTATTATTAAACCCCTTATTTATAACGGAAAATTTCACAGCGTTACATTTAGCACCTCCTTTGAGCGAGGTTCCATTCACCCCTGCACCATTGGATTGTTCATATATCAGTAATTACTCAAGCTTTTTATGTTATGTGGTTAAAATGGTGCCTTGCCGTAGTAGAAATGGAACCATTATATTGCTTTTTAATCTGATCACATCACATCCCAAGCGGATCACATCACCTCCTTAGAAGTGCCAGCTGCACATGCAGGCAACTTCAGTTGATACAGTTTCCTATTGTGAGAAGAAACTGTATGTAAAGATACAAAAAAACCGGCCAAAATCATGGCCGGTTACGCTACTGGCTCCTTTCCGGTTATAAGCGTCCAATGACAACCGGAAAATCTTTGCTTCCACATATTAATTATTAACTTTAAAGCCCTACAATATTTTCCTACCCGATCAAATTAGAGACTAAACTTATTTTGCTAGTTTTTCATAATTTAGTAAATTTTTACCGCGTCCCTGGCGATCATAGGGATCGGGGACTAAGACTAAAGGGATAGGATACCTGTACTGATATGATTAATACCGGAGTAAGGCTTAAATCCGTAAGATTCACTCTTGAAAACATATTATCGTGTTCATCAAAGTTTTTCATTATGCATCCCTCCGTTATGGAGTATATCGCTCCCGTAACTATTTTGCTGCTTTGCCCGGTTGTCTTAAAACCGTCTGTGTAGTATACTAAAATCCTAAGAACGGGAAAGCAGGTGGTAAAATGGGAAGATATTCAAGAAAACTGGATATTTTGAATGCAGCATCAAAAATTGTCAATCAGCGGGGGATTTTCAACCTGACATTAGAGGCGGTGGCAGAGGCCGCGGGATTCAGTAAAGGGGGGCTATTGTATCATTATCCCACAAAGGAAGCCTTGTTACAGGGAATGGTGGAGCATTTGGCCGGCAACTATGATGAAAAGGTGAAAAACGATGAAAATCAACAGTCCGGAGAACCGGGGAAATGGATTAGAGCCTATGTAAATGTGACCTTTCACGAAACGGAAGAAAACAAGCATAAAAACGCTACCCTTCTTGCAGCAAAAGCCGTGGATGCGGAATTGCTGGATCCGATACGGGAAGTTTATGACGGTTGGAAGAAGGACATGGAAAAGGACCAAATCGATCCTATCAAGGCATCGGTTATACAGTTAGCCGCCGACGGAATATGGCTGTCCGAGCTCTTTGATATCAATCGAATGGACGAGAAGAAAAAGAATGAGGTATTTAAATTTTTAATGGATTGGTCCCGGGAATCGGAGCAGTAACAGGGAAAACTTCCAATGATCGAAAAGCTTAAGGATTTCTTCTGAAAAGAAGGGATCTTTTTTTATGCCCGATTTGTTCAAGAAAAGTTAAATATGCCAGAAACCCACTTCTCTTATAGGCTGGGCCCCTTTCTTCAAAAGAAAAATCGGGATTCCAACTTGAAATGAGTTCCGGAAGATGTTATAGTCTTAAACAGATTAATAAACCGTCTGGTTGGTACAGTAAAAATAAAGGAGGCGACATCATGAAAAAAATATTATTGACCGCGGCCCTAACCGGTGCCGGGGAAACAACGGATAAAAACAAACATGTTCCCGTGACGCCCAAGGAAATTGCGGACTCTGCAATCGCATCGGCGAAGGCCGGAGCTACGGTTGCTCATATCCATGCAAGAGACCCGAAAACCGGTGGCATCAGTCACGATATTGAGCACTATCGAAAAATTGTGGATCGGATTCGCGCATCGAATACCGATGTGATCATTAACATCACCGCCGGAGGAGGCGGAGATTTCATTCCGAGCCTGGACACCCCCGCAGCCGGGGGAACCGGAACACTGATTCAAACCCCAAAGGAGCGACATATACCCGTGGGGGAATTACTGCCGGAAATGTGTACTCTGGATTGCGGCAGTGTGAATTTTGGAGATATGGTTTATATGAGTCCCACATCCTGGCTGGAAACACAGGCAAAACTTATTAAGGAGAGCGGTGTGAAACCGGAAATCGAGTGCTTTGATACGGGGCACCTCCGTTATGCAAAACATTTAATTGAAAAGGGCCTGATCGACGGGGATCCCATGTTTCAGTTTTGTTTAGGGATTCCCTGGGGGGCGGACGCCGATGTGGAAACCATGCTGTATATGAAAAACAAACTTCCGAAGAATGCCAGCTGGTCGGCTTTCGGAATCGGGTCCAAACAGTTTCCCGTAGCACTGCAAGCGGCTTTATTGGGAGGCAATGTGCGAGTAGGCCTTGAGGATAACCTTTACCTTAAAAAAGGGGTTCTCGCTAAAAATGAGGAACTGGTGGAGAAAATGGGAAATATCCTGGAGCAAAACGGATTTTCCATTATGACTCCCGAGGAAGCACGGGAATATTATCATTTACAAAAACATAAATAGGAGGCATAAGTATGGTGAGTAACAACAGGAAAGTAGGGGTCATTGGAACCGGTGTCATCGGAAACGGATGGATTGCAAGGTTTTTGGCGAAGGGTTATAATGTAGTTGCCTTTGATCCGGCGGAGGGGGCGGAAATGAGAACCCGTACGTTATTAAAACGGATCTGGCCAACCCTGGAGGACCTGGGTGTTTCGAAGGACGCATCTATCGATAAACTGCAATTTGTAAATACCATTAAAGAGGCGGCTGAAGAAGCGGAGTACGTTCAGGAAAATGTGCCGGAGCGTGAGGCGTTGAAAAAGCAGGTGCTTGAAGAGATCGACAAACATTTAAAGCCAACGGGCATTATCGGCTCCAGCACCTCGGGCATTACCGCCACCACCCTTCAGGAAGGACTAAGGCATCCGGAACGGTTAATTGTGGCCCATCCCTTTAATCCGGTGTATATTTTACCCCTGGTCGAGGTGGTGGGAGGGGAAAGAACCGATAAAGCGGTAATCGACAAAGCGAAGGCTTTATTCGAAGCCATGGACATGAAGCCTTTGGTCATCCACCAGGAAATCGAAGGCCACGTGGCGGATCGATTAATGGAAGCCCTCTGGCGGGAAGCCCTGCATATCGTAAATGACGGAATCGCCACCACCGATGAAGTGGACCGGGCCATTACCTACGGCGCAGGTCTTCGCTGGGCCCTGATGGGACCTTTTATGACCTTCCATATGGCAGGGGGAGACGCCGGCATGCGTCATATGCTCGAACAATTCGGCCCGGCCTTAAAACTCCCCTGGACGAAGCTTGTGGCCCCGGAACTTACGGAGGAGCTGAAAGAGCGGGTCATTGAAGGTTGCGAGAATAGCGGACAAGGTAAAACCGTAGCGGAACTGGAAGAAAAACGAAATGAGTTTCTGGTAAAACAATTGGCGCTGGTGTCCGATTACTGGCCTTTATTTAATAAAACGGAATAGGAGCAAAGACGATGAATGATGAAGTGGGAATCAACTTAAAAGATGGCAGCTTTTCATGGCCATGGAAGGTATCGCCGAAGTCTGTGGACTATAATGGGCATATGAATGATGCGGAGTATGGAAGAATCTTCAGCAGAACCCTGGATCGGTGGATCGACGCTCTGGGACTGGATGAAAGAGGGAAAGCGGATTATCAGTATACCTTTTTTACCCTGGAGGCTCATATCTGTTACTTAAAAGAGGTAAATGAAGGAGAGGCCATAACCGTGTTTCCCCAGGTGATTGATCGGGACGAAAAGCGAATTCATCTGATCATGATCATGAAAAACGGGGAAAAAGAGAGGGTGGCCACCAGTGAACAGATGGTAATGGGCATGGATAAAGAGACGAACCGGCCGGCCCCCTTTCCCAGGCCTATGCAGGAAAGTTTACAGGAATATCATAGGGCGCAGCAGGATTTGGCAACCCCTGAAGAAGTGGGAAGAAAAATCGGTATTCGAAAAAAATAAACCATATTTACATTGAATGCACACGACTTGATGCAAAATGAAACAAAAATATATATAGGAGGAAATGATTATGAAGAAGAAATTACTACTTGGAGTATTATTGATAACGATGTTATTATTTACAGCCTGTGGAAATGAAAATGGAGAAGATACGGTGGAGATTACCTTTGGGGTAACCCCCTGGACCAGTACCGTCCCTCCAACGGAAGTTGCAAGCCTGATTATTCAAGAGATGGGATATGAAGTATCCTACATGGAA
>PWEO01000078.1 GCA_003553525.1 Clostridiaceae bacterium
ACGCCAAGCATTAACAGTCCGCTGATCAGTGCAAGGGCAATAAAAGTGATTAAGATAACCTTTCGGTATTTTGTCGTGGTTTCAAATACATTGTTCACGGGATTTCCTCCTAAGGTGATGGGTTTAATACAACACAGTGTTGCTTTTATTCATAGTTATAATATAATAATAATAGAAGGATTGTTCAATCATCAAATGACTTCGATGTGTTATGAAAAAAACATATTTAATAAATGTGATTCAAAAACAACAATCTAAGCAAATGTGTTGAGAAAAATTTAAACTGATTAACATTATAAGTATGGAGTAGTTCTAAGTAATCCAAGGGGTGAAATAACATATATAAAGCAATACCTTAGGAGGTAAGGTTATGGAAGATCAAAACAAGGTGAAATCAAAAGAAAATCGGAGAGTGAAAGTTACCAAGCTATTGTTGAAAAGAAGTTTTATCATATTGTTGGAACACAAAGACATTTCTCGGATTACGATCAAAGAAATCTGTGAGGAAGCGGATATTAATCGTTCCACTTTTTATGCCCATTACACCGATCAATATGATTTAATGAAAAAGATCCAGGATGAACTCGTAGAAAATGTGGAAGTTTATTTAGCCCCATACATTTATGATGAGACGCCGAAGGTATCTACGGAAATGTTGGAGCGAATATTTGAATACATCAAAGAAAACGGGGAAATTTGCAAACTTCTCCTTAGTGAGCGGGGGGATATTCATTTTCAAAAACGGATGCTAAACCTGGTTTACGGTAAATATATGGATGACTTGACAACAAATCTCGGACTGGATAAAGAGGATGCAAATTACGTATATGCCTATTCCATTACCGGAAGCATCGGAGTTATTCAAAAATGGCTCAATGATGATATGAAGAAGTCCCCGGAGTATATGGAAAAAATTCTTTTAAATATGACTGGAAATTAAAATTTTAAGTGATGGTTCATCGATTCTATTTCTTACCTATGATGAACCAAAGTTCTCGAAGTGAACGCTATATATTTTTTATGATTATAGTGGATTTTAGTTGTATAGCATTTTGACTGACAATTGTAGGAAGTAATGTCCTTTTTCTTCAATCTTTTTCTGTAGTGCTGATCATCGGAACAGCCCTACTCAGTATCATCGGTTTTCGTGTACTGGAGTATATATGTGAGCGAAATAATCGCTGTCTTTTAGAGGAAAAACCATTGGATTAAGTAGGAGCATATTTCTGGGTGGGAAGGATAAAAGGAAGCGGTAATCCTTTATTTTATATTATCTTAATCTCTAAAAAAACTGCCTATTGGTTTTTGAACTAAACCAATAGGCAGTTTTTTTATGAAATATCCATTATCTTATAATTAATGAAACAATAAGCAATTAATTACATTGCATTCTTGAAAATCTGAATGATTTGTTCTTTTGTTGCAGTTCGTGGATTTGTTGCCTGGCAGGCATCCTTCATAGCATTATCTACCATAACATCAAAATCCTTCTCCTCAACATTAAGCTCAGAAAGTCCCGAAGGAATACCAATGGACTTAGAAAGATCTTTAATGGCATCAATGGCTTTTTGTGCTGCTTCATGGATGGTTAGACCTTCAATATTGGCACCCAGGGCGACGGCAACATCGCTTAACTTTTCAGCACATCCGATTAGGTTGAACTGCTCTACGTGGGGAAGTAAAATCGCATTACATACACCATGGGGAAGGTTATAGAATCCACCAAGTTGATGGGCCATAGCATGTACGTAACCAAGACTTGCATTATTAAAGGCCATACCGCCTAAGAACTGAGCATAGGCCATTTTATCTCTTGCTACCATATTATCACCGTTTGCTACGGCTTGTGGAAGATATTCTGCAACTAATTGAATAGCCATTAATGCAGAGGCGTCTGTTAGTGGAGTTGCTGCTGTGGATACGTAAGCTTCCACTGCATGGGTAAGAGCATCCATACCTGTAGCTGCTGTAAGATTTGGAGGCATGGTCGCCATAATTTCAGAATCATTTATTGAAACTTTTGCAGTTACTCGCCAGTCTACAATAGCCATTTTTACTTTTCTACTGGTATCGGTAATAATACAAAATCTCGTCATTTCCGATGCAGTACCTGCAGTTGTATTAATTGCTACATAAGGTACAAACTCGTTATTAGACTGGTCAACGCCTTCATAATCATGGATTTTTCCACCGTTAGCAGCCAGCAGTCCCACACCCTTACCACAGTCATGGGAAGATCCGCCGCCGAGAGTAACTAACGCATCGCATTTTTCATTTTGCCAAACTTTGAATCCCGCTTCTACATTTTTGTCCGTAGGATTCGGTTCAGAACCGTCAAAGATTACAGCCTCCATTCCTTCAGCTTCAATTAAATCCTTGGTTTTTCCGGCAACACCGGTTTTGTTTAAAAACTCATCGGTTACAATAAGTACTTTCTTTGCCTTTAGACTCTTTAGTTGCTCTCCGACACTTTGCAGTGCTCCCGGACCGATCAAATTAATTGTTGGAATAAAAAAGCTGCTCACCATGATTAATAATCCTCCTATAATTATATTTTTACTACAAAAATAATAATATCACAACAAATGTCAAAAAACAACAAATATTCCGAATAAATAAAATATTTTGAAAATAGTTAATAAGTTCACAAATGCTACCAATAATCAATATGTAGATTGCAAACGTATAAAACAAGCCATAACTATTGCTTTGTTAACAATGTTGGTATAGGATAAATGAAAAAGTACTGTAAATGCTGATACGAAAAATAGATTTAGGAGGAGGAAAAGATGGATTATCAATCGATGATGATGGGGATGCTGATTAAAAAATATCGTAGCGAACAGAATATGAGTCAGGAAGGTCTTTGTCAGGGAATCTGTGCAGTTTCTTATCTTAGTAAAATTGAAAAAGGAAGTGTCACCTGTAGTGAGGAAATATTACTGCAACTGATGGATGTCCTGGGCATTGATTTAACTCGCAATCCCAAGGAGATGAAAGAGCTGGAACTGGCAGTTGAAAATTTTTATAGAAGCTATTTCCTTTATAAGGGAGAAGAAATGGATCAAAGGATGAATAGATTGAATGAAAAAAAAGAACTACTGCAGCACTCTCCTTTGGTGGTCGATTATATGCTTGTTAAGGGATTTTATGGATTGATCAGAGGGAAGTTTGGGGATGTGGGTCTCCAGGAATTTCAAAACGGAATTTATGAACTGTTAGACTACGTGAGTTATATGAGTCCGAAACAAACCCATTTGACCCACTATTTGATCGGTTATTATGAGATGATATATAACAGTGATTTTGAAAAAGCCTTGTCCCAGTTTCAACGGGCCGCAAGGATCAAACAGGACGGGATTATTATGGAAGCACTGTCGTCTGTGAATTACAATTTGGGAAATTATTCTGAAAGCATACGATTGGGTGATTTAGCATATCAACAGTTGATGGAAGAGGGTTATCTGGAGCGAGGGATTGAGATAAATTTTGTGATTGCCGCAGCTTATGCCAATGTAAAAGATATCGATAACATGCTGGCGTATTATCAGCGACTTCTTACTTTGAGTGAGCAAACGAAGAACTCCAGAAAAGCAGCGGTATATTATAATATCGGTTCGGCGTATCTAGCGATCAGAAATTACGAACAAGCAAGACAGAACTTGGAAAAATCATATGACTGCTATAAGAAGGGAGATTCGGTAGGATCCGATAAGTTCTATTTAGTGCAAAAGTTGGCCCTTGTTGCCCATGGGCAAAATCATTTTGAACGGGCGGAGCAATATACAAAAGAACTACAGAAAATCTATGACACCATCAAGAATCAACGGGTGGAACCTTCCATGAAGATCTGTCTGGACTGGTTAGTAAATCTTTGTCTAAAGAAGCAGTCTTTGAAAAGTGAAGCCGTAGTGGATATACTTCGAAAACTCTATAAACAGGCAACGAAAGACTCTCATCATGGCTTTCGATCTTTTTACGGAGACTATCTAATCGATGCCCTAAAAGCTCAACATAAATACAAGGAAGCTCTTAAAATTACGGAAGAGATTTTTGTGAAATGGAAACTTTCTTCAAAACAATAAAAAAAGTAGGATTAAGCTACTTTCAAGCCTTCTATTTTCCCAATACCCAAGGGTATGCCACGGCTAAACTCCATGATAGAATTATGATATACAATTGAAGGAGTGATGATTTTGGAGTGGAAGCTGTTAAAGAACAAAAATTTAGCATTGCTTGTAATCGGTCAGTTTGTATCACATTTTGGAAGTGGAATGCAAAGTTTTGCTTTATCCTTATATATTCTCCATTTGACAGGTTCCGGTACCATGTTCGCTTCGGTTCTGGCTATCGGAATGGTACCTCGCCTGATTGCAGGTCCCATCTGTGGGGTATTTGCTGATTGGTTTGATCGAAAAAAAATAATTGTCTACCTGGATTTACTCTCCGCGGTAATAATCGGAGGATTGTTTATCGTGTCAAAAACCACAGAGCTTACCATTATACATATTTATATCACAGTAATCAGTATGTCTCTGATTTCTGCACTTTTTTCTCCGGCGATCGGGACCGCAATCCCGTCAGTTGTTAAAAAGGAAGAGCTGGTAGGAGCAAACTCCCTGAATCGTTTAACACTGACCCTCTGTTACATGCTTTATCCTGTGGTAGCGGGATTGATCTTCGGTTTGTATGGTATATCCGTAGTACTCCTGATCAATGCAGTTTCTTTTATCCTATCGGCTATATCGGAAATGTTCATTGAACTTGAGAGTCCGAACAAGAAAAAAACAAAACCTTCCTATAAGGATTTCAGGTCTGATTTTTTTGAAGGAATTGAAGTTATTCGAAGTCATAAGTTAATTCGTAACATTATGGGCCTTGCCCTAGCGGCGAACGCTTTAATCTCCCCTGCAATTTCTGTGGGATTGATATTTGTAGCCAATCAGCTTCTCGAAGTTACGGACTGGCAATTGGGAATCCTGCAAACAGCCTTAGTTTCGGGGTCTTTGGTCGGAAGTCTGTTTACCGGTGTTCTCAGTAAACGTTATAGTTTGGAAAAATTATTAGCCTATGCAGTCATGGCCATCGGAGTACTGATTGTTGTAATCGCCCTTCATGCATCCAACTTATATATCGATCGATTTACACTCAATACGGTACCTTTTATCACCATGGTTTCTTTTGCGATGATGATTACATCTATTGCAGTAATTACTAATATTGGTGTATCTTCCCTGATGCAAAGGGAGGTTCCTTTAGAAATGCTAGGTCGTGTCAGTTCCGTAAAAGAAACTTTTTCCATGGCAGCAGTTCCGATGGGGCAGATGTTCTTCGGAATGGTTTTCGACTACACCTTAGCTCCGATACCCTTTATTGTAAGCGGTATTATGACAATCATGATCGGGTTCTTTTTCTTCAAATCAATTTACGAAAAAAAGAGCCCGGTTTCCATAACGGTTCAGGCACGTTAAACATGATTTTTCTGTATATGAAATAAGCCTCAAAATAACCGCCATGGATGTCTGTAAATCCATGGCGGTTAGTTATAAAAGCTTTATTACTGATATCTACGTTTGTAATAGTTTCTA
>PWEO01000143.1 GCA_003553525.1 Clostridiaceae bacterium
CCGGTAATCGGTGATTTATGCACTAAGGTGTATCGGCCACCGAATAAGGACTTGGTATCATTGGTAAGTCCCGTCATAAATCCGATATAACTGTCAGGGCCTAAGGGGTCTGCCCCTGCAGGCATTCGATCGTAAAGGATCTTTGCACCGATGCCGTATCCTCCGATAAAATCATTGGCAAGGTCTTCCCCTAGTGTTTCTTCTTGAATCTTCTCAGTGGTCAAATCAACAAACAATAGTTTTCCAGCATATCCTGTTGGCAATAGTATTCCTCCCCGTTTTTATTCTTTCCATTAAGTCCTACAGTTGTTTATACCCAAAAATTTGCTGATTTATTAATTTCCCGAGATTTTCTCCCGCAGCAGATTATTTCTCTCCAGAGTCTACCAGGAAAATTATCACATTTCAGGGACTTTCCATATAAATTATCACGAACCGGGGTATTCCGGCACAGATTCTTCCAATGCAGGGTCTTCCAGCACCCGTTCTCCCACAACTTTAATTCCAACGGCTCCTAAGGGTGCAGTAATTACGATGGACAGGACCGCTATTGCCAAGATGATTTCACCGGAAGGCACCCCCAAGGTTAAGGGTACCGCTCCGATGGCTGCCTGAACCGTTGCTTTGGGAATAAAAGCCACCATACAAAACCCTCGATCCTTAAGGGTGAATTTCGTCCCAATCAACGATAAAAACACCCCGAGGGATCTCGCCAACAGGCCGACGGCTATAATCAAAAGTCCGATCCATCCCGTATCCAAGGCCAAATGAATGTTTACCTGGGCTCCTACTAAAACAAACAGCACCACTTCTGCTAAAATCCAGATTTTATTAAACTCATGGGACAGTTTTCTCGCTAAGGTTTCTCGTTTCTCCAAGATAATAAATCCAATCGCCATCACTCCTAATAGGGCGGCAATAGGAACAGTATCTTGCAGGAAATCTTCTAACGTGGTTATTACAATCCCCGATGCCAAAATCATCAAGAGTTTTTTCGTATCGTCGATTCTAAACCTCTTAAATGCATACAACAGCAACAGGCTTAATCCCACACCAATGCCTATTCCCAGTGCAATAGCTATCGGGATGTTTATAAGCTGGGCCGCAATACTGATTCTTTGGCCCCCATACATCCCCACAAAACTGGAAAATATTGTAATCGCTACCACATCATCTACGGAAGCCCCTGCCAATATAAGTGTCGGCAGACCTTTTTTATCTCCTATACCCCTTTCAATAAACGAAATCATGGAGGGAACAATTACTGCAGGGGATACTGCGGCAATTATAAAGCCTAACATCCCCGCCTCCACTCTACTGATTCCCAGAAGATACCCTCCAATAAACATTACCGTTAACCCTTCCAAAACAACGGGGATAAAACTCAATTTGATCGCCGGTATTCCGTTTTTTCTCAAGGCATGCCGGTCAATTCCGAATCCTGCCCGAATCAAAATAATAATCAGGGCAATTTTTCTCAAGTCTCCGGAAATCATCATCATGCTTTCATCCAGCCAATTGAAACCATGAGGACCGACCAGTGCCCCAAGAACCAACATTCCCAGCAATCCCGGGAGCTTCATCAGTTTAAATACCTTACTCAACAGTAATCCTAATAAAATGATGATTGCTAAACTGAATGCCATCTTTTCTGCCTCCTGTAAATTTATTTGTCCGCCTTCTTCTCATCCTGCTGTGGTCCTGAATAATTCTAAAAGCAAAATATAATTCCTGAAAAGCTAGCTGTGAATCCATTAATACAAAACACTTAGCAAATAACACACAATGAAAAATTAAAAAACAAAAAACCCCTGTAAAACCATCCCTAAAGATAGTTTTACAGGAGTCATCAACTGCTCTACAGTGGTTTAGGGCGAACTCCATCGCCATTCATCTAAAAGCATTATATCACACAACCACTGCAACGGCAAAGTTTAATCGGCTATTTCCCTGCAGGAAATTTTACCATTGCGAAATTTTCCGCCTACAGACCGAGGCTAGAAACGACCACAGGTGGACTAATAAAGAGACTGCCGACGGTTATGAATCCCTAAACTTTCTTCTATACTAAAAACATATCCTTTACAACGGTATTGTATAGAAATTAACAAGGAGGACGGAACATGAACATTTTTATGAAATTTATTGGAAAATCAATGTTAGAACGAAAAACAAGACTGATCCTGTTGGTATTTGCCATTGCCATGAGTACGGCACTTTTTATCGGAAGTATCGGGGCGGTGGAAACGGGACTGGACAGTTTTATAAAGCCTATCACTGCAAGTTTTGAAGGAATGGAAATTCGAATCGAATCCGAAGAAAACGGCTTGATGGATATTTCTAAAATGGATACAGATAGCCTGGATAGGATCAATGCTTATGTGTCTTCCCAGGGAATTTATCAGACGAACAATCTTGAGACCGTTAATTTTTATGGTATGGATCAGGAATGGACCCGATCAAAGAACTGGATCGAAGGAGATATGAATGCCGGAATTTCTGAACATGAAGCCTTGGTCTCCCAGCGAACGAAGGAAGAACTGGGCCTTCAGGTGGGAGACACTGTTGAAGTCCTCTTAGGTGGAAACGTCGAAACCTTTGAAATCGCAGGAATTATTGATATGGATGGAATTTTTTACACCGATACTAAAGAACAGTTCTCCCTCGTGGCTCCGCTAGCCACGGCCCAGGAACTATTTGAAATGGGAGATTTGGTCAATCGGGTCACTGCGACATCCTCTTTGGACACCACAGAGTCGGGAATTGCGACATTTAATGATATCAACGAGGCCTTCCATGCCCAGGAGATCATTGATATGGAAGGGGCACAGGCTCAGATCGACCAGATCACTTCGATTTTTTACGGCATGTTGATTATCGTGGTACTGATGAGCAGTTTCATTATCTACGGATCCTTTAAACTGCTTATTACAGAACGTCTGCCAATCATCGGAACCTTCTTCTCTCAAGGAGCCACCAAAGGAAATGTACGACGGATTCTATATATGGAAAGCGGATTATACGGAGTTCTTGGGGGAATCATCGGTTCCGGCCTTGGAATCGGAATTCTTTATCTGATACATTATTTCCTTGCCCCTCTCAGGGATTACGGGATCATCGGAAGTTTTGAATTTGAAACCTCTTTAATCCTAGCCGGGATCATTTTCGCAGTATTTTTGTCGATGATCTCCTGCACGGTCCCTATTATAAAGTCCGGTAGAATGCAAGTAAAAAATGTAATTTTAAGTATTGAAGAACAGCATCATAAAAAAGGCATTTTAGGATTTATCATCGGAATCCTTTTACTTTTGGGAATCACAGTGTCGGTTTATTTAGAGTTGGATTTCGTAACCACCCTCAGTCCCATTATGCTGTTAGGTTCCGTAATCAGTATCATTTTGATTTACCCCCGGGTGCTGTCCTTTTGCACACCAAAAATCTTTAAGGGTATGAAAAGTTTTAGCGGAACCACTGCTTTAGGTCTTCATAATGTAGAAAGCAGCAAATCCCTACGGGGAAACATCACCCTGCTGATCATGTCCATCTTGGCTATGGTGGCAATTAATTCCGTCAGTACAAGTCTACAGTCCATCGTGGTGGATGCTTTTACCGATATGAACTATGATTACTCCGTGGAACAGATCCGCATGCAGGATCCTGAATCTATTGAGAGTCTTAAGAATACCCTTGCGGCCCACCCTAAAATTTCGGATGACTCATTACACGAAATCATGCTGGGGTACGGGAAATTGAATACTACCAACAGCCTGGTTATGGGGATTGATCCGGAAATGTACCGGGACTTCAACCCTTACCTCGGTTTTAATGAAGGGGATACTCGTATTATTTATGAACGTTTCTTAGAGGATCCGGAAGGAAAGATCATTGTTTCCAAAAACACCGCGGCGATCAATGGTATCCAAGAGGGAGAAATTCTGCCCTTAGAAGTGGATGGTAGAGTGAAGGATTTTGAAGTCGCCGGAATCGTGGACGGAAAACTGTATTATAACGGTTCCTTCATAATGATTGATAATCAACAGCTAAGAGATTCCTTCCACTACTCCTATACCGACAGCATTTACTTTCATGCAGAAGAAATGAACGAAGCTTTCGCGGAAGAAATCGAAGAAATCAGCCGCACCTATGGTGCCCGGGTAATGAGTGTGGATGCTTCACTAGAGCGAAACCTGGATGGAAATCGGCAGATGATGAACATTCTTAGCATATTTTCCATCATGGCTGTGGTCATCGGTGCTTTCGGAGCCTTAAACAATATCATCATCAGCTTTATCCAACGGAAGAAAGATTTGGCCATTTTAAGTTCACTGGGAATGACCCAAGGGCAACGAAGCCGCATGATTTTTATCGAATCCGGAGTAACCGTCCTGTGGGCAATCCTCTTTATCACTCCTTACGGATACCTAATGGCAAGATTGATTACAGCCCTTACAGCAATGATCGGTCTTCCCATTCCAATTGAATTTCATATTGCAGGGATGATTCCCTTTTTCCTAGCCGCCTTCCTATTATTTATTCTGGCTACCCTGCCCGTGGTCATGAAAAGCCGGAAACTCTCAGTAATACGAGAAATTCAGTATGAATAGAAATTAACTATACCGGTTAATTCGAAGTTGGTAATTACTGTAATACAAAGGCCCACGGATCAAAATGCGTTAGTTGGATATGAATGTTGAATGATACGAGTTTTAATGATTATACATTTTATATGAATTCCAGAATAAAAATAATAATTATAAATCGAAAAAAAAGGAGAATGCCCAATGAATGCAATTAAAGTTAAGTCCCTTAAGAAAAACTTTTCCATGGGAAAACAAACCGTGGAGGTTCTAAAAGGTTTAAGCTTCGAAGTGGAGTCCGGAGAGTTTCTATCGGTAATGGGTCCTTCCGGGTGCGGAAAATCCACCTTATTATACCTGTTAGGCGGGCTGGACGAAGTTACTTTCGGAGAAATCAGCTTACACGGAAAAGATTTAACCACCATGAAGGAGAAGGATAAAAGTCTTCTTCGAAGACGGGACATCGGATTTGTTTTCCAGTTTTACAACCTGGTACCAAACCTTACCGTAGAGGATAACATAATGCTTCCCTTGATTCTTGACGGAAAAAAAGGCAAAAAGGAAAAAGCCCGACTGGAAGAGTTATTGGAAATCACTGGATTAAAAGACTATCGAAAACACACTCCCCGGGAGCTTTCCGGAGGACAACAGCAACGGGTGGCCATCGCCCGGGCGCTGATCTTCGAACCGAAGATTTTACTGTTGGACGAGCCCACAGGAAATCTGGATTCCAAAACCACGGTAGAGATCATGGAACTCTTTAAAACCATCCACCAGGAACTGAAAACCACCATTATTCAGGTAACCCATTCAAAGGAAACTGCCGCTTACGGCACGAAGATCCTTGAACTGAATGACGGAGTTATTGTACGGGAAACCCGGATCGAAAGAAAAGCTTCCTAAGAAAGCGGCTGTTCATTAATGATACACAAATAA
>PWEO01000197.1 GCA_003553525.1 Clostridiaceae bacterium
ATTATGAGTTATTATTTTGCAAATGAATACCAGCGGGGAGAACGGCTCATGGAGTATTCTTCGAAGGGTAATAATTACAATTGGGGCTATGATCCCCACAGTTATTTTTCCCTTACGGGTATGTACTCTGAAAATCCCCAAGACCCGAAAAAACGCATTGAGGAATTTAAAACTTTAATCCGAGAAATTCACAATCGGGGAATGGGCATCATTCTGGATGTGGTTTACAATCACACCGCTTCGGTGCATATTCTAGAAGATTTAGAACCCCGCTACTACCACTTTATGAATGCCGATGGTTCTCCGCGGCAAAGCTTCGGAGGCGGCCGTTTAGGCACCACTCATAAAATGGCCCGTCGCCTTCTCCTTGATTCCATTCTTCACTGGGTGAAAGAATTTAAAGTAGACGGTTTTCGATTCGATATGATGGGGGACCATGATGCGGAAACCATTCAAATGGCCTATGATGAAAGCAAAAAAATCAACCCCGATATTCTGATGATCGGCGAAGGCTGGCGAACCTTTGCGGGAGATGAAGGGGCTAAAAGGGTTTTGGCTGCGGATCAGGATTGGATGCAGTATACCCAAAGCGTGGGGTCTTTCTCCGATGACTTTCGTAATGAACTGAAGTCCGGCTTCGGCAGTGAAGGAGAACCTCGCTTTTTAACCGGTGGTCCCCGTAGTATCCACCGGATCTATGATAACCTGAGGGCAATGCCTGCAAACTTTAAGGCCAGCCATCCGGGAGATGTGGTCCCCTATATCGAGGCCCATGATAACCTTACCCTTCATGATGTGATCGCTCAGTCCATAAAAAAGGATCCGAAGTACCACGAAGAGGAAATCCAACGACGGATTCGCCTCGGAAACCTGATGGTTCTTACGGCTCAGGGGACAGCATTCCTCCATGCGGGTCAGGAATACGGACGTACGAAACAGTTTTTTCATCCGGATTATAAATACCCGGTGAAAAATCCCCCTTATAAATCCACGTTTATGACGGATCAAGAGGGAAAACCCTTTGAATACCCTTATTTTATTCATGACTCCTATGATTCCAGTGATGCGGTTAATCTTTTCCATTGGGCCAGGGTTGAGGATTCGAAAAAATATCCCCTGCATAGCCAAACCATGGAATATACCAAAGGGCTGATCCATCTTAGACGCTCCAGCGATGCTTTCCGTCACAAAACCATGGAGGCAATTTTCCGAAAAGCAACAAAAGTTTATGCGTCGGAAATTGGCTCCTGGGATCTTGTTATTGCTTACCGTTTGGAAAACCGAGAAGGCAATGAGGCCTACTACCTCTTCATAAATGCAGATCAAATCCCGAGAAAACTCACCATTCATCATGATTTGCGCCAGGGTGAAGTCCTTGTGGACCGGGAACGATCAGGAACTGAAAAAATACCGGATCCTAAAGGCTTTTTCCTGGATGACCAGTCCATCTACTTGGATCCTTTAACCGCGGTGGTAATCAAAACAACGGAAGTTTATCTGGGTTATTAGTTAAAAACTTCTAAAGGGTTCTCTTTAAAAGAGAACCCTTCTCAATTAATGGCTTTTATTTTATTTTTATGTTACACTATTCTACACAGAGTTTTCCCTTTTACGAAAGGGGATAAAGGAGGGTTTTCCATGGAACGTATCAAATCTTCACTTTCCGGCTTCGGTGCTGTGGCCGCTTCTTTTTTTGCCATGATGTGCTGAGTGGGCCCTGTGATATTAGTGTCCCTCGGGTTAGGGACCTTCGGCCTTTCATTTTTTCAATCACTGGCACCTTTCCGACCGATTTTTATCATCCTTGCAGGGGCCTCTTTGGCCTATGTTCACATACAGATGGAAAAGGGGAAAATGAGTAAGCGCTATAAAAAAATCATATGGATTATGACGATTATTGCCCTTGTTTTTTTATTCTTCCCTGTACTGGTAAACCAATTTGGTTTTTTGCGATAAAGAATCATTAGAAGTCAAAATCAACAACAAATAAAATTAACAGTAACTAAAAAAACCCTTAACACAACCGATGACTTTCGGCGGTTTCAAGGGTTTTTTTCTGCTGCTCTTTATTGCGGCCTCGAATCTTCTTTATGACTTCGAAGATCTTGAATCAACAACTGTACCGACTCTCTGCCGTTCCAGACATTCATCTCGGGAAAAAAGACCACATCAATGGCATCGGGACCTTGAAGTTCCTCAAAGTACTGTTCAACCATATTGAACCCAATAGCTTCCAGATCCTGTTTACCCCCGGGAACTCTTCCCTTTAATTTTAAATGGGTTTTTTCTTTTCCCAAGCGCTGTTTCCCTTTATCGGGAACCCTCAGATCCTCTAAGAGAAAAAGGGGTTTTTCATTTCCCATCCCATAGGGCTCCATCCGGTGAATGGTTTCAATAAAACCCTTGTGCAGTTTCTCTTCCGGTACTTTAGCATAAATTTTAATCTTTTTCAGAAATAACTCCCGGTTTTCTTCCTTAAGATCCTTCGCCCGCTTATTCAGTTCCTGCCTAAGCACCGGGATGTTTTTTTTCTCCAAAGAGAGACCGCAGGCTGCGGGATGACCGCCGAATTTTTGAAAAAGATCTTTGTACAGGGACATCTCCTGATATAAATCAAAACCCTCGATACTTCTTCCACTGCCCTTATAAACTTCGGGATCTTCGGAATTCGTCAGTACCAACACCGGCCGGTAGTATATCTCTTTAATTCTTCCCGCAATGATTCCGATAACCCCTTCATGAAGTCCCGGAAGGTCGATAATTAAAAAGTCATCCTCCAGGTATTTCTCTTCGATTTCTTTTAAGCACCGATCCAGCCCCACTTGCTGAATCTCCTGTCGTTCTTCATTGCACCGGGCCAGATGCCGGGCAATTTCCACTGCCTGATTTTGATCTTCGGTCATCAACAGTTCCACTCCCGTACGGGCCTCGGCCACTCTCCCTCCCGCATTGAAGTGGGGACCGATCATAAAACCGATATGTCCCGGGGTTATTTTTTTATCCCCCAGGCGAATCTCCTCGAGTAAAATTTTCAGTCCCAGGCGCCGTCGGTCATTAATTCTTTGCAGGCCATATTTTAACAACGTTCGGTTTTCGTCTCTCAAGGGAACCACATCCGCCACGGTTGCCAAGGCCACAAGATCAAGATTTTTATTCAGAATTTTTTTATCCAAAAGCAATCTTCGTTGAAGTCCCTGGGTTAATTTAAAGGCCACCCCGCAACCGGAAAGATCTTTAAAAGGATATTCGCAGTCCTTTCTTTTAGGATTGATAACGAGGGATTTTGGAAGTTCCTCTCCCGGAGTATGATGATCCGTGATAATCACCTCAACCCCCTGATCCTTTAAAAAATCAACTTCTTCCAATGCAGTAATTCCACAGTCCACGGATATTACAAGCTTCGGTCGCCGCGTGTTGACCAACTCTTTCAGGGTCTCCAGATTAAGACCATACCCCTCCTCCTGTCGATTAGGAATATGGTAGGAAACGTTGTTATAAAAACTTTGGAAAAAATCCATAAGTAGGGTTGTGGAGGTAATTCCATCCACATCATAATCTCCATAAATAATAATATGTCCCTGATTTGCTAAAACTTCTTCAATCAGGTCACAGGCTTCAGCTAAATCTTTCATCAAAAAGGGATCATAGGTTTTTTTCGGTTTATCACTTAAAAATTCATGGATCTCTTTGACATTGGTAATACCTTTTTGATGGAGAATGCGAGTGATAACCGGATCGATACCCGGTATTTCAACACTTTCATTCTCTTTGATCTCTATTTTTTTCCATAGGGTTTTATACATAAATGCCTACTCCTTTGTTAATTATTAACTCAGATTTTCAAAGTTATTGCAGATTTCCATTTTATCATACTTTCCCTAATTACAAAAATTGGGCATAATCATTGCTTTTTTTTGAACTTTCACTTAAAATGGTTAGTAATAACTACCCACTCTTTGTAAAGAAAGAAGGTTGTTCACTTTATGAAAACCAATTTCAATAGATTATACGAGTATGTATTTTTCGTTTTTGTATTTTTGCTGATCATATTTTTCATCCGCTCCGCTACATATAATTTCCCCGGTTTCTCCAGCTCTGCCGGGGATGAGCTCTCATCCTCATTAAAAACAGTCACAGAGGATGAACTAAGCGGGGATACAACAAATACTTCTTCCTCGGAAGAGGAGAGGACTTCAACCCCTGAGATTCCCATGATTCTCATCGATCCCGGTCATCAAGCGGAACCGGATTACTCCCGGGAAAATGCCGCCCCCACTCTTAATAGCACCGTCTATAAGGTCTCCACGGGAACCCGTGGAGTCGCAACGGGAGTATGGGAATTTCAGCTGGTTTTGGATGTTGCCTTGAAAGTGGAAACGGAACTCAAAGATCTTGGTTATCAGGTCGTCCTCACCCGGGATCGCCATGATGTACATATTACCAATAAGGAACGGGGACAAATGGCGAAAGAGGTAGGGGCCGATATCCTGGTCTCCCTTCACGCCGACGGCAGCTCCATTACCTCCGCCCAAGGGGTCAGTGTCCTGTCTCCCGCTTTTAATGTTTCTTTTATCGATGGGGACCGGGCAGCGGTTAGTAAAACCCTCAGCACCTTAATTGTTGATGAATTGGCAAAAGCCACAGGGGCAAGAAACCGAGGCGTACATTTTCGAAACAACCTATCCCTCCTGAACTGGTCGGAGGTCCCCAGCGCTTTAGTGGAAATGGGATTTATGACCAACCCGGAAGAGGATAAAAAGATGCAGACCGATGAATACCAGGAAAAAATAGCCCGGGGCATCGCCTCAGGCATTGATGAATACTTTAGCTCCATCGCCGATTCCGAGGAATAGGCAGTGGAGTTTTTTTGCATCTTATTCGATTTTACTCAATACTTCATAGACCCGGCTGATGGAAAGCCTCTTCTCTCTTGCGATCCTTTGACAGTCTTCATATTCCGGAGTACACTTAACTCTTCTCCCTTGATAATAAGCTTCTTTAAAAGTAACCTGCCCAAAGGGGGTTTCTTTTATAATAAATCGTCGCTCCAAGGCCTCCCGTCTAATCTCGGTTATCCGAATCCCCAAGGTTGTGGTCTCAAGAAATATTAGTTTTTTCATTTTTTCCACTAAGTTTTTTTCCACTAGAATACTGAGCTTTGTCCCCGGTCGATTTTTCTTCATCATTATCGCGGTCAGGTAAACATCCAAGGCTCCCTCTTCAAAAAACTTCTCGAAAATATAAGAGTATATCTCGGGATTCATATCATCAATATTGGTCTCCAGTAATATAAGACCTTTTTTTCCCCTGTGATCCTCAGGCTTTATACTTTTTTTTTACCTACCATCATTCTCAGCACATTGGTAATCTCCAGATCCTTTGTACCCAGGCCGTAACCGATGTTTTCAATCTCCATCAATGGGGTATCTGCAAACTCATCGGCCAGTACTTTCACAATTGCCGCCCCCGTAGGGGTAACCAATTCGCTTCGTATCCCCGTGGAATAAACCGGAATTCCCTTTAATATCTCCAGGGTTGCGGGAGCCGGTACCGGAATCTTCCCATGGGCACATTTTACAAAT
Source organism: Clostridiaceae bacterium (assembly GCA_003553525.1). Lineage (GTDB taxonomy): Bacteria > Bacillota > Clostridia > Peptostreptococcales > T1SED10-28 > Isachenkonia. The sequence goes on from PWEO01000197.1 coordinate 5,583, forward strand.
CCCGTTCCGATATGAAGCGGGGAAGATATGATTTTATCGGGATTCAATTGATGAATTAAAATCGCAACACCGATAATATCCACAATGGAATCGATGGCTCCCACCTCATGAAAGTGCACTTCTTCAATGGGCTTATCATGAATTTTCGCTTCCGCTTTAGCCACATGCATGAAAATTTCTTTGCTCATGTTTTTTACCGATTCCCCTAAAGCGCTTTCATCAATGAGCTTTTCGATATCCTTTAGGTTTCGGTGGTGATGTTCTACAACTTGCTCACCATGACCATGGCCGTGATGCCCATGACTATGAGCATCCTCTGTATGATGTTTATGGTTGTCATGCCCATGATCAGAGTGTTCCTGGCTGTGATGATGATGACCCTTCCCGTGGACAGCACCGGAGGATTCTATTATGACATCAAAGTCCACGCCGGTGATACCGTTTTTCTGGTTTTTTTCAATTTTTAGCCTGTATCCTTCCACCGGCACTTCTTTTAGTTCCGTGAGAAAAGCCTCCCGGTCCAGGCCTAAATCCAGCAGCGCTCCGATGGTCATATCACCACTGATTCCCGATAAACAATCTAAGTAAAGTATTCGTTCTTCCATAGATAATTCCTACTCTCTTTTTAGGATTTATTGCTGCGGGCTTTTTCAATTTGTCGATTGATGGTGCTGGCCAGGTATCCTCCCCCAAAGCCGTTATCAATATTTACAACACCAATGCCGCTGGCGCAACTGTTCAGCATCGTCAGTAATGCAGATAAACCTTGGAAATTCGCTCCATATCCCACACTGGTTGGTACCGCGATTACGGGTTTATCCACCAGACCTCCGATTACACTGGGGAGGGCTCCTTCCATACCGGCAACCGCAATAATTACACTGGCCTTTTGCAGTTTATCCGTGTGTTTTAATAACCGATGAATCCCGGCCACGCCCACATCGTATAACCGTTCCACGGTATTTCCCAATATTTCCGCTGTCAGGGCCGCTTCCTCTGCAACTTTAATGTCCGCTGTGCCTCCCGTTGCCACAAGAATGACGGACTGGGATTTTTCGATCTTTTGTTTTTTTACCACAATAATTTCCGGTATCGGATGATATTCCAAGTCTTCCGTAAGCTCTTTAAGGGCTTCGTAAATCTCTTTGGAAGCTCGGGTCAAAAATATATTGATTTCACTTTCAAGCATATGTTTTACAATGCCTACAATATGTTCCAACTCTTTGCCTTCACAAAGAACAACTTCAGGATAACCGTTTCGTATTTCCCGATGATGATCAATTTTTGCATATCCCAGATCTTTAAAGGGAAGATCTTTTAACTGTTCCATAGCCTCGGATACATCTACAGAACCCTGTTTAACCTCTTCAAGAATTCTTGCAATATTCTTCTCTTTCATCTTTTTCATCTCCTAATTTAATAACTTAAGGGAATCTCTGTACGGGCTAAAAGTATTTCTACGAATTCTTCTAAATACTTACGATCCATCTCATTAAATCGATTCTTTATAGGACTGTCAATATCCAGTACCCCGAGTAATTTCCCCTCCCGAATCATGGGGACCACAATTTCCGATTGGGAATCGGGATCGCAGGCAATATGCCCCGGAAAAGCATTTACATCTTCCACCACTTGGGTTTCAAAAGTATTCGCCGCCGTTCCGCAAACCCCGCTGCCTATCTCAATACGGGTACAGGCGGGCTTTCCCTGAAAGGGCCCGAGAATTAATTCATCTTCTTTGTAAAGGTAAAATCCTGCCCAATTAATATTGTCCATTAGAAGATATAATAACCCGGAAGCATTGGATAAATTCGCCAGCCAATCCCCTTCCTCTGTAATCAGTCCTTTGAGATTAAGATTGACGTAATCATAAAATTCTTTCGGATCCTCGTTGCTGATTTTTTCAATTCGATTCATGATGACCTTCCTTTCCTTATTATCCTTTTGAGATTTTCCTGCTCTTATTATACCATTGCACCGGACATATGAAAATGAAAAAGCCTACCGAAGGGTAAGCTTTTAATTGCTGGTTTGTGCCCGCTCAATCGTATAGATATTATAATCTTCCGCCTGTTCTATGGTTATATATAAGGTAAGGATCTCATCCGCATCATATACCCCGTCATTGAAATCCTCTACTACTTCTTCCCCAAAACGGAATACATTCAGCTCCTGCTCAAAGTGATACTCTTCGGATTCAATTATTTCAAATTCCCCGGAGTTGAAATCCGCGAGCCCGATGAATCTTGCTTCTACGGTATATATTTCTGTGGCTGCCTCATCTCCATTGTCTTCCTCTTCCCCGTTCATTTCTCCAGGCTGAGGATGGTCCACATCCTTGGATTCTTCGGAATCCTCTTTATTTCCGTTTCCTATATTACAGGCTGTCAGACTGAATACCAAAATGAAAATTACGCCGATTATAAATATCCTTTTCCCCATTTCCCTCCTCCTTTACTACTAAAGCAGATTTATTACTGATAACGAAGCACTTCGAATCGGTACACCGCCATTTTTTCACCTTCCATAATTCCGGCTTTTTTAGCCGCAATATCCAACTGTTTATCGGGAGTGTCCACCCCTTCAAGATCCGGCAGCAATAAACCTCTTTTTCCTTCATGCTCCACTACGATTCCATACTTCTCGGGATCAAGGTCTTCTATGGATTCTACCGGTTCTTTTTCCTTTAAGATATCCACACTGATCGATAGCTGTTCTAACTCTTCCTTTTCAATCGGTACAAATCGAGGGTCGAAAAACGCAGCTTCCACAGCATTTTTAATAATCTCTTCTCCTACATTTTTTTCTAAGGGTTCTACCGTACCAATACATCCCCGAAGTTCATTGTCTTTGTATATCGATACAAAAGCTCCGGCCTGTAGCCCTTCCACTTCTTCAATCCACTCATGATCCTCAACTTCTTTTTTATACTCATCAAATAACAATGTACTGCCACTGTTAATCTTTTCTTCGATTGCTCTTAAGGCAAGTTTTGCATAAAGATTTGACGGTTTCATGACGTCCTCCCCTTTGATCAGATTTTTTGAACCCATGCATTCATATACCCAACGCCGAAGGGGCCTTCATAGGACAGCACCTGCGAGGTCATTCTCCCCTCTCCAAGTATTCCAAATCCAAGAACAATGGGTCTAAGACCGCATTCTCCTGCAGGACCGTAGATCTCCTTTGGCATATTCATAATATCCAGAACGTTACAACGTTTAATGGCATTCACAATACGCAGATCAAACTCCACTCCTCTTTGATCGTAGCCGTAAGGTCCTTCCTCTTTTAAACGATGGGAAAGATCACCGCTGACAATAATTGCAAAAGTTCCTTCCCCTTCTTCCAATATATCCTTTATTTTTATCCCCAGATCATATAGGACTTTTAACTCCAGCATTCCAATGGAAATATGAATAAGCTTGGTTTCCGGAATCTCTTTTTCCATAAAATATAAGGGAACAAAGGCACCATGATCCAGTATCCCTTCGGTAAACACTCCGGGAAGATTTTTTGCCGCGAAACCCTCTTTAAGCTGCTGAATACTGAGTCTATCCAGTTTCTTCGTCAGCTCAATGTTTTCGTAGCCGAATTCCCTAAGGTTTCCTGCTGCTTCTTCTCCTTCAAGAAATGTCAGGTTTTTCTGACGGACCTCTCCATGGGGTGTAATCAGCACCAAAGTATCGGGATTGATGTTTTTGATTTTCTCTATAATTCCTTCTATCCCCTGAAGGGTTTTTACCGCTTCTTTTTCTCTACCCTTGCCAAGCTCCGAAATAAGAATTGGGGGATGGGGGACGATAAACATCCCTTGTATCTGTCCCATTTTTTTCCCTCCTTTAGAAGTTGCCACAACGAACTCTGTTTAAAACCTTTTCCGCTTCCCTTTTCATCTCCATTAAAAAGTCGATATCCGTAGGTGCTTCATGATATTGATAACTTGGATAATACCGATTAAGATGCAAGGGAATATCCGGACTGATAGAGGCCAGCCAATGGAAAAGACTTGTCAATTCCTCTTTTCGGTCATTAATTCCGGTTACGACCAAGGTCGTAACCTCTACGTGAAGCCTTTGATGAAAATACTCTATATTACGCTTTACAACATCCAGATCCCCTCCAAAAACCGCTCGATATACTTGGGGGTTAAATCCTTTTAAGTCCACATTTACACCGTCAATATAAGGAATCAACTCTTTTAACGGCTTACTCTCCATATACCCATTTGTAACTAAAATATTCTTTAGTCCTTTCTTCTTACCGAGCTTCGCAGTCTCCAGAACCATTTCATAAAAAACCGTGGGTTCATTATAGGTATAGGATATAGAAGGAACTCCCTTACTTAGGGCTTCCTCTACAATCTCTTCGGGACTCATCCTTCTGGTGGGTGGTATTGATTTTGCTATTACATGATTCTGACAAAATGGGCACCGGAAATTACAGCCGAAACTTCCCACAGAAAGGGTGTGTGTACCTTCCAAGTAAAAATGAATGGGTTTTTTCTCAATGGGATCCATATGAAGACCGCTTATTTTCCCGTAGTTAAGACTGATCAAGTCTCCATTTTCATTTTTTCTGACACCGCATTTTCCTATTTCTCCTGTATCCATTTTGCATTGATGGGGACAGAGTGTACATTGCAATCGATCCCCAATAAGTTTTTCATAGTAGCGTCCTCGTTTCATTTCCTCACCCGATCTTTTTTTCTATACTTATATTTTGACTTCTCACTTACCTATAAACGAGCAAATAACTTTTGAAATTCTTCCCTTTCTAAAGCCATGGGGGATTCTTTTATGGAAATTTCATCCTTTTTTTCTCTGTCCTTATTCTCGTATAATACTCCGGTTACCAGACCTTTTGTTTCCAGAAGTTTTTTCATAGCACCCTGATAATCTCCCTGATTGTACTCTTCCTCCTCGGATACCGAGGTCAGATGCTTTCGAAACCACTGATAGGTATTGGTCTTGTTAAAGGTAATGCAGGGACTGAAAATATTAATAAAGGAAAAACCTTTATGTTCTATCCCTTTTTTGATGACTTCAATTAGTTCCTCCTGATAACCGGAAAAGCCCTGGGCTAAAAAAGTAGCCCCCGCCGCTAAGCTCATCAACCCCGGTTGCAGGGGCAGATCTTCACTGCCCTTGGGAGTACTGGGAGTTTTGAAACCCTGATCACTTACAGGGGAGGTATGACCCTTCGTCAATCCGTAAATTTGATTGTTCATGACAATATAGGTCATATTTACGTTTCGTTTTGTGCCATGAATGAAGTGACCCGCACCAATGGCAAACCCGTCTCCGTCACCGCCGGCGGCAATCACCGTTAAGTCATTATTTGCCAATTTGATTCCCTGGGCGATGGGCAGGACCCTTCCATGCACACCATGAAAACTATAGGTATCCATATATCCGGAAATCCTGCCGGAGCATCCGATACCGGACACCACCATAAGATTTTCCCTTGGTATTTCCAGTTCCGCTGCGGCTACCTGCAAGGAGCGAAGTACTGAAAAGTCTCCACAACCTTTGCACCAGGTGGGTTCAATTCCATTACTGTAGTCTTGATATTTTGCCATTAGATCAGCTCCTTTATTTTGTCTTTAATTTCTTCAATCAGAAATCCGTCACCGTTGTAGGATAGCAGGGAATCCAACTTATGATGAAATCCGATCTCTGCTTGAATGATCTTACGAAGCTGGCCCGTGTAGTTATTTTCCACAATCACAACGGTATCATAATGCTCCAGAAGTTTTTTGAGCTGTACGGTAGGCAGAGGTTTGATTTGCTTAATAGCCCCGTAATCCACTACCCGGTCCATCTTTTTAACTCCCTGCTGCAACACACCAAAAGTAGACCCGTAGCCTAAGAACAAAATCCTATTGGCCTTTTCCTGAAACATCCGAATACCTTTTTTATGTTCTAAGGGTTCCAGCTTGTTCATCCGCTTTTCCGTCAGTCCCCGCTGGTCATCCTTTGGACGGATGGGAAAACCATATTCTCCGTGTTCAAGGCCTGTGGTATGGTGAAATCCATGTTTCATTCCGGGAAAAACTCTTTTTGAAATATGATCCTCGGTATTACGATACCGGGAAAAGGAATCGGTTCCATCCTCCAGATCTTCTTCCATCATTATTTTTCCACGATTAATGGTGATCTGATCAAAATCCAATTCTTCAATGTTTTCATAGGAAAGACTTCGAAGGGCATCGGACATAATAATAACCGGACACTGGTACTGCTCCGCTAAGTTAAAGGCTTCAATGGTATCATAAAAGCAGTCCTCTATTGTGGCCGGTGCTAATATAATTCGGGGAAATTCTCCATGACCTCCATAATACAAGGTGTTCAAGTCACTCTGTTCATGCTTTGTAGGAAGCCCTGTGCTGGGCCCTTTTCTTTGGGCGTCCACCACCACAATCGGCACTTCCGCCATGGAAGCCAACCCAAGGCCTTCCATCATTAGAGAAATCCCCGGCCCGGAGGTTGCGGTGATACTTCGAACCCCTGCATAACTGCTTCCGATGATCATATTGATGGCGGCCAACTCATCTTCCGTTTGCACCACTTTTCCTCCGTAGCGGGGGAGATGTTCCGACAAGTACTGCATGACTTCGGAAGCCGGAGTAATCGGATAGGCCGCCATAAATCGGCAACCGGCCATTACCGCTCCCAGACCGATCAAATCGTTTCCAACGATCACCGGACCGCGATACTTTCGGGTTACCGGCTCTATTAAATAGTTTACTCCTTTTAGGCTGGTGAAATTATAGTCCACGGCCCCTTGCAATACTTTTTTATTCTTTTCAACAATTTTTTCCCCTTTATCTTTAAATGCTTCTACAATCACCGCTTCCACATAGTGGGGCTCAATGTCCGTCACCCTGGTTAAAAAACCCAAAGAGCATACATTTTTCATAATCATATTCCCTTTATCCTTTACTACCTTGGTTATGGGCAGGGAAATAATTTCAATTTCCATCCCTTTGATAAATTCCTCATCCACTTTCAATTCCAATGCTTCGTCGTACAGTAAAAGTCCCCGTTTCCGAAGTTTTTTCGTATAAATTTCCATGGTGTCTTCATCCAGAGCCATAACAATGTCCATATCGTCCTTCGGACAGCCTTTTTTATCCACACTTCCGTAGGCAATAATCGCACTGTTTCCTCCTTTTATTCTAGAGGTAAAGTGTCTTTTTCCGTAAACGTGGTATCCCATTCTAGAAAGTACTTGAAGATAGTATATTCCCGTAGCTAAAATTCCATCTCCTTGAGTTCCTCCAATTAAAACTTGTATTTCCCGGTTCATCCAATCACTCCTTAGGTAGTATATACTTGTTGCAAAACTTCTTTTTTCTTTCAGCCTTCTTTTGTTTTCATACCCAATTCCACAAAACCCTCACAACTTTCCTAAAAAAAAAAGCCCGAAGGCTTTTTTATAATGATCGGTGTATTAGTATTCTTTATTATCTTCCCGATGTTATAGGGGTTTAATCAAAATCCTTCATTCCTGTGGATAGAAAAAACACCGATAATGTTCCCGGTCCCGTGTGTGCCGCAATTACTGCAGGTAGCGTAGCAACCAAAAAGTCTTTTGCTTCTACTTCTTCCTGCAGCATTTTCTTTAAGATTTTCGCTCCTTCTAAATCATTTCCATGATTGATTCCAATAAGTTGGGAGTCCAGATTAACCCCTCGTTCTTTAACAATCTCTACAATTCTTTTTATGGCCTTTTTCCGACTTCGGATTTTTTCAAAGGGAACCAGTTTTCCCTCTTCTACGTTTAAAATCGGCTTAATGTTTAGGAGTCCCCCCACAAAAGCAGAGGTGTAACTTACGCGACCACCGCGGTACAGGTAGTTTAAGTCATCCACGGTAAAGATATGCTCCATATTACGGGATAAGTATTCCACGCCCTCCATAATCTGTTCTTTGCTTTTATTGTTCTTAGCCATTTCCGCTGCCCATTTCACAACAAGTCCGGAACCCAGGGCCACGCATTTGCTGTCGATAACTTCCAGGTCAAAGGTTTTAATCCCTTCGTACTTTTCCAGCAGTTGATTCTTTGCAATCACTCCGCCTTGATAGGTGCCGGAAATCTCCGAAGAAAAAGCAATATAAATGACGGAGTCGAAGGAGTCTATGTATTTCTCAAAAACCTTCTCAAAGGCAGCGGGGGAAACTTGGGAGGTTTTGTAAACTTTCCCCTCTTTCATTTCATTCATCATCGCTTCCGGATCAATATCCACCCCGTCATCAGTAAATGATTCTTCTCCCAGGTGAAGGGTCAAGGGCACTACCGTAATATCCAATTCCTCCACAACATCTTTTGGTAAGGAACAGGCTGAATCCGTAATTATTTTTATACTCATTGGATAAATCCCCCTTTTATTTCTTATATATTCATATCCTTATAATCTTTACTTCTATATATTATACCACGAAAAAAGAAAACAAAACTTTTTTCCTAGTTAGATTTCTTATGATTCCTGATTTAACCAAAAAATTAGATAAGGACCCATCATCTTTAATGATCGTCCTTATCTATTGATAATAAAATCGGAAGTAGTTGTACCAGTCACTTATTGATTTTGGTGGATTATTATTGTTCGTAAACATCACACCTTTCATGTTTTTCTTCCAAGACCAAATCCTTACATTACTTTTGCAGTAATAAGGTTTTTTCCGTTCTTCTTGTCTTCTAACCTAATTATAGGTTCCGTTAAACAGTTTCCTGTTTGGATGTTAGCTTCATGTTATTTAATTGTGTCGCTTTATGACTGGTAGTGATCTACCGGATCTTATTATATTGTTATTATACCATGATTTTCTTGTTTTAAACAGTCCTTTGTCAGAAATATTGAAATATTTCAATGTCCCTGGGGCTCAGGGTCTCCCCAGGAAGTTTTTATTAAGTTGCAATTACTGAAAGAGCAGAGATTTCTTCTCTGCTCTTCTAGCGGGGTACAGTACTATAAATTGCCTGGTCCCCCTAAATAATTCTTTTCTTGTTGACAATTTCCGTAATGATTCTCGGGACTTCTCTTACCATATCGCTGGCAATCATTCCGTATTCCCCGGTGATTTTAGCAGCTTCATCCCCAGCTCGTCCGTGGATATAGGCCCCTGCCATAGCGGCATCGATCAAATCAATTTTTTGACCTACAAGAGCGGCAATAATACCGGTTAATACATCCCCGCTACCGGCGGTAGCCATCCCGGGATTTCCTGTAGTATTTAAATATACGTGCCCCTCTTCATCAGTGATAACCGTGCTTGCTCCTTTAAGTACCACGATGACGCCATACTTTCTCGAAAAATCCTTAGCTACTTTAATTCGATTCTCATTGATCTCCGGAATGCTAAGACCTGTGATTTTTGACATCTCTCCGGGATGAGGCGTAAGTATGCAACGGCTTTTTACCTTCTTCAGCAATTTTAACATGTTCGGCAACACGTTTAAGGCGTCGGCATCCAAAATAACCGGACAGGTTGCTTCTTTTAATACCCGCTCCACAATAATTTCTGTCTCCTTACTGCGACCAAGGCCGGGACCAAGGGCAACCACATTGCTTCGTTTAAGGCCCTTGATGATCTCGTCGATGCCGGTAAATTCTTTGTTTTTTTCACCGGGAACCTGAAAAGGCACCGTCATGACCTCGGTCAGTTGGGTTTCCAAAATGTCATTAAGCTCTTCAGGAATTGCTAAATGCAACATTCCCACTCCGCTTCGGAGCGCCGCCTTCGAGGCAAGGATCGCCGCTCCTGTCATCCCTCTGGACCCGGCAATCATCAATGCTCTGCCGTAATCCCCTTTGTGAGAATTCAGGTCTCGAATAGGAAGAATATCCTTTAAGGTTATTTCCGTAATTAGCTTTGCTTCATACTGGGATTTTTGTATGGCATCTTGAGGGATTCCAATGGGACAGATTAAAAGTTCGCCGTTGTATTCTATGGCGGGAGCCGTAAGATTCCCGATTTTCGGTAATTGATAGGCTATGGTCTTGGTCGCTCGAATGGCATTTCCTAAAACCTTCCCCGTATCTCCCGATATTCCCGAGGGGATGTCTACGGATATTATTTTTCGTTTAACCTTGTTAATCACACGAATGACTTCATTGGCAATGCCTTTTACCGGGGTATTCAGTCCCGTACCGAAAATGGCGTCCACCACAATATCGGATTTCATTAAATCCAAATTGAAATCAATCATATCATTTTCATCTTTTAAAACACCGATGGATACCCGCATGGCTTTAATGGCTTCAAAATTTACCTTTGCATCATTTTTGATGAAGTTTTCATCTCCCACAATATATACTTTTATCTGTACATCTTTGTTGTACAAATGTCTGGCAACAGCAAAACCGTCTCCTCCGTTGTTCCCGGTTCCGCATACGATGATCACTTTTTTACGATAATCTTCATTTAGGGCTTTCATAACCTCTATGGTGGTATTCATCCCTGCATTTTCCATTAAAATCAGCCCGGGGATTTTATATTCCGTTGTAGTAATTTTATCTAACAATCGCATTTGCTGATTGTCCAATACCTTCATGTAAAACCTCTCCTTTTTTCTGTTTTCTATTCATTCGGGATCATCGATTATAATAAATTCTGATCCCTTATACCAAAAATTTTCCTAGTAATTAATAATTCCATATAATACCTGCTTTTTTGATGCCGAGCATTCATTCCGCTATAAATTATAATTTTTAATAATCTCCATCAGATCCCTGGGAATTCCATTTTTCGCCATCTGATAATTGGTGATATCTCTTCGTTCAGTAACCTCCAGCCCAAACCACTTTGGAGGTTCAAATTCTTTCATGTTCTGTTCGTTTTCAAATTCCACCTCCACGCTGTAAAACCCTTTAAATTCTTCTTGGTAAATGTCGATTTCCGCCAGTCTTCCTCCTTCTAAGGGGAGATAATAACGGATTTTCTTGATCTGCATAGGGGGCTTGTCCCCTTCCAGAAATAAAAACAGCTCCCGAGAGATTTCCATCTCCTCTTCCGTTCTGGTATGGGTTCCGGGCCCTTTTTTTGTAATAATGTAGTCCGCTCCGATTTTCCGAACCCTCAGTTCCGGTTCACTGCTTAAATACTTCTGGGTGATTTCTTTACTTTTCGCATCTGATAATTCAGGAAGTTCCTTTACTAAAAATTTCCGTTCTCTTTCAACACCCAAGCCTCTCACTTCCTTTCTGGAGTACCGGTTTTTTAAAGTACCAGTCGATCTTCCGCAAAGCTGTAGTAGCGATTGTCCCCTACAATAATATGATCCACCACTTTTATATCAATAGCATCTAAAGCTTCTTTGATCCGTTTGGTTACCTGAATATCTCCCTGGGAGGGTTTTATGGAACCTCCGGGATGGTTATGGGCTAGAATTACACTGCTGGCGTGATGTTTTAGTGCGGTCTCCACCACCAGCCTGGGATAAATAGCGGCTTCATTAATGGTTCCTTCGAAGGTTTTCGCCGCATGGCGCACCTGATTCTGGTTATTTAAACAGATTAGGTAAAAACACTCATAACGAAGGTCGGTAAAAAGATGCATGGCATACTCTCCGGCTTTTTGCGAGCTGTTTAACTGATGTTTCCCTTTAAATTTACAACTTTGATATCTCCTTGAAAGGGGGGCCATCAAAGTTAGCAGAGCCGCTGCATTTTCCCCTACCCCTTCCACTTTCTGCAAATCTTCAATCTTCGCATCCAGTACCCCGGCCAGATCTTTAAACTCTTTGATCAGTCCATGGGCAATTTCATTGGTATCTTTTCTGGGAATCCCGTAAAACAGTAACAATTCCAGGATTTGATGTTCTTCAAAGGAATCAATCCCATCCCGGATAAATCGCTCCTTCAATCGCTTCCGATGCCCCGTATGTACACTCACGGCTCCATCCCCCTCTATCGAATTTTAGCAATCCCCCGTATAGGAGAACCTTCCCCGCCCCTAATTTTCAGGGGAAGTCCATAAAACTCAAAATCTTGGTCCACCAGTACGCTTAAGTTCTTCAAATTTTCCACAATGATCAACTCGTTTTCCAGCAAAATCCGGTGAGCTAACAGCATATTTCCCTCCATGGGGTCTACACTGATAGCATCAATGCCTACACCCTTTAAATTGAGTGCGGTTAAACGCCGGGCTACAGCTTCCGAAAGCACCGGTGATCCGGTAAAATAGCTTTCTTCTCCCCATTTTTCATCCCAGCCGGTATAAAAAAGAAAATACTCTATGGTGGCTAGCAATTTTTCATCTCCCGACGTTCCCTCATGGGAAAAACTACTTCTTCGCCGTCTTAGTCGAGCCAGACTCTGTTTTAGTTCCTGTTCAAAAATTTCCAGGGTGATTTCTCCCCCTGAAATTCGGGAGAAATCAAGGACCAGCCCCTGTCCTAAGAATCGATCCACATCATAATCCTCCAGGTTTTTCCCATCACGAAAAACATGGGCTGGAGTATCCAAATGGGTTCCCGTATGGGAATAAAAAACAATTTCCATTTCCCGGAAACCATCGGACTCCACGGTATACTTTACCTTTAACTTTGGAGCCGGTGTTCCAGGAAACAAAGGCATATCCTCTGTTAGGGTTTGGGTTAGGTCTATAACTTTCATCAATTTCTCCTTTTCATAGAAGATTATGTAGAATGTTTACTTCTAAAATCCTTCCTGAGTATCCTACACCTATAAACTTATTTTACCACAAGTAAGGGCAAAACACCGCGGTTAAAACAAAAAACCTGGAATTTTCAGATAATTTTCTCTGATATAATTCCAGGTTTCTATTTTCCATCGCCTCACTATATTCTTTAAGCACTAAAATGTTCTTTAAGAATTCAACTTATTTTTGTAACTCCTCTACTAAATGGCAAGCTACAAATCGCTCCGGTTCGTACTCTCGGAGTTCCGGTGTTTTTGCCTTGCAAATATCTTGACGATATCGACATCGACCATAGAAACGGCAACCCTCGGGAGGATTAACGGGACTTGGCACGTCGCCTTCAAGAATAATCATATTATCCGGCGCATCGACTCTTGGCACCGGTATTGCCGATAGCAGTGCCTGAGTATAAGGATGCAAAGGATTTTTAAAGATTGCATTGTAATCTGAGAGTTCTACGATCTTTCCAAGATACATTACCGCAATTCGATCACTAACGTGTTTTACCACACTTAAATCATGGGAGATGAAAAGATACGTAAGACCCAGTTCTTCCTGAATATCTTGCATCAGATTCAAAATTTGAGCTTGAATGGATACATCCAAGGCTGATACCGGCTCATCCTGAACGATAAATTTCGGATTAAGCGCAAGAGCTCTTGCCACACCCACACGCTGACGTCTTCCACCATCCAGTTCGTGGGGGAATGCGTTCAGTAGTCTTGGCGTAAGGCCTACCGTATCCATTAATTCCTTAACCCGGTCCGTAACTTGTTTGCGTTCCTTAAAAACTTTATTTATTAATAGGGGCTCCGCAATGATTTGCCCTAAGTTCATTCTTGGATTCAGGGATGCATAGGGATCCTGAAAGATGATTTGCATGTTTTTTCGAGCTTCCCGCATTTGGGCTCCATTGAAGTCCACAATGTTTTTCCCTTCGAAGTTTACTTCTCCCGACGTGGGCTCCACAAGTCTAAGTATTGCCCGTCCCGTAGTGGATTTACCACAACCGGACTCACCCACAAGACCTAAAGTTTCCCCTTCCTTAATGAAAAAGTTTACATCATCCACTGCATGAAGCATTCCTTTTGGGGTTTTAAAGTATTTTTTCAGATTTTTGACTTCTAAAATATTTTTCGACATTCCTTTCACCTCCTACTTTTTGTATTCTTCTGCCGGGTATAGATGGCAGTTTACAAAATGTCCCTCTTCTACTTCCACTCTTTGGGGCACTACACTTTTACAGATGTCCATCACTTTTGGACACCTGGGATTAAAAGGACATCCCGGCGGGATCTCCGTGGGATCCGGCATTAAACCTTTAATCGGATTCAATCGTTTTTCATCCTCTTCCACATTGGGAATGGATCCGAATAATCCTTGAGTATATGGGTGTAGGGGATTTTCATACAAGTCTCGTACTTTTGCGTATTCCACCACATAGCCGGTATACATAATGGCTACTTTGTCACATATATTTGCTACGACTCCAAGATCATGCGTGATCATAATCATAGAGGTTTCAAACTCATCTTTCAAGCGTTTCATCAACTTTAAAACCTGGGCCTGAATCGTAACGTCCAGGGCTGTGGTAGGCTCATCCGCAATCAACAATTCCGGGTTGCAGGCAAGGGCGATGGCGATTACGATACGCTGTCGCATACCTCCACTAAACTGATGGGGATACTCCTTTCCCCGTTCTCTCGGGATTCCTACGGTTTCGATCATATCTCTTGCCTTTTCCATCGCTTCTTTTTGACTAACTTCCTGGTGAAGCAGAATCACCTCGGCAATTTGATCCTCCGTAGTCATTACCGGATTTAAGGAAGTCATGGGGTCCTGGAAAATCATCGAGATTTTATTTCCTCGAATTTTTCGCATTTCCTCTTCCTTCTTCTTCAGTAAATCTTCCCCTTTGAAGATGATTTCTCCCTGAACAATTTTTCCCGGAGGATTTGGTACCAGTTGCATTATTCCTAAAGCTGTAGTGGTTTTTCCCGCTCCGGTTTCCCCTACAATTCCTATGGTTTCTCCTACACCGATTTCAAAGGTCATATTGTCTACTGCCTTTACAACCCCTTCATCCGTATTATATTGAATGGACAAGTCCTTTACTTTCAATAAATCTTTCGCCATGTGTTACACTCCTTTCCGTTAACTTTAGCCTTTCAGCCTTGGATCCAGCGCATCCCGTAGACCGTCCCCTAACAGATTCAGTCCGAATATCGTTATCATAATCGCAAGCCCCGGGAATATGGACATCCACCAAGCGTCTCGAATATAGGTTCTTGCTGTAGACAGCATAGCTCCCCACTCGGGAATCGGCGGTTGAATACCCAGTCCAATAAAGCTCAGTCCTGCTGCAGCAAGAATGGCTTCTGCAACACCAAGAGTTCCCTGTACGATAATTGGCGCCATACAGTTTGGCAAGATATACTTTGTGATAATTCTAAAATCATTCGCTCCTACAGCTCTGGCGGCCTCTACAAATTCCTGGTCTCTAAGAGACAGCACCGAGGCCCGAACAATCCGAGCATACCTGGGGATCGATGCAATACCTACCGCAATCATTACATTAACGAGACCCGGCCCAAGGGCTGCGGCAATAGCAATGGCCAGTAATATCCCTGGAATAGCAAGCAGAATATCCATTAAACGCATGATCACGTTATCAATTCTACCGCTGTAATAACCGGATATGGAACCGAGGGCTCCCCCTACAATCATCGCTACAAATACGGCAATAAAGCCTACTTGAATAGAAATTCTACTTCCGTATACTACACGACTGAAAATATCCCGTCCGAAGTTATCAGTTCCAAACCAATTGTCGGCATTTGGAGCCATTCGAACATTCTGAAGATCTTGGGTAGAGTAGTGGTACGGTGCGATAAAATCGGCAAAAATCGCAGTAAGAAGTAATATTAAAATTACAATCATACCTACAATAGCGGCTTTGTTTTTTATCAGGCGCTTCCAAACTTCAGCCCACTGACTTTTCCTTTTCGGGGGTTCGATGGCTTTTACATCGATATCTTTCGGTTGAACTTCCCCGGGATGAGCATGGATTTCTGTTTGGGATTGATAGTTTTTAACAACTGCATCATCTCCGGTTAATTCCTTTGCTTTTAATTTATCTTCTCGTTCCATTAAGTCTTTATCTTTTTTATTATCGGTTTTTGATGACATTTCAGGACCTCCTTTTCTGATTACTTGTATTGAGCTTTAATTCTCGGATCGATAAATCCGTACAATATATCCACGCATAGGTTTATAACACTAAAAGTCAAAGCAATAAATAAAACTCCACCCTGTACCATCGGTAAGTC
>PWEO01000046.1 GCA_003553525.1 Clostridiaceae bacterium
CAACTCCTCGAAGCTTTTCCTGATATTTCAATCCTGTCCCAATCCAACAACTGTATACGCATCAGCTCTTCTTTACCGATCGAACTTATGCCCTTTATGCAGTTCTTTGAAGGGATGAATAAATTAATGGCCTATTGGAGCATCTTAATGAAAGATATGAGAAATTATTACTTAAAGCCCCCGAACATCAGCTGGGTATTATCTTTCCCGTCGCCTGGACCCTGATGTTCTTTCTGTGTTCCCCTGGGGAAATGGATATTCGGGAGATCCTCCCCGGTGTCATGGCTCTGTCCATTCTCTTTGGAACCACCTCCATGCTTGCGGTCACTTCCACTTTTCTCGGACTCTTTATCGCGGTTTCCGTTAGTGAGGTTTTCGAAGCCCAGACCTTTTCCAACTTTTTCCGATTTCCCATGCTGTTTCTTTGCGGCCTATTTATTCCCATCGGAAATCTGCCGTTTTTCCTTCAACCGTTGTCTTATATCCTCCCCTTAACCTATGGTGCGGATATGCTGAAGGAGTCGATTAATGCCGACGGCGCCATCAGTCTGTGGCTCAGTCTTTTGGTGCTCATTGGCTTTTCCCTGGTACTGTTTACGATCAGCACCCATAATATTAAGAAAAAGTGGATTTATTAGTTTAAAAACAAAACCGCCCGGATAGCTAACCTGTCCAAGGGCGGTAATATGCTTTTGCCTACTTCTTCTCTACCGGAATCCAAATCTCACAGAAACAGCCTTCCTCAAAATCATCGGAATACAGTTCGTAATCGGTTTTCTCAAGCATTTCCACCTCTGCTCCAGGCAGGAACTCTTTGAAGATCCGCTCCCAAGTTGTACCGATACAAGCAGGGTCCTCTCCCATACACTTAAAGACCGCCCAAAGTCCAGGCTCCACATCCCAGATTTCAAAGCCTTTCGGCACCGGATCTTTAACGTAGCGTACCCCGATGCCGTAGCGAAATCGGTTGGATTCTTTTGAAATCGGGCCGCAAACACCGTACATATCATCGCTGACACTTTTTCCATGGAGCACTTCAAAGGTTCCGTCTTTTTGACTTTCCTGCCAGAATTTCGCAATATCGTTATTGTCCGTCTCAAACGATTCATCATTTTCAAACTCCCGAACCTTTGCCAGTAACTTGAACCCTTTTCTTTTTTCCAATCGATATTCCATTGCTTTGCCACCTTCCACTGTGATTTTGATGAGAAGCGGATTGAATTGCTGCAACTGCCCCCCCTTTTCTCGGACCGACCGAGGGGTGCCCCCGTGAAAACGGGTAAATGCCTTGGTAAAGCTTTCCGGTGTTTCGTATCCGTACTTTAGAGCAATATCAATTACCTTTTTATTCGACATCGCCAACTCTTCCCCCGCTAAGGAGAGGCGTCTTTTTCGAATATACTCTGCTACAGTCGTTCCCGTAACAAGACTGAAGGTCTTATGAAAATGATAATTTCCACTTTTCTCACCTCTGTAATCAGTATATCAGGATTGGGCAGGTGCTTCCTGTCTTTTCTTGGGAAGTTTTGTCTTCTTTACATCTTAAGGGCCAAACCATCATCTCACTGCCTAAGGATTTGATATTGCTGAAGATAATTTATCGATTTATTTCCCCATGTTTGTCTGCCGATTCACTTTTTCATACTCATTGTATTTTTCTTGGTTTAACTTAAAGGTCAACCCATCGTATACTTGACCTCTAACCGTTCTTTTTTTCTGTTCTCTGTTAACTTCTTCAAATCCGAGTTTCTTCATCAACCCAATGACTCTATTATTTCCTGACCAGGTTTGAGTGTAAATGCTTTTGATTCCCCTGCTTAACAGGTATTGGATAAACAGATACCAAGCAGCAGATCCATAACCTTTTCGTCGGGAGGATATATCCGGGATATTGATTCCAATGGTACAATGGCCCTCTTCTTTGGTATATTTATAGTTATTATCAATATAATAAGCATTACACCAGCCAATATGTTTTTGACTTTCATCGTTTATACAGATTTGAAACCCCCAACGTATTCGTTGTTCGTCCTTTTCTTTTGCAAGCCATGCTAAACAATCTTTACGGTATGCTTCTGCGTCAAATGGCTCGTCTTCCCATGGAGCGTCCCATAGTTGCCACTCGGTTTCTTCGGTTTCCCAGTATATTCTATCTTCAATATCCGATTCAATGAAATCTCGTAGTATCACTTTCTCATTTTTAATTTCCAAAAAGTAATAACCTCCTTAAACTAAAACATCGATGAAATAAGTATCGGGATAACAATCAGCATCAAACTGATACAGCAAGCAATTGTATGTATTATGGGATCTCTTTCTTCCTTTATTGCTTTCATTGCTCCGATCATAGTATAAACAAAGATGAACGGCGTAAACCAAATCGTATAAAAGCCTATAACCGGTAAATATTCCATTGAATCATTCTCCTTTATAATTATATTGAAATGCCGTCGTGAGATTCTTCGATTTCTATCCTGGCAGGTTTTGTTAACGGAGATAGTTAACGAAAACCGGAGGGGACAATTACTCCGTCCCTCTGTCCGCTCGCTCCGACCCTCTATTCTCTCGGGTCTTTCGACTGATTCTGATGCTGATCATTGCTATGGTCATAGATAATAAAATTACCAGTAATGACTGATAAAAAAACGCTCCCCCTGAAGGATTGATGATACTCTGAAAAGCAATCATAATGACGCAGTAGACTGCAGTGATTAAAGCAAATAACTTTGCGGTTGATCGAAAGATGGACCTCGGAGCTTCTAGAGAAATATTTTTAAAAATGTTTTGGCAATTAAATTTCTTAACCCGTTCTAAAACGTCTTTCCACATAAATACCGTAATGATTCCGGTAATAATCAATAGCCGGGTCATCATATGGATGTAGGCAAAGATTCCTTCTTTAGGGGTATCGATACCCGTCAGCATCATCACGCTGTTTAGAAATGTGATTACCATAAAGGTAACACAGATGGCTTCCAACGGAGTTTCTTTCATTCTTACCATGGTTTTCTTATTCGATCTTTGTAAGTTTTTTGTTTTAGATACCTCTTTGTTGCTTAGGTCGGTTGCCGCGGCATCTGCTTCGGTAAAGGTTTTCGAACTGTTTCTTTTCGAAGTTATGAACTTCGTAAACACGACTCTATATAGGCCGTATCCTGTTATATAGATTCCGTAACCCATCAGAATACTTCGAATGAGATCCCGATAGGCATCGGGGTGCAGACTGATAAAATGGCCGAGTATGTATAAGAATATTACTGCAAGCCCGCAAGTCCCCGTCAAAACCACACCATTTTTTATTATTATTTTCAGTATATTTTTCTTCATTAGTCCCTCTCCTGCCATTTTCTCATTTGTTGCTTTTTCACCCACAACTCTTATTACGTTATTAATTAACCTGATTCTTATAACCCGCGTCCACTATTTCCTTTTAAACTGAATTTCCGTTGAAACACGAAGGCAGACCTTCTCGTTATGGTGTTTTCGCCAAAGATGCCTTTCTCTTTTCTTAGGCTTTCCACATAAAGATTTCCGTAGGTCCAGGCTAAGGCCCAGAAGTATCCTCCCACTACATCGGTAAAGAAATGACGTCCGTTTAGAACTTGACCAAGACCCACTAAAACGACCAGAATCCCGCCGATTCCCAAGATTCCCGTGGGAAGTTTTTCTTTCCTCTTTACCATATACAGAATCACAAAAAAAGCTATCAGGAAGGTAATCTTCATCACATGGCCGCTGGGAAAACTTTGGGAAATACTTTCCGTCCCTAATTGCCATAAATTAGCTGATATCAACTCCGTCGGCCGCGGTCTGGAAATCACCTCTTTTAAAAGATAGGCTATAAAACTGCCAAAAAACATCAAGCGGAAATACAAAAATGCCCAATTACTTAAACCGCTGATTATAAGCGCTGCAATGATTCCAATTGATAAAGCGATGATCACTTCCGTATGGGCAAACATTACGGCTGCTTGTGTAACTGCAACGTCTCCCTCACCCAATAAAGACGTAATCAACCGCTCCATATACTGATCGATGCGCAAATCCTTGATTAATACCACAAGAAACGTAAGAATGATTGCAAAAATCAAGTATCCGGTCATACGTCTTTTATACGTTTGTTTTTCATAATTCTGTTCTATATTGTTTAGCTGACCCTTATTATTTTCCATAATCCCTCCCTGACTTTCTGTTTCACTAACCTTTATCCTGGACAATGCCTAATTTTATCCTAAAGATTCTTTTAATCCTCCTGCGTTAACAGGAGGGGCTATCTATATTATAAAGATAATTTCCCTACTAAATAACCCTCCAGGGGCCCTTTTCTTCTCGACCCTGAGACTAATTAATTCTCCGGCTTAAGACGGAGAACGGGCCATAAACCTGCTGCTGCGCCAATTGTATGGCTGGAATCAGTACAGGGACTTGTCCGGTTTCAGACAAGTCCCTGTACCTATGATTGAATATGTAAGAAAGGAGGAATTTGATTCATGGATATTCACCACGGCACAAAAACCTGCCTCTCCTTTTTGTTAATTCGCTTCGGTTTTCTCCTCATTTTCAACATGCTCATTTTTTTCATCGGAAGTCTTACTTCCTAAAAATGCCGGTATTTCCATTCCCGCATTATTAAATAATTCGCTCATTGGAGGAATAACACCGGTCATACCGGAAAGAAAGTTTGAGGTGCTGTTCTTTCCATTCGCACCTTTACCGCTATCCCATACCGTAACTTTATCAATCTTTAAGTTTTGAATGGCTTCGGTTTGCATTTTAACAAGCTCCGGTAATTTTTCTGCTATCATTAAGCTGATTGCTTTATCAGGATCTCCCCCGGCGGATTCAATAATTTTCTTAAACCCTTCGGCCTGTGCCTCAAGGATTTCTTTATTACCCCTGGCTTCCGCTTGCAGTTTGGAGTAAATCGCATCGGCCTCACCTTGGGCAACTCTTCTCGTTTCTTCCGCCTTGGCTTCCGCATCCACTTCCATTTTTTGTTTTTCAATTTCAGCCGGCACCAGAATATCTGCTCTTTTTGTTGCTTCTTCTCTGCTGGCACGTTTCAACTCCGCGGTTTGCTCCGCTTCATAGGATTCTTCCAGGGCTCTTGCCGCCTGAACCTTTTCCGCTGCCGAGGCTTTTCTTTCAGCCTTTGCGATTTCTTCCCGTTTAAAGGCTTCGGAATTCGCAATTATGGTTTGGGATTTATTTTCTCCTTCAATTGCCGTAGCATCTGCTTCCGCTACACTGATTCGTTGGTCTTTTCTTGCATTGGCTTCCCCGATGGAACCGTCTCGGTCTCTTTCCGCCACGGTTTTCTTTGCATCGTTTATGGCCTTTGAAGAAGCTTCCTTACCAAGAGACTCAATGTATCCGGATTCATCATTAATATCCGTAACATTTACATTGATCAGTCGAAGTCCGATTTTTTGCAGCTC
>PWEO01000060.1 GCA_003553525.1 Clostridiaceae bacterium
CGAAAATCCCTATTTTAATTTCACCGTATTCGATCACGTCGTATTCCTTTTCAATAATTGGTTCTCCCGAAGCTTCATAAACTACATTTCCGGCAAAAATTGGGAAATTCGCCATTTCTTCTAATTCTATCAATCGCTCGTAACCATAATTAAAGTCATGATTTCCTGCGACCATATAATCATAACCGATTTCGTTCATTAAAGTAATGATACTTGCCCCTTCCGGGATTGTAGCGTAAGGTTGCCCATGCACCGTATCTCCGGCATCGAGAAGCAATACATTATCCCGTTCCTCTCTGAACTCCCGTACTAAGGCGTCTATCCTTGCAAAACCCATACCGTCAAAGCGGTCCTCAAGAATTCTTCCATGAATGTCATTGGTGTGCAGAATAGTTAGTTCCAGGGTGTCGGATTCTTCAGCGGCAAAGGCAAAGGTAAAACTCGACAATACCATACTCAATACAATCACAACAACTAATAGCCGTTTATTAAAGTTGTTTTTCATACATTAACCCTCCTTTAATGTTTTACGCTGTTCCCTGACCTTCCACACAAATAAAGACCATTGGATAAATGATTTTATCCGATGATCTGTTTATTCTCCATGGACATCCCCCTTTCCGGCTCTTTGCGGTTAAGTAATAATCTACCTACACGTTAATTATATTACAATATTCGGAAAATTACAAAACTTTTCCGAACTTTCTTTTTTAGGATGCATCTACAAACAATCCTCACAAAATACTTCTTCCCAGGATTTTCCCTTAAGACTTTCCTTTCGCCGGACTTTCAACTTTTCATTAAGCTTTAGATAAATCTTTTGCATCGAGGGTTCCTTAGAAACCTTGGCACATACTTCGATGTCCATCCAACGGACCCCTTGGTTTTCATCAGGTCTAATGGTCAGTTCTTCTTCGTCGCTGGCTTCCAGCAAATAAGTACAGTTTATATGAAGATGAGACGGAACGTATTTTTGATTTTTCAAATGTCCTTCTACGGTCAAAATCTCCAATGAAAAAATATCTTTTTGGATCGGTCGCACTTCACTAAGTCCGGTTTCCTCCTTGACTTCTTTGATAGCTACGCCCAATAAGTTTTCTTCTCCATCGGCATGACCTCCGGTCCAGGACCAGGAATCATAAATGTTGTGATAGATCATCAGCACTTTGTCCCGCTTTTCATTCAGCACCCATGCAGATGCAGTAAAGTGGGCGATTTCATTTTCCCGGGTCAAAACGTTGGTCTGGTTTTTTATAAAGCCCAGCATCACATTTTTATCCCTTGCTTCCTGCTCATTATAGGGCTCATAATTTTCAATTTCCCTTAACAGATTCATAGATGCCCCTCCCTTGGACGAGGTTTTATTCCTCGACTGCTTATAGTATTTATTCGACAGCGGGCATCGATATTCCTTTTTTTCTTATTCAACTTTTTTATTTTTATTCCCTTGTTCTATTCTTTCTCTCTGTTTTCCAGAAGAACCGTGTATTCCTTTTCATTAATTCGGACTATAAATTTTCGCTGTCCCGGTTTTAACGGTACCTTATTCTTTTCAGGGGTGGGTTTTTCCCGACTGGATAAGTCTTCCTTTAACTTAGGAGGCTCTTTTTTATGGTTAACAGGCTTCTCCTCTTTTACATCTCCATTCCAATCCGGCTTTTCTTCCATCGGGTTCAACATATTTTTCCCGTTACTCAAGGTTTTTTTCATTTGGTTCAGTTTTTTTTCCATCCGCCCAAAAGCTTCTTCAGCTTCTTCGACAGTTATTTTTTGGAAACGGAGAGTGTCCCCGGGCTTTGCCTGGGCAAGCTTTGGAAGATCCGAAGTAACCACATTTCCGATTTTCGGATACCCTCCGGAAGTTTGCGTATCCGCCATCATCAGGATCGGCTGTCCCTGGCCGGGAACTTGAATTGCCCCCATGG
Organism: Clostridiaceae bacterium; assembly: GCA_003553525.1. Lineage (GTDB taxonomy): Bacteria > Bacillota > Clostridia > Peptostreptococcales > T1SED10-28 > Isachenkonia. The sequence continues at coordinate 1,926 of PWEO01000060.1, forward strand.
CAACGCCGTCAGAGATAATTTCAGATTTATTCCGGTGGGTAATCTTCTTCCCTTCCAGCCGAAAGCCCATGCGGTCACTATCCATAGTAACTTTGTAGACCCCGCTGTAAAAATCCCTAATTCCCTCATTCGTGAATGCTTCTTCCTGAGGTCCCGGCACTACCCTTAGGATTATTGCAGAGGGATATTCCATGGCCTGATCTGCTAAAGATCTATCCCTTAACATTTCAATCTTATTTTTCCTCTTGCCAATTTTCAACTCATCTCCGTTTCGAAGGGCTCTACCCTCATGACCTCCAAAACCTCCCCGAAGATATGTTGATCGGCTTCCCATCACTTTAGGCACCGCTATACCCCCAGCAATAGCCACGTAGCATCGACATCCGGTTTTCACTCTCTGAAATGCCAATTTGTCTCCCGGAACAACGAAAACCGTCTCCCACATACCAATAGGCCGCCCGTTTAGGGTTGGAGTTAAATCCCCTCCGGTTACTGCAATTACCGTATCTTGTAAAAATTCTGCAGCAAATCCCATCATCGTTACTTCAATAACCGCATCTTCTTCTGCGTTTCCCACTAAATAATTTGCCAGACGGTAAGCATAGAAATCCATCACTCCGGACACCGGCACACCGTATTGTTGGTAGCCTAACCGTCCCCCATCCTGTATCGTACTGAGAAGACCGCTTTTTATGATTTTCAATCCACTCATTTACATCGATCCTTTCTCTGTTTTTTTTGGATAGGTCTTCCATTTATTCCGACCCGCTTCTATTGCCTGTCGTATTTTCTCGTATTCATCTTGATTTATAGGGCGAAATTTTATGTAGTCTCCCGCTTTCAGTAAAAAGGGTTTCTCTGCTCCGGGCTCAAATAAAGACACCGGGGTCCAGCCAATCAGTTTCCAGCCTCCGGGGCTGTCCAGGGAATAAATTCCCGTTTGCTTATCCGCAATCCCCACGGAACCTTTATCAATTCTTCTTCTTGGATTTTTCAGCCTTGGCGCAGCGATACGGGAATCCATGCCGCCTAAGTAAGGAAATCCTGGAGTAAATCCCAGCATATAGATTAAATATTCTCCGGAAGAGTGAATTTTAATGACTTCTCCTTCGGTCATTCCTGCGTGATTTGCCACATCCTCAAGATCCGGACCGTATTCTCCTCCATATAGTGTGGGGATTTCCGTAACCATCGGCGGAGGCAGCTCCAGATTTTCCAGTTTTTCTTCCCGTTTTTTTAATTCTGCGATCAAAGACATCTGATCAATTATCAGGGGATTATAATGAATCATCAAGGAACGATAAGTAGGTACGGTTTCAACAATGCCCTTTACCGGTTCATTTTCCAGTAGATAGGAAAGTCCACGCACCTGGTCATTAATCGCTTTGGAAATTTCATTTCCAAACTCCGCCACCAAAGCATGATCCCCTGCACTTTTATAATCAATTTTTCCAACCATCCTTTAAACCTCCTTTTTAAAAAACCATTTGCTGATTCGCCTTTATTGTTTTGCTTTCAGAATTTGCTTACCTATGGGATTAATAAATTGTCTTTTATTGGTGCAATTTGTATTTCTTCTTTCTCCAGGGCAGCTCGAATTTTTTTAACAAACTCCAAGGCCTTTTTGTTGTCCCCATGAACACAAATCGTATCTCCTCTAAGAGTAATATCTTCTCCTGTTATGGCTTTAACTTTGTCTTCTTTAATCATTCGAACAACCCGTCTTACGGCCAGATCCTCATCCTCAATCATGGCGCCTTTCTCACTTCTTGGAACCAAACTTCCGTCCCTGCTATACGCCCTATCTGCAAATACTTCCCGAGCTACTTTTAGTCCTACCTCTTCTCCGGCTTCGACAAGATAGCTGCTGGAAAGTCCCACCAGGACCAAATCCGGATCCACAACTTTTACGGCTTCCGCTATGGCCAGGGAAAGCGTTCGATCCTTTGCCGCCATATTATATAGAGCTCCATGGGGTTTTACATGCTGCATTGTAGCATCCGCTGCCTCTACAAAGGCTTTCAAGGCTCCTATCTGATACATCATATAGGCTTTTGCTTCTTCAGAAGTAATATTCATTACTCTTCGACCAAAACCCATTAGGTCCGGCAGCCCCGGATGAGCTCCAATTTCCACCCCATGCTTTACAGCCAGCTCCACAGTTTTTTTCATTACCATCGGATCGCCTCCGTGCCAACCACAAGCAATATTTACAGAACTTACGTATTGTAAGATTTCTTCATCCATACCCAGTTGATATACTCCGAAACTTTCGCCTATATCACTGTTTATATCGATTTTACCCATTCGTACCCTTCCTTTCTGATTCATTTTATTTTGCAGCATCGATTTCGGTTTTCTTCTATTCCACTCATCTTCCTCAAGCTTCATCGTCTTTTTACTTTATTCGACCTGGCCTGCAACGTGGCTTTTCCCAGTATCATTTTCATTATAAATGTTTTCAGAATATATTGAAAGGATTTCTTCGAGTCTTTAACTTATTTATATCCCCATAAGAAAAAAGCCGCTTTTATTATATTATGGCGACTTTTCCTAAGTGTTTGAAACTTTATGTTTGAGTCTTTCATTAAAATTCATCTCTAGTATCCCAGTTCCAACTGATAACCCATTCCTTCTAAATTATAGGGGATGCTGTTCTCTCCCACAAGATGCAGAGAACCCACTACGATGAAATACGTCTGCTCCTGATCATTTTCCAGAAGCTCTTGGATTTTCTCCGCCATATTTTGATCCCGGTCATCCAGCAAAGCCATTTGAGCCCGTTGATAAGATTCAGTCCCAACACCTTCAATGCTTTCTCTTCGTAGGGCTTCGAAGTATTCTAAATTCCCTTTCCTCCAGTAATCAATCATCTCCCGCAGCTGGTCTTCCATATTTTCCATCTCTGCTAAAGTTTCCTCTAAATATAGCTGTTGAGACTCCCGGGAAAGCAGAGTAAACGGCAGGAGTTGATCTCTTACTTCTTCAATACCTATGACCTCACGATCTCCCTTCTTATCGAGAAAATACTGTTCTACTCCATACTCCTGAGATAGACCGGACTCCTCTACCGCAATTTCCGTAAGTAGCATGGTGCCGTACCAGGGTCTAAAAAGTTCAAGAATCTCTTCTCCAATACCTAAGGGTTCTGCATAGGCTAACAATTTATCAAAGGTTTCTTCCGGGATTTCATCCCCCATGGTGGTTCCGTCCTCATACATAGCATATTCCATCATTTCCTGAGCTACAGCCATTTCGTTAAGACTATCCAAATCGATTTCCATTACCAATACGTCGGAAGCTTCAAAAGCCTCCTCTACCGAACTATGTAAGGGATACAATTCTTCTTCTCCCACATGGATAGAGCCTAGCAAATACACAGTACTTTCTCCTCCTGCGACTTCATAAAAAATCCCCCGAGCATTTTCTTCGGTTTCAG